>CP107246.1:0-300483 GCA_030246985.1 Candidatus Nitricoxidivorans perseverans | reverse complement strand
CCACATCGGGTTCATGTCGCCGCTGGAAATCCGCGAACTGCCCGACGAAGTGGAACTGACCGCGTTCGAATGCGACGGGCTCGACAAGGTCGCGCTGGTGGCGAAACTCGAATCGGCCAGCTTCGCCGATCTGGTCGCCGTCGTCGAGTCGCTGGGATTTTAGCCGTGCCGAACCGCGCGCAATGGAACTCCGACTATCTCGTCGGAAACGAAACCCTGGACAACCAGCACAGGGACATCCTGGCGCAATGCGACGCCCTCGCCGATTGCGCCTCCGGCTCTGGTCGGGAGGTCGACCTGAAATTCCAGGAATCCCTCGATGAACTGATGACCCGTGCACACAAGCACTATTCGACCGAGGAGGAACTCCTTGCCCGCTTCGGTTGCCGCATGCTCGAAGAACATAAAAACGAACGCGACGAGTTCGAGTATCTGGCGGCCAATATCATTACGACGGAAAACTTCGATAAAACCGAGCTTCAGAGATTCCTGATCCTGTGGTGGACCGGACATGTCGCGGATTCCGGCAGACACCGCTCCTTCATGGAGAAATCGCCGCCCGCCGAATGACGACCGGCTGCGCTGCATCGAGGCCAATGGCGCCCCGGAGACGAATCGAACGTCCGACCTGCCCCTTAGGAGGGGGCCGCTCTATCCACTGAGCTACCGGGGCCGCGCCAGGGCCGCCATTCTAGCGGGTACGGCAACCGATTGCCAACGCGCGCGTCATCCGCTCATGCGCAGCGCGGCAGAAAGCCCGGCCAGTGCCGAAAAGAACATGGCCAGATGGGCGAACGACCACCAGCGATAGCGGCGGGCCAGGCGCTCCGGCGGCTGGCCCGATATCAGGTACAGGCGCCCGTCGTCGGGGCGACGCATGACATGCAATTCCGCCTGGGCCCGGATGATGCGGTGGCTGGCGGCCACTTCGCGCCGGGCCTGCCGACGCGCCAGCTCCCACTCGCGCATGTCGAGCTCGCTGTTGCCGTCCAGGTCGAAGCGGGAAAGCAGTTGCCGCTCGTCCGTTTTCCATTCCGCAAGCAGCGCCCTGACATCTTCCGCGAGATCCAGCCGCAGGTCCGCGCTTCCCTTCGTCACAAAATAGCCGAGGACGTAGACCGAATCGCGTTCCAGCATCAGCCACTCATTGTAGCGACGGTCATTGGCGGTCCATCGCTCGTGCCGCGGCGGCAGGATTTCGGCGCCCTCGGGGTCGACCAGGCACTGGCCGCTGCCATCGTCGAGGATGAACGACGCATCGGATTCGCCGCTGTCATCATGCACCCACTTGTCGTTCTCGCGCCGCTCGATCCGGAAGCGGTACCAGAGGCAGGGCCGGGAGGTCAGCGGTGAGACGACGGGCGTGCCGGCCAGCGGCAGGCCCTTCCCCAGCAGCTCGACATAGCCCTGCGCCGCCGAGGCCACACGGGAGGTGGGCATGTCGGAGATGGCGCGCGCCCGGCGCATGGCCGATATCCAGGCAAAAAGACTGACGAGGGCGATCAGGAGGGCGGTGGCCGCCCATCCGGCCGGCGTATCGATCTGCGCGCCGAGGGCCAGCAGGACAAGCTGGCCGCCGGAAGTGATCAGCTGCCCATACTCGCGCCGCAGCCGGACCAGCATTCCGGCGTCCTCAGCGGAACAGCGCCTTCATGTCCACGTCCGCCTTTTCGGCGACGGAAAATTCCAGCAGGGGCTTGGCGTCGAAGTTGAACAGGCGGGCGACGATCGTATCGGGGAATTGCTCGATGCGCACATTGTTGATATTGACGGCTTCATTGTAGAACTCGCGGCGGTCGGCGATGGCGTTTTCGAGCGACGTGATGCGGCCCTGCAACTGCATGAAGTTCTCGTTGGCCTTGAGTTCGGGGTAGGCTTCCGCGACGGCGAAAATATGGCCCAGCCCCAGGCGCAATGCGCCCTCCGCCGCGCCGAGCGCCGTCACGTCCTGATGCTCGCGCGCCGACTGCACCCTCGAACGCGCCTCGATGACCCGCTGCAGGGTCTCCTGCTCGAACTGCTTGTACTGCTTGCATGTTTCCACCAGCTTTGGCAATTCGTCGTGGCGCTGCCTGAGCAGGACGTCGATGTTGGCCCAGGCCTTGGCCACCGCGTGCTTCAGTTGCACCAGGCCGTTGTAAAGCGTGATCCCGTAGATGGCGGCAACGACGATCGATCCGAGGAACAGCAGCGTACCCATGTCCATGGTGTGTTCTCCTGAAAGGGGTAATGGTCTTCGCCGGCTTGCCTCAGACCTTTTCGCCGCCGGCTTCCGGCTCGGGGGGCGGCTGGGACAACGCCTCGGGCTGGGGTACGCCCAGCCGCTGCATGAGCGTTTCGTGGCGGACGTGCAGCAGGTCCTCGATGGCGGCGAAATCATCGGGCAGGGCGGCATCGTCCCAGCCATTGGCGGAATGGCGTGCCAGATCGACGGCCAGGGTCACGTTCCTGACACGCGGATGACCGGCGTTGCTGCGATCCATCAGGGTGGCCAACAGTTCGGGCAGGTGCCACATCTTGACGAGCGCCAGTTGCAGGTCATACAGCGGCACGTTGAAAACCCCCTCCTGGACGTCCGCGCTCCGCAGCGTCCGGTCTTCGGCCTGCATGTCGCGGACCTGCAGGGCTAGATTGGGCGCGAAACACCACATCATGATCTCGGCGACATCATGCAGCAAGGTGGCGACGGTGATTTCGTCCACGTCGAGGTCATGGCGCATCATGGCCCAGTCGCGCGCCCATCGGGTGGCGCGACGCCCCCGGTTGATGACCTTGAGCAGGCCGAGCAGAGCCTTGGGATGGGCCTTGAGGTGTTCCTCGACCAGTGGCAGATCCCTGAAATGCTGGAAGAAGGGATCGATCCCGATCATCATCAGCGCCCGCTCGATGGTCGTGATGTCCGCGGTCTGGCTCTTGCGGCGGCGCTCCTCGATATAGGCCAGCACCCGCAGCGTCATCAGCGGATCCTGAAGGATGACGGAGGAGAGGACGCGACCGTTGACCTTCTCGGCAGTTTCCCGAAGCCGATCAAGCTCCTTGACGGTATGCCGCAACACAGGCAGTTCGGCCTCGCCGTAGAACAGCACCCAGGAATTGATGTCCGGGAAGGGGGAATCGATCATCGTGGCAACGTCAGTCGTTGGAGGATATCCGGTACGCGATGATAATACCGACACTATCGGCGTTTCCTGTCCTTGATTGATGTCGGATGACCGGCGCAAAAGCTTGCATCAAGTTCCTTGTTAATACAAGAGTTCCCCGGTAGAATTGTTGCCCTTTCAACCCTTGCCCCACCCGTTCCGCATGCGGGGGGGCTCTAAGCCATAAGGAGCATGCATGCGACATTATGAAGTGGTATTCATCGTTCACCCGGACCAGTCCGAGCAGGTGCCGGCGATGATCGAGCGTTACAAGACGCTGGTCACCGGCCGCAACGGCGCCATTCACCGCATCGAGGACTGGGGCCGCCGCCAGATGGCCTATCCGATCCAGAAGGTGCACAAGGCGCACTACGCCCTGATGAACATCGAATGCGACGGCGAAACGCTCGCCGAACTCGAGCACGCATTCAAATTCAACGATGCCGTGCTGCGCCACCTGACGGTCAAGATGACCAAGGCCGTGACGACGCCTTCCCCGATGATGAAGGAAGAGAAGTCCAAGTCGCTGACGCCGCGAATGGAAGCCAAGCCGGCGGAGGTCGTTGCTGCCTGACCTCACATCGACTTCCGCAGGCACGGCCAACCATGTTCGTCTGGCAGGCCGGTTGCTGGAGCGGGGATCGTTGCGGCATACGCCCGCGGGCATCCCTGTCATCGAATTCCGGCTGGGGCATTTCTCCGAGCAGGCAGAAGCAGGGGTTTCCAGGCGGGTCGAATGCGAGATGGGCTGCGTGGCACTGGGTTCCCCGGCGCTGTTGCTGACGGGGAGAAAACCCGGTGACGGATTGTGTGTGACGGGGTTCCTGGCCGCCAGGAGCGTCAAGAGCCGGACTCCCGTACTGCATGTAAACGAAATCGAATTTCTGGAAGGAAACAAAAATGGCATTCAAACCTAAAAGCAAGATAGGCGCCAAGAAGAAGGACGACAAGGGTCGTAGCCTGTTCAAGCGGCGCAAGTTTTGCCGCTTCTCCGCCGAGAAGATCGAGGAGATCGACTACAAGGACGTCGACATCCTCAAGGACTTCATCACTGAAAACGGCAAGATCATGCCGGCGCGCATCACCGGCACCAAGACCGGCTACCAGCGCCAGTTGTCCACGGCCATCAAGCGCGCCCGCTTCCTGGCGCTGATGCCCTACACCGACCTGCACCAGTAAGAGGAGACCGCCATGCAAGTGATTCTGATGGATAAAGTGGTCAACCTCGGCAACCTCGGCGACGTCGTCAAGGTCAAGGAGGGCTATGCCCGCAACTACCTGATCCCGAAAGGGATAGCAAAGCGCGCCACCGAAGAGAACCGGAAAGTGTTCGAAGCGAAGCGCGCCGAACTCGAGAAGGCGCAGGCCGAGAAACTCGCCGCCGCGCAGGAGAAGGCCGGCAAGCTCGAAGGTCTGACGGTCCAGATCGCCCGCAAGGCCGGCGTCGACGGCCGGCTGTTCGGCTCCGTGACCAACATCGACATCGCCGATGCGCTGCAGGCGCAGGGCGTCGAAATCGAGAAGGCGAGCATTCACCTGCCCGAAGGTCCGATGAAGCAGATCGGCGACATGGCGGTGCAGGTGGTGCTGCATCACGATGTCGTGGCGACCGTCACCGTCTCCATCGTCGCCGAGCAGTAATTCCGGCAGCTCCGGGATGGAAAAGGCCAACCGCGTGCGGTTGGCCTTTTTACTTGCGCGCTTCCAGCGCCTCCCATCGCTCCAGCAGGGCCAGCAGTTCGTCCTCGATTGCCGACAGGCGCACGGCGATGCGGGTTCCCTCCTCCGCAAGCCCGGCGTGGACGGCCGGATCTTCGAGGCGGCTGGCGAGGTCCGCCTGCTCGGCTTCGAGCGCGGCGATGCGTTCCGGCAAGGCCTCCAGCTCGCGCTGCTCCTTCCAGCCCAGCTTGCCGGCGTTCTGCCTGGGCGTCGCCTTGGGCTGAACCGGCGCCTTGCGCGTCGCAGCCGGCACCGGCGCCGTCCGGCAGCGCAGCCAGTCGTCGTAGCCGCCCGCGTATTCGCGCCAGGTGCCGTTGCCCTCGAAGGCGATGGTCTGCGTCACGACGTTGTCGAGGAATGTCCGGTCGTGGCTGACCAGGAAAAGCGTGCCGTCGTACTCCTGCAGGAGCTGTTCAAGCAGCTCCAGGGTTTCGATGTCGAGGTCGTTGGTCGGTTCGTCCAGCACCAGGACGTTGGCCGGCCGGGCGAACAGCCGCGCCAGCAGCAGGCGGTTGCGCTCGCCGCCGGATAGGGACTTCACCGGCGAGCGGGCGCGGGCCGGCGCGAACAGGAAGTCGCCGAGGTAGCCGATGACGTGCTTTTTTTCGCCGCCGATCTCGACGTAATCGGAGCCGGGGGAAATGACGTCCGCCAGCGTCGCCTCCGGGTCGAGCGCCGCCCGGAACTGGTCGAAGTAGGCCACCTGGAGTTTCGTGCCGAGGCGCACGGTGCCGGAATCCGGCGCCAGCTCGCCAAGGATCAGCCGCAGCAGCGTGGTCTTGCCCGCGCCGTTGGGGCCGATCAGGCCGATCCGGTCGCCGCGCAGGATGCGGGCCGAGAAATCGCGCACGACGGCCTTGTCGCCGAACGACTTGGACACATGCGCCAGTTCGGCCACCAGCCTGCCGCTCCTGTCGCCGGCATCCAGCGCCAGCCGCGCGTCGCCGAGCCGTTCGCGGCGGGCGGCGCGTTCCCGGCGCAGTGATTCCAGCCGGCGCACGCGGCCCTCGTTGCGGGTGCGGCGCGCTTCCACGCCCTTCCGGATCCAGACCTCCTCCTGGGCCAGCAGCTTGTCGAAGCGGGCGTCCGCCAGCGCCTCGTCGTGGAGCATCTGCGCCTTGCGCCGCTGGTATTCGGAGAATTTTCCCGCAAAGCTCGAAAGCCGGCCCCGGTCCAGCTCGACGATGCGCGTCGCCAGCCGGTCGAGGAAGCGCCGGTCGTGGGTGATGAAAAGCAGCGTGACGCCGCTGCCCGCCAGCAGCTCCTCCAACCACTCGATGGCGGCGATGTCCAGGTGGTTGGTGGGCTCGTCGAGCAGCAGGACGTCCGGCTCCATCGCCAGCGCACGGGCCAGCGCGAGGCGCTTCTTCTGCCCGCCCGAGAGCGTGCCCACCCGCGCTCCCGCGTCCAGGCTGAATCGCTGGATGGCGCGCTCCGCCCGCGAGGTCGCCGACCATGCGCCCAGGATTTCCAGATCGTTCTGATGGAGCCGATCAAACTCGGCGACCACGGTCTCGAAGACGGTGATCGACGGGTCGAAGACCGGCTCCTGTGGGATATGGGCGAGACGAAGCCCCGGCGAGCGCCAGACCTCGCCGTCGTCCAGGCCGCCCATGCCCGCGATGGCGGCCAGCAGGGACGACTTGCCGCTGCCGTTGCGGCCGATCAGGGCCACCCTCTCACCGGCGTCGAGCTGGAAGTCGGCATGATCGAGCAGCGACACATGGCCGTAGGCGAGACAGGCCTGGGAAAGTGAAAGCAGGGGCATCGGGGATGGAGAGGGCCGGTTAGAATGGCGGCCGATTCTACCCTGCCCTCCCCGTCATGATCCAAAGCAAGACTCCGCCCGCCGACGCGCCCGAAGGCGTGCGCATTTCAAAGCTGATGGCCGAGCGGGGTCTGTGCTCCCGCCGCGAGGCCGACGCCTACATCGAGCGCGGCCTAGTCTTCGTCGACGGCGAACGGGTGACGCAACTGGGCACCCGCGCCCGGCCCTCCGCCGTCGTTACCCTGGCCACCGAGGCGCGCGCGCAGCAGGCTCGGCAGGCCACGATCCTGCTGCACAAGCCCGTGGGTTATGTCTCCGGCCAGGCCGAGGATGGCCATCTGCCGGCGGTGGCGCTGATCTCCGCGCAGACCCAGGATCCGCGCGACGCGACGCGGCGCTTCCAGCCGTCCCATCTCCGGGGGCTGGCGCCGGCCGGCCGGCTCGACATCGACTCCACGGGCCTGCTGGTGCTGACCCAGGATGGCCGCATCGCCCGCCAACTGATCGGCGAAGACTCCGACATCGAGAAGGAATACCTGGTGCGTGTGGAGGGGCAACTCGATGCGAAAGGGATGACCCTGCTCAACCACGGTCTCTCGCTGGACGGCAAGCCGCTGCGACGCGCGAAGGTGGAATGGGCGAACCCCGACCAGCTCCGCTTCGTCCTCAGGGAAGGCAAGAAGCGCCAGATCCGCCGCATGTGCGAGCTGGTGGGCCTCTCCGTGACGGGCTTGAAGCGCGTGCGCATCGGCCGCGTGCGCCTGGGCGACCTGCCCGCCGGCCAGTGGCGCTACCTACGCGACGGGGAGCGGTTTTGAAATCTGACCGTCCGTGCTGAACTGGTAGTCGCGGAAGATGTGCTCGGCCGTGAGCTGCTGGTAGCTGCCGTCGGGAAGCTTGTTGGTCGTGTCCTTGAGTCGCCAGGTCGTCTGGCCGCAGGTCCAGATATCGAAGTTGCGCATGTGGGTGCACAGGCAGGTCTTGTCCTTCACTGACACCTTGCGCGCGCCGGGATGGGCCGCCACCTCGCGATTGTAGGATGTGATGTAGGCACAACCTCCATTGCTGTCGAGCAGGTAGCCGTAAGCCTCGCAGTTCGGCCGGATGCCGGCGCCGATGCCGGGGCTGTTCTTCAGCATGCGCATGGGATAGCCCGTCGGGGAAATCTGGTTGACCTCGATGTTGCCCTCGCTGGTCCTGAAGTATTCCTGCTGCACGGCGGGCGGTAAGCCGCATTCCTTCGCCACCGTGAAGCGCGTCGCCACCTGCACCGCCCCGGCGCCCTGCTCCAGGAAGGCGGCGGCGTCCGAGCCGGTGAAGATGCCGCCGGCGGGTATCAGGGGAATATCGAGCTTTTCCGCAGCCAAGTACTGTCGGATCTCGGCAACGATGGTGGCAAGGTCGTACTGCGCCCAGTCCATGCCGAAGCCGAGGTGGCCGCCGGCCAGCGGCCCCTCGATCACGATGTAGTCCGGCAGGCGGTTGGTGCGCGCGATCTTCTTGAGGAACAGCTGGAGCGCGCGAAGCGAGGAGACGATGATGCCTAATTTGGCATCGCGGAAGCGAGGATGATCCTCGATCAGCCCGAAGGAAGAGAGATGCAGACCGGCCGCCAGCGTAATGCCGTCGATGCCCGCGTCCAGCGCCGACGTGAGCCGCACCTTGAGCGTTTCCCTCGGCGCGTTCATGGTCAGCTTCTCCATGCAGTTGATGAGGATCAGTCCTTCGCCGCTCCCGCCGCGTTTGGCCTCCATCGCCCTGGCGACGTGCAGCTTCGTCGCCTCTGCGATGCGGCCGAGATTGAACTGCACCGCCGACTTGTCGGGATTGTCGACGTTGTATTTGTAGAGCTTGAGCTTGTCCTTGACATAGCGGGTATTGAAGTGCCGGTCGGCTACCGTCTTGATCATGGCGTCGGAGATGTGCCCGATGCCACCCAGGCGCGCCGCTTCCACCGCCAGTTCGACCGTGGAGATGTCCACGCCCATGCCGCCGATCATGATCGGCACCAGTTCCTGCCTGCCGAGTCGCAGCCGGAAATCATCTACACGTTTCATTGCCATCCTTCCAAGGCCCCATTGCCGCCCGGCTGGCGCCTGGACAAAGGTTCGCATTATCGTCTGCATCGGCCCGCCTGTGGGAGTTCGATGATCGCACTGTCGCCCATTCGCGGTTCACTATCCCTGCCGCTCCTTGGCTTCCAGCATCTTCTGCGCCCAGACGCGCAGATGCCGCAAGGGGCCGCTGAGGTTTGTCCAGTCGTCCGTCATCTGGCGGATGCGCGAGGCTCTGACCTCCGGCTCCGCCTTCAGACAGTCTTCGATCTGTCCCAGGATGATCTCTTTCGAGCGGGTCTCGGCGAGATCCTGGATGCGCTCCAGCGCATCGCGGACCTCGTATTCCTCTGCCACCTGATAGGGCACGAAGATGTTCGCCCAGCGGGCGACGTCGCGCAGGGTATCCGATCGCACGATGAGGGGCTCCTGGGCATGGCACTGGGAAACGAAGCGCCGCACCTCCAGGCGCAGCAGCCTTTGATCGAAATTATCGCCGGGGGGCATGATTATCGGTAGTCACGCCGCTCGATCAGCGCCTGGGCCACGCTGGCGGCGTCCGAATACTCGAGTTCCGCGCCTACCGGCAGGCCTCGGGCGATGCGGCTGACCTTGAGGCCGCGGGCGTGCAGCACCTCGGAGAGATAGTGCGCCGTCGCCTCGCCCTCGTGGGTGAAATTGGTGGCCAGCACCACTTCCCTAACCACGCCGTCGGACACGCGCGCCAGCAGGCGCTCGAACCCCAGCTCCTTCGGCCCGATGCCGTCGAGCGGGGACAGCCGCCCCATCAGCACGTAGTAGAGGCCGTTGTAGGCGTGCGTCTGCTCCATCGTGTTGAGGTCGACCGGCATCTCGACGATGCACAATTGCGAAGGGTCGCGCTTCCCCGATGCGCAGCGGTCGCAGACTTCGTCCTCGGTGAAGGTGTTGCAGCGGATGCAGCGCCGCAGCGCCGCGAGGGCATGGTCGAGTGCCTTCGACAGGCGGCCGGCGCCGCGCGGATCCCGTTGCAGCAGGTGGTAGGCCATGCGCTGGGCGGATTTTGGGCCGACGCCCGGCAGGCAGCGCAGCGCCTCGATCAGCTCGTCGAGGCTGGAGGAGCCCGCCATCAGAACGGCAGCTTCATGCCCGGCGGCAGATTGAGCCCCGCCGTGAAGCCGCTCATCCGCTCCTGCGTCGTCTGCTCGACGCGCCGGTTGGCGTCGTTCAGGGCTGCGGCGATCAGGTCCTCCAGCATTTCCCTGTCGTCCATCACCGACGGATCGATGGTCACGCGCTTGACGTCGTGCTTGCCGGTCATCGTCACCTTCACGGCGCCAGCGCCGGACTGGCCCTCGACTTCCATGTTCGCCAACTCCTCCTGCGCCTTCTGCATGTTCTCCTGCATCTTCTGCGCCTGCTTCATCAGGTTGGCGATGCCGCCTTTCATCATTTTCTGTACTCCTCAAACCGGTTTGATGGTGGATTCGTCGATGCTCGCGTCGAACAGGTCGATCACCTCGCGCACAAAGCCGTCCTGCTCGATGGCGGCGAGGGCCTTGTTCTTGCGCTCCTGCACCATGGCCTTGGTGCGCTCGGCCTGATCGCGCCACTCCGACGGGGGCGGAATCGGGGCACGCGGGGTTTTCGCGGCCGGACGGGGAACCGTCGGATCGGGCGCGGTGGGGCGGAGCGCGGGCGTCTTCGCGGCGGGGGCCGGGCTCGGCGCCGCATCGAGCGGCGGCGCCGTCTCCGGCCGGAAGGCGGCGAGGCGCATCAGCGTCATGGTGAAGCCGGCGTACTCGTCGGGCGCGAGCGGCAGGTCGTCCCGCCCGTGGATCGCGATCTGGTAGCAGAGCTGGAGAAACTCCGCGTCGAAGGTCGCGGCGTAGGGCGCCAGGCGCTCCCGCTGGGCCTCGTCGGCGATGGCCTGGGGCGCCATCTGGAGGAGCGCGACGCGATGGAACAAGGTCGCCAGCTCCTGCGCGGCAGAATCGAAGGACAGGCTCCTCGCGTCCATCGACTCGGCCACCGCCAGCATGGCCCGGACGTCGCCGGCGGCTAGGCCGTCGAGGATGCCGAACAGGAAATCGTCGCCGACCGTGCCGAGCATGTCGCGCACATTCGCCTCCTCCACGCGACCGGCGCCGTGGGCGATGGCCTGGTCGAGTAGCGAAAGGGCGTCGCGCATGCTGCCCGCCGCCGCCTTCGCCAGGTGCGCGAGCGCGGCCGGCTCGAAGGGGACGCCCTCGGCCTCCAGGATGTGCGCCAGGTGCCCGACGATCTGCGCCGGCGGCATCTGCTTGAGGTTGAACTGGAGGCAGCGGGACAGCACCGTCACCGGAATCTTCTGGGGATCGGTGGTGGCAAGGATGAACTTGACGTGCTCCGGCGGCTCCTCCAGCGTCTTCAGCATGGCGTTGAAGGCATGACCGGAGAGCTGGTGGACTTCGTCGATGACGTAGACCTTGAAGCGGCCGCGGGTCGGCGCATAAACGGCCTTGTCGAGCAGGCTGGTCATGTCCTCGACGCCCCGGTTGGAGGCGGCGTCCAGCTCGATGTAATCGACGAAGCGGCCGCCGTCGATCTCGGCGCAGGCCGAACAGACGCCGCAGGGGGCGGACGTGATGCCCGCCTCGCAGTTCAACGCCTTGGCGACGATGCGCGCCAAGGTCGTCTTGCCGACGCCGCGCGTGCCGGTGAAGAGATAAGCGTGGTGCAGGCGCCGCTGATCGAGGGCGTTGGTCAGGGCCTTGACCACATGCTCCTGCCCCACCAGGGTGGTAAAGGATTTCGGGCGCCACTTGCGGGCCAGTACCTGATAGCTCATGGAAGCGATTCTATCAAACGACGGCGGGGCCACCGTCGCCGGTGGCCCCGCCGCACCTCCCGCCGGAAGTGAAAGTCAACGACGTGGCGTGCCGGAGCCGCGCGGACCCTGGCCGCGGGCCGGCCGGCCCATGCGGCCTGCATGCTGGTCGGCCGCCTTCCTCTGCTCGGGCGTCAGGGCGTCATACAGGCGTTTGAAGGACTCGCGCACCGACTCCATTGCGGTCAGCCGCTCCTTCATCATGGCCGTCATCCGGTCCATCCGTTCGGGCGCCGTCAGGTTCTGGTCCTGCGCGGAATCGCGCATGGCCTTGAAGCCCTTCCCGGCTTCCGCCTTCGATTTCTCGGCAAAAGCCTGCCAGAGGGGTTCCTGCTCCGGTGTGATCTTCAGTTCGGACTTGAGCAGGGACAGGCGTTGCTCGGTCCGCGCGGCGGGATCGGCCATCCCGCCCTTCATGGCGCCGCCGCGCATCATGCCCGGGCCGCTCTGCCCCATCGGCCCGCATCCGTCGAAGCCCGGCTGGGCGGCGGCGATGCCTGAAAAGGCGCCGGCAGCGATCAAGCCGGCAATGATCATGGTTCTGGTTCGCATGGTTCTCTCCTGTTGAATTGCGCCTCATGGCGGAGATCATTGCAACACCCGGCCGTAAGCGGCATATGTCGGCAAGCGGCCAGTTTGTAAGCGGATGTTGCGGAAGGAGACGGGGTGGCGAGCCTGACCCCCGGCACTTGCGGATATTGGCTGTGGCTGCTTCCTTCCGGACCTGACCCGATTCACCATTCCTCAATGCGGGGAGACCCGCCACGGATTCATTCTACCCCGGAATGCCAGTATCGGCGACGTTCGGCCCGCGCCGGGGCGACGGCAACGCCCGCACCTGTCAGCCGCACCGTCAGCGCGCCGTCGGCATCGGTGCGCCAGCACCGGGTGCCGGCGTATCGCGCGACCACCTCCTCTTTCGGATGGCCGAAGCGGTTGCGATAGCCCACGGGGAAAATCACCTCGCGGGCGCCGACGCCTGCCACGAACTCCGGCGTGGAGGACGTGCGGCTGCCGTGATGCGGAGCCACCAGCACCTCGGCATGCAGGTCATCACCGTGGCGGGCGAGCAGAGCCGCTTCCGAAATCGCCTCGATGTCGGACGTGAGCAGCGCAGTGCCGTGTCGGGATGTCACCTTCAGCACGCAGCTCATGTCGTTGGTCTTTCGGATGGGCTGGGCGAACTGGAGCGCCGTAGGATGCAGCAGCTGGAAGCGCACGCCGTCCCACTCCCACGCGTCGCCGTCGGCGCAGGGACGGCGCGGCGGCGTCGCTGCCAGCAAGGGATGATCGCCGGGCAGCGAGGTCATCAGCCAGCCCGTCGGCACCGATTCCAGCACCGAGGCCGCGCCACCGGAATGGTCCTTGTCCGCGTGCGTCACGACGAGCCCGTCGAGGCGGCGCACGCCCGATGCGCGCAGGTAGGGCACGATGATGCGGTTGCCGCTGTTGGCGTCCGGCGAAAAGGCCGGCCCCGTATCGTAGAGCAGGTCGTGGCCGGCGGTCTGCACATGCACCGCCAGCCCCTGTCCGACATCTAGAACCGTCACGTTCGCCTCGCCCGCCATCGGCCGCGGCGGCGGCACGAGCAACATCGGGAGGAAGGCCGCAAGGCCAACCCAGCGCACCGGAAAGCCTCGCGGCATCAGCAGCCATGCCGCGCCCCCCAGCGCCAGCGCCACCGTCCAGACCGGCGGCGCATGCTGCTGCCAGACCGCCCAGCCGGAGGCCGCCAGCCACTCGAGCAACCACATCAGAGCCGCCATGGCCTGGTGGGCCAGCCAGAGCAGCGGGTCGAGCAAAGGAATGGCTCCCAGCAACGCCAGCGGCGTCGCCACGAAACTGACCATCGGGATGGCCACGGCGTTGGCGATGGGCGAAACCAGGGAGAACTGCTGGAACAGCGCCAGCAGCGCGGGCACCAGGCCCAGCGTCATCGCCCACTGGGCACGCCCCCAGGCCGCAAGCGGGCGGATTTCGCCCAGGCGGCCGGAACCGATGTAGAAGAGCAGGCCGACAGCGCCGAAGGAAAGCCAGAAACCCGGCGAGAGCACTGCCCAGGGGTCGAGCAGCAGCACAATCAGCAGCGCCAGGGCCAGCACGCGGCTGGGCGCCGTGGCCCTCCCCGTCGCCAGGGCGAGGGCGACCACGCCGAGCATGGTAAGCGTGCGCTGAGCCGGCACGGCGAAGCCCGCCAGCAGGCAATAAGCGAATGCCGCCGCGAAGCCGGCGATTGCCGCCGCCTTCTGCGCGGGCAGCAGGAGCGGCAACCGGCCGCCGAACAGGAAGCGGCGCCGCCAGTTCCAGGAAACGATCCAGGCCGCCAGCCCCGCGACCATGGTCACGTGCAGGCCGGAAATGCTCATCAGGTGCGTCACGCCGGTACGGGCGAATACTTGCCACAGGGATGCGTCGATGGCCCGCTGGTCACCGATGGCCAGCGCGACGAGGATGCCGGCGTAGGGCTGATCGGGCAGCACCCGCAGGAAACGTTCCCGGATTCGTTCCCTCAACCGCTCGATGGCGTGGGACGGCCGCATGACGAATTCGTCCAGCCGGGCGAATTCGTGTTTCGGGCGCACATAGCCCGTGGCGCGAATGCCGCGTTCGAAAAGCATGGCCTCGTAATCGAAACCGTGCGGATTGAGGTTGCCATGCGGCCGCTTCAGCCGTACGGTGAAGCGCCAGCGCTCGCCGGCATGCAAGGGCGGAGCGGCGTGGACCTCGCCATCTTCCTGGGGCCGGAAGCCGCGGTGCCAGGCCAGCGAGATGCGTCGGGGCGCCGGCAGGCCGGAATGCTCGACATCGAAATCGAAGCGAAGGCCGTTCTCATAGTATTGCGGCAGGCTGGCGATGACGCCCACCACTTCCGTGTCGCGCCCTTCACTGCCGGCCGGAAGAAAGTCCGCCAGACGATGGTGCGCCAGCGCCCCCGCCCAGGCGATTCCAAGAAGGAAGGCGGCCACCGGCGTCGCGGCGCGAAGGCGCAAGGAGAGTGCGAGCAACAGAACGCCCGCCACGGCCATGACCGCCAGGGCGGCGATATCGGGCAGAGCGGGTTGCAGCTGGAGCCAGCCGATGCCGGCGGCGAACGTCAGGATGGAAAGTCTCATGCGTCCCGCATTATGCGGGACGGATGCCCCGTGGGGTCAGTTTCCGGACTTCCAGAGATCCGGGGTGAATCGCACCACCCGGTTGCGGCCGCGCTCCTTGGCCGCGTAGAGGGCGGCGTCGGCGAACTTGACCGCCTCCCAGAAATCGGCGCTGTCCTCCGGGAAATCGGCGACGCCGATCGAGATGGTCTTTTGCAACGTCCCGTTCGGCAGCGCGATCTTCAGCGCCTCGACGGCGGCGCGCACCTTCTCCGCCGCCACCATGCCGCCTTCGCCCGCGGTGTCCTGGAGAAAGGCGAGGAATTCCTCGCCGCCGAAGCGCACCAGGATGTCCGACTTGCGCAGCGTCTGCTTGAGGGCGCCGGCCACAGCCACCAGCACCTTGTCGCCGGCGTCGTGGCCGTAGGTGTCATTGACCTTCTTGAAGTGGTCCACGTCCAGCATCAGCACAGCCAGATGGGAGCCCTTGCGCTGCACCGCGGCCTTCAGCGTCTCCACATAAGCCTCGATGAAGCGGCGGTTGTAGAGGCCGGTCATGGCGTCCTGCAGGCTGGATTCGCGCAGACTTTCCATCAGCCGCTTGGCTTCGAGCACCGGCGCAGTCTCGCGCAGGTAGACGCGCAGGAAGGGCACCAGCGCCCGCACCAGGGGTGCGGTTTCAGGCATGGTCACAAGCTGGACGATGCATCCGACGTTTCCGGACTGCATCATCGGCAGGCAGACGTGCGCCATGCCCTGCTCGCCCGGGTTCGGGCGGAACATGCCGCAAATCCCCGGTTCGTCGATGGCATTGACCATATGGCCGGTGCGGCGTGCGCGGCAGGCGTCGGCGCGCACCAGTATCTCCTGGTCGCACCAGCGTATTTCGGCATCGGGCAGACCGTTCACCACCGCGGCTCGTATATGGTTCTTGCTGTTGGCCACCTCGTAAATGCTGAAGGAATCGAGGTCGAAGCGCTCGCGGATGATGCGCGAGAGGCGATCGTATATCTCCTGCTTGGACTCGTCCTCCTCGATGGACTGCTTGAAGCGGCCGGCATCCACCAGCCCCTCGACCATTTCCAGCGTCGACAGCAGCATGTTGCGGCTGCGCGGCAGGTCATATTCCATCAGCTGCTCGACCTTGCCGTTGATGGTGCCGACGCTGTTGTCGAGCGCCTCCATCAGCCGGTTGACGCCGGCGGAGATATGTCCCGCCACGCCGTCCCGCACAGCCGGCAGACGCATGCCGAAATCGCCGGAAGCGGCCCGTGCCACCGCCTCCTCGACATTCAGCGCCACCTCGGCCATCGGCTGGTACTGGCGCCGCATCAGGTAGAGCGCGGCGATGGCGAAGAAGCCCGCGATGCCCACCAGCACCGATACCCAAATCAGCGCTCGGATACGCGTTTCCGCCAGCGAAACACCGATGGTAATGGCGCCGAGCACCTCGCCCGCCGCCGCCTGGTGGCATTGCAGGCAATCGGGCTGGGCGCCGCGCTCGGCGATATAGGGAATGGTGGCGCGCAGCATCGGGCCGTCGCTGCCCTCCACCATGATGTACTCGGCCTTGCCGCCGGCCAGCACGGCACTGTCGATGTCATCGACGCCGCGCTCCGAATTCAGCCCCCGTCCGAACTGACGGACGACGCCGGAACCGCGCACCACGCGCACCTCCGTCAGCCCCGCGCCGCGCCCGATCCTTGAGAGCAGCTGGGCACGCTTGTCGATCGCGCCGTTGGCCATGGCTTCGGTCAGGCTGACGCGCACGATCTCGGCCGCCGTGCGCGCCCGTTCCTCGGCGCCGCGCAGCGAAAACTCGCGAAAGGAATAAAGCGCGGCGGCCACCAGCGCCGTCAGCAGGAGCGCCGCCAGGCCGGTAAAAACCAGTGTTGTCCGCAATCGATCACTGACCCGGATCATGGCTATCACTATCGTAGGAGTGCGGGCATTATGGGCCATATCGCGACCGCATGCCAGATGCCCGCACGGCGGCCTTCCGATAGAATGCCGCCAATGCGCAGGCACCTCCGGAAATACCTCCCCGACCATGCGACGATCCGCGAAAATCGCTGGTTGGCGTTTTTCGGTGACACGCTGCGGCATCCGCGCCTGTGGCACCTGAATCGCCACTCGGCCGCCGGCGCGGTGGCGGCCGGCCTGTTCTGCGGCCTGATTCCGGGGCCGTTCCAGATGCTGGGCGCCGCCATCTGCGCCGTGGCCTTCCGGGTGAACCTGCCCCTGGCGCTCATCACCACCCTCTACACCAACCCGCTGACCATCGTCCCGCTCTATCTCCTGGCCTTCGGCCTGGGACAGTTCGCGCTTGGAATCGTCGGCCACGAAGTGGGCGGCCGGTTCGTGGCACCGCCGGAATACGGGACGGACGGCCTGCTGACCTGGATCGACGCCCTGCTTCACTGGATGGCGCACCTGGGCAAGCCCCTTGCGCTCGGCCTCGTGCTGCTCGCCGGCCTGCTGTCCTTCGGCGGCTATCTCGCGGTACGCTTCGCCTGGCGCATCCATCTGATCCGGGCATGGCGCCGCCGCGCCCTCCAACGCCAACCGCATTGACTTCCATGCTGCCCTACCGCCTGCTGCGCCCCCTCGTCTTCGCGCTCGATCCGGAAACCGCTCACGACCTGGCCATCGCCGGCCTCGGCGCGCTGGGCCGCAGCGGCCTGGCGGCCGGCCGGCCGCTGGCCGGCACGCCGGTGCGCGTCATGGGGCTGGAATTCCCCAACCGGGTCGGTCTGGCCGCCGGGCTGGACAAGAACGGCGAGGCCATCGACGGCCTGGCCGCCTGGGGCTTCGGCTTCCTGGAGATCGGCACCGTCACGCCGCGCCCGCAGCCGGGCAACCCGAAACCGCGCCTGTTCCGTCTGCCCGAAGCCCGGGGCATCATCAACCGCATGGGCTTCAACAACCGGGGCGTCGACGCCCTCGTCGGAAACGTCGGAGCGGCACGCTATCGCGGCATCCTCGGCATCAACATCGGCAAGAACTTCGACACGCCCATCGAGCGCGCCGCCGACGATTATCTGACCTGCCTGGACAAGGTCTACGCGCACGCGAGCTACGTCACGGTCAACATTTCCAGCCCCAATACGAAGAATCTGCGTCAGTTGCAGGGCGCATCGGAACTCGACGCCCTGCTCGGCGCCCTCAAGGCAAGGCAGGCCGAACTGGCCGACCGGCACGGCCGCTACGTGCCGCTGGCCCTGAAGATCGCCCCCGACCTGGACGAGGGCCAGGTCGCCGAAATCGCCGGCGCCCTGCGTCGTCACCGCATCGATGCGGCCATCGCCACCAACACGACCCTCTCTCGCGAAGGCGTCGGCCACCTGCCCCACGGCGGCGAGGCCGGCGGGCTGTCCGGCGCGCCGGTCTTCGAAAGATCGACCGCCGTCCTGAGGGCGCTGACGCTTGCGCTGACGGGGGAAGTGCCCGTCATCGCCGCCGGCGGGATCATGGACGGCGCGGGGGCGCGCGCCAAGCTCGAAGCCGGCGCCGCCCTTGTGCAGCTCTATTCCGGCCTCATCTACCGGGGGCCGGAGCTCGTCCGGGAATGCGTGGAGGCAACGAAATGATCGTCGGCTGCCCCAGGGAAACCAAGAACCACGAATACCGCGTCGGCCTCACGCCCGCCGGCGCCAACGCGCTCGCCGCCGTCGGCCACACAGTGCTGGTCGAGCACAATGCCGGCGCCCGCGTCGGCTTCCTCGATGACGATTACCTGCGGGCCGGCGCCCGCATCGCCGACTCGCCGGCAGAGGTCTACGGCCGCGCGGAGTTGGTCGTCAAGGTCAAGGAAATCCAGCGCGCCGAGATCGCCCTCGTCCGCCCCGGCCAGATACTCTTCTGCTTCCACCATTTCGCCCCCGACGCCACTCTGCTCCAGGCCATGCTCGACAGCGGCGCCTCCTGTCTCGCCTTCGAGACGGTGGCCGACGCGTCCGGCGGCCTGCCGCTGCTGGCGCCCATGTCGCGCATCGCCGGGCGCCTCGCGCCCCAAGTCGGCGCCTGGGCATTGCAGATGGCCAACGGCGGTTCCGGCGTGCTGCTCGGCGGCGTGCCCGGCGTGCCGCCGGCGAAGGTCGCGGTGATCGGCGCGGGCAGCGTCGGCGCCAACGCCGCGCAGATCGCCGCCGGCATGGGCGCCGACGTGACCGTGCTCGACCGCAGCGTGGACCGGCTCGCCGCTCTCGACGCCCTCTATCGGGGACACATCCGCACCGCGGCCGCCGACCCCATGACGCTGGCGGAACACGTGGCCGGAGCCGACCTCGTCGTCGGCGCCGTTCTGACGGCCGGCAAGCTCGCGCCCAAACTGATCGGCCGCGACCTGCTGCGGCGCATGCGACCCGGCTCGGTGATCGTCGACGTCGCCATCGATCAGGGCGGCATCTCGGCGGCCTCGCGCCCCACTTCCCATTCGGAGCCGCTCTTCGCCGAGGAAGGCGTCATTCACTACTGCGTGCCCAACATGCCCTCGGCGGTCGCCCGCACCGCGACGATGGCGCTGGCCCAGGCGACGCTGCCCTATGCGCTGGCCATCGCAAACATCGGACTGGACGAGGCCCTCACGCGCGACCCCGGCCTGCGCCGGGGTTTGCAAGTGCATCGCGGCGAAGAAAGAGGGATAATAAGAAGTCTCTAATGAAGCTGGCATCACTTGCATGACAAGCTACCTCTTCATCGTCCTCGGCGCCGTCCTCGTCAACAACGTCGTCTTCGTGCGCATCCTGGGCCTGTGCCCGTTCATGGGCGTCTCGAAGAAGCTGGAAACCGCCCTCGGCATGGGCGCGGCCACCACCTTCGTGCTAACCATGGCCTGCGGCGCCAGCTACGTCATCGATTCCTGGCTGCTGACCCCCAACAAGCTCGAATACCTGCGCACGCTTTCCTTCATCGTCACCATCGCCGCCATCGTCCAGCTGACGGAACTGGTGATTCAGAAGACCAGCCCGCTGCTGCACCAGGTGCTGGGCATCTACCTGCCGCTGATCACCACCAACTGCGCCGTGCTCGGCGTGCCGCTGCTCAACGTCGGCCTGAAACACGGCATGATCGAGTCGCTGCTGTTCGGATTCGGCTCCGCCGTCGGCTTCACCCTCGCCCTGGTGCTGTTCGCCGGCATCCGCGAGCGGCTCGAAGGCGCCGACGTACCGGTGCATTTCCGCGGCACGGCCATCGCCATGGTCACCACCGGCATCATGAGCCTCGCCTTCATGGGCTTCGCCGGGTTGGACAAATACAAGTGATCACCGCATTGCTGGTCATGGCGCTGGGCGCCGTCGTGCTGGGGGGCGCGCTCGGCTACGCCTCGGTGAAGTTCCGCATCGAAGGCGACCCGCTGGTCGAAAAGATCGACGCCATCCTGCCGCAGACGCAATGCGGCCAGTGCGGCTACCCTGGCTGCAAGCCCTACGCCGAGGCCATCGCCAGGGGCGAGGCCGACATCAACTGTTGTCCGCCCGGTGGCGAGGAAGGCATCCGCAAGCTGGCCGACCTGCTCGGCCGTGAATTCAAGCCGCTCTCCGCCGAACACGGCGTCGAGAAGCCGAAGAGCGTCGCCTTCATCGACGAACATCTCTGCATCGGCTGCACGCTGTGTCTGCAAGCCTGCCCGGTCGACGCCATCGTCGGCGCCGCCAAGCAGATGCACACTATCGTCGGCGCCCTGTGCACCGGCTGCGAACTCTGCGTCAAGCCCTGCCCGGTCGATTGCATCCGCATGGTGCCCATTGCCGAATCGGTCGAAAGCTGGAAATGGAAATATCCGGCATGAAGCTTTTCCGCTTCCACGGCGGCATCAAGCCCGCTTACCACAAGGAACCGTCCACCACGCAGCCCATCGGCGTTGCACCGCTGCCGGCCGAACTCGTCATCCCCCTGCACCAGAGCATCGGCGGCGTGCCGCGCCCACTGGTCAAGGCCGGCGAAACGGTCAAGAAAGGGCAGCTCGTCGGCGCACCCGACGGCTTCGTCTCCTCCGCCGTCCATGCCTCGACCTCCGGCACCGTCAAGGCCGTCGAAATGCGCCTCATGCCTCACACCTCGGGGCTGTCAGCCCTGTGCGTCGTCATCGAACCCGACGGCCGGGACGAGTGGATCGAGCACGGCCCCGTGCCCTGGCGCTCACTGCCGCCGGACGAAGTGCGTGACATCCTGCGCGATGCCGGCGTGGTCGGCCTCGGCGGCGCGGTGTTCCCCTCCTATCTCAAGGTCAATCCCGGCAAGCAGGGCAAGCTCGACACGCTGGTCATCAACGGCGCCGAGTGCGAACCCTTCATCACCTGCGACGACATGCAGATGCGCGAAAGGGGCGAGGCCATCGTGCGCGGCGCGGCCCTCCTGCGCGACCTCACGAAGGCCGGCCAGGTGCTGATCGGCATCGAGGACAACAAGCCCGAGGCCGTCACCGCCATGCGGGCGGCGGTCGAAAAGACCGGCGAAGCAAGGATCGAGGTCGTGCCCGTGCCCACGCGCTATCCGGCCGGCGGCGCCAAGCAGCTGATCCGCGTACTCACGGGCATCGAGGTACCACACGGCAAGCGATCGACCGATTACGGCGTGCAGTGCTTCAACACCGGCACCGCCTTCGCCATTTACGAGGCGCTCGCGCTCGGCCAGCCGCTGGTCTCGCGCATCGTCACCGTGGCCGGCAACGTCGATCGGCCGCGCAACTTCGAGGTGCGCATCGGCACGCCGATGAAGGACGTTATCGCCATGTGCGGGCCGAAGCCGGACACCGACCGCCTCATCATGGGCGGCCCGATGATGGGCTTCCGCATGCCCGCCGACGCCGTGCCGGTGGTCAAGGCCGCCAACTGCATCCTCGTCGGCTCGAAGGCGTTGTTCCCGCCGCCGCCGCCCGAGATGCCCTGCATCCGCTGCGGCGAGTGCGCCAAGGTCTGCCCGTCGGACCTGCAGCCGTTCGAGATGTACTGGTTTTCCCGCGCGAAAATCTTCGGCAAGGCGCAGGAATACCACCTGTTCGACTGCATCGAATGCGGCTGCTGCGCCTACGTCTGCCCCTCGCGCATCCCGCTTGTCGACTATTATCGCTTCGCCAAGAGCGAGATCTGGGCGCGCGAGCGCGAGAAGGCCGACGCCGATACCGCCCGCGGGCGCTACGAATTCCGCCTTGCCCGCGAAGAGCGCGAGAAACAGGAAAAGGCCGCCCGCCTCGCCGCCAAGGCCGCCGAGACCAAGGCGAAGCTTGCCCAGCAGCAGGCCGAGGCTGATGGCGGAAAAGTCAGCGCCGGCGAGACGGCGGACGTGGACAAGCAGGCCATGATCGCCGCCGCCGTGGCTCGTGCCCAAGCGCAGAAAGGCGGCTGACCCATGTCCAGTCTTGTGCTGCTTGACCATGTGGACAAGGTGCGGCGAACCGTCGCTGCGGCGACACGGCGGGAGCACAAGTCCGAACTCGGCCAATTCATGACGCCGTCTGCAGTGGCGCGTTTCATGGCGTCGCTCTTTGCCGACAATGATGTGAAAACCGCACGACTGCTGGACGCAGGCGCCGGAGTCGGCTCCCTGACGAGCGCATTCCTGGATCGTTGGAGCAACGGCGGTTTTGGCTTTTCGCATGTCAACGTCACGGCCTACGAAATCGACAGACATCTGCTTGGTCATCTGGACAACGCACTGTCCGCACATGCCGGACACTTGCCCCTGGATTGGAGTATCCACGCCGAGGATTTCATCGAGGATGCCGTCAATGCCCTTCAGTTCGGCCTTCCGGCCGGCGGCCGCCATACCCACGCCATTCTGAATCCGCCGTACAAAAAAATCGGTAGCCACTCCAATCACCGCCTGCTGCTTCGACATCTGGGCATTGAAACCGTCAACCTCTATTCCGCCTTCGTCGCGCTCGCCCTATCGCTGCTGACCCAGGGCGGCCAACTGGTCGCCATTGTGCCGCGCAGCTTTTGCAATGGCCCTTACTATCGGCCATTCCGCGAATTCATCCTGGCACGGGCGGCTTTGCGCCACCTGCACTTATTCGCCGCCCGCAACCGCGCATTCCGGGATGACGGCGTGCTGCAGGAGAACATCATCCTGCTGCTCGAAAAGGGCACCGATCAGGGCAACGTCACCGTATCCCAGGCCACCGACGGCGACTTTGCCGACCTCGAGACGGACATCGTTCCCTTCGAACGCATCATCCTGGCCGATGATCCGGAACAATGCATCCATATTCCCACTTCGCGCCAGATCGATCCGATCAAGGACTCATCGGCATTCCGACATTCACTGGCGGATATCGGCATCGAGGTCTCGACCGGGCCGGTCGTGGACTTTCGCCTGCGGGAACACTTGCGCGACGTGCCGGAAGCCGGCACTGTCCCCATGCTCTATCCGTGCCACTTCAGTGGCGGCGTCCTCACCTGGCCCAAGGCCGAGGCGCGCAAACCCAACGCGCTGATGCGCAACGCGGATACGGAGAAATGGCTCTATCAAAACGGCTACTACACAGTTGTCCGGCGTTTCTCCTCCAAGGAAGAAAGGCACCGCATCGTCGCCAGCGTGGCCTCTCCCCGAGCCATCGACTCGCCGGTGCTGGGGTTCGAGAACCATTTGAACGTGTTCCATTGCGACAAACGTGGAATCCCGGAAGAAATGGCGCATGGCCTTGCCACCTACCTGAACTCGACCATCGTCGACAGGCACTTCCGGCGCTTCAGCGGCCATACCCAGGTCAATGTCGCCGACCTGCGGCGCATGAAATTCCCCCCCCGCGACGCCCTGTTGGCGCTAGGCCGCTGGGCCATGGCGGTTGGCGCGCCCACACAGGAAGAAATCGACCGCAAGGTGGAGGACATGGCATGAGTGAACACAAGCACATTGCCGCCGCCTTGAGCATCCTTGCCGAACTCGGTCTTCCCCGCGCCCAGCAGAACGAGCGTTCGGCGCTCTGTCTGCTCGCCCTGCTCGATCTCACGCCGGGGAAACGCTGGGCGCAGGCAACCGATCCACTGATCGGCATCACGCCGATCATGGATTGGGTTCGCCTCCATTACGGCAAGGACTACGCACCCAACACGCGGGAAACCGTACGGCGCCAGACCATGCACCAGTTTGCCGCTGCAGGCATCGCACTTTACAACCCGGATGACCCTGCCCGGCCCGTCAACAGCCCCAAGGCGGTTTACAAGATCGAAGAGAAAACCCTGGTGCTGCTGCGCACACGGGGTGGCGAAAAGTGGAAAACCAGACTCGCTGCATATCTTTCAAAACGGCAATCACTATCCGCGCACTATGCGCGAGAGAGGGAACTCAACCTCGTTCCAGTGGGCATCGCACCAGGAAAAAGAATCCGCTTGAGTCCCGGCGAACACAGCGATCTCATCAAGGCCATCGTCGAACAGTTCGCCCCCCGCTTCGCTCCCGGTAGCGTACTTGTCTACGTGGGCGATACTGGCGAGAAGTGGGGATATTTCGACGAGGCCCTGCTGACAAAGCTCGGCGTTCATGTCGACCCGCACGGCAAAATGCCGGATGTGATCCTTCATTACCCGGAGAAAGGCTGGCTGTTGCTGATCGAATCGGTCACGAGCCACGGTCCCGTCGATGGCAAGCGCCACGACGAACTCAAGCACCTGTTTGCCGAATCTGCGGCCGGCCTCGTCTATGTCACGGCATTCCCCAATCGCACCCTCATGGCACGTCACCTTGGCGATATCGCATGGGAAACAGAAGTGTGGGTCGCAAACGCCCCTTCCCATTTGATTCACTTCAACGGCACCCGTTTCCTTGGGCCGTACAATCGGCAAGACTGAATCGCCCCCAGACCCGCAGCCCATGACCCCCGCATTCAACTCCCCATTCGTCAAGCAGCCCGCCTCCGTGCGCGCCGTAATGCTCAAGGTGCTGGCCGCGCTGCTGCCGGGGCTGGCCGCCTATGTCTGGTTCTTCGGCGCCGCTGTCCTCGTCCAGATCGCGCTCGCGTCGACGGCCGCGCTGCTCGGCGAGGCGGCGATGCTCCGGCTGCGCGGGAAGCCCGTCATGCCGTTCCTCACCGACGGCAGCGCGCTCGTCACCGCCTGGCTCGTCGCGCTGACCTTCCCCTCCATCGCCCCCTGGTGGCTCACCGTCACCGGCGCCCTGGTCGCCATCGTCGTCGGCAAGCATCTCTACGGCGGACTGGGCCAGAACCCCTTCAACCCGGCCATGGTGGCCTTCTGCGCCATGATCGTCGCCTACCCGCAGCTCATGAGCCAGTGGCCGCAGGCCGGCTTCACCGACTTCTCCGCAAGTCTTTCCGCGATCTTCGGAAGTATGGGTGACGATGGGCGGCGACTCGACGCCATCGTCATGGCCACGCCGCTCGACGCCCTGCGCACCGTCCTGCGCCTGCCGGAATCCGTCGCCACGGTGGCCGGCATCCTCGGATCGAGCGCCACCTTCGGCAACATCGGCGGGCGCGGCTGGGAATGGGTCGCGGCGGGATACTTCGCCGGCGGCATCTGGCTCGTGCAGCAGCGCGTCATCACCTGGCACGTCCCCGTCGCCTTCCTCGTCACCCTCGCCGTCGTTTCCGGCGCCGCGAATCTCGCCGATCCGCAGCATTTCGCCGGCCCCGGCTTCCACCTCTTCACCGGCGGCGCAATGCTCGGCGCCTTTTTCATCGCCACCGACCCCGTCTCCGGCGCCACCACGCCGAAGGGCAAGCTGATCTTCGCCGCCGGCGTCGCGCTGATCGCGTGGACCATCCGCGTCTTCGGCGCCTACCCGGACGGCATCGCCTTCGCCATCCTGCTGATGAACATCTGCGCGCCGCTGATCGACATGTACACCCAGCCGCCCGTTTTCGGCCACAAGAAAAAATGATGGCATCTCCAGCCCCTTCGGCCGCGCATGTCTCCAGCCGCACCGCGGCTGCCCTGCTCGTCTTTACGCTCGTGTTCACAGGCCTCATGGCGGCCACCTACAATGCCACCCGACCCCTTCTCGAAGCCAGCGCCCAGGCCGAGAAGATGAAGCTCGTCAACGAGGTGCTGCCGCCCGGCCAGTACGACAACGACCTCCTGGTCGACTTCGCCGTCCTGCCGCCGCAGCCGGCCCTCGGGCTGGACGCCGAATCGAGGCTCTACCGCGCCCGCAAGGGCGGCGAGCCCGTTGCCCTGGTGCTGGAAGCCGCCGCGCCCGACGGCTATGCCGGACGCATCGCTCTTGTGCTGGCCGTGCGCGCCGACGGACGCCTGGCGGCGGTGCGCATCACCGGCCACAAGGAGACGCCCGGCCTGGGCGACTACATCGATCCGAAGAAGGACAAGCAGGGCAGGAAGCGCGGGCGCCTCTGGATCGCCCAGTTCAATGACGCGGCCCTGGGCGCCGGAGCCGCCGGCCCGTGGAAGGTGAAGAAGGACGGCGGCCGCTTCGACTACATGACCGGCGCGACCATCTCCGCTCGCGCCGTCGCCAACGCGTCCGGCAAGGCGCTGGCCTGGGCCGTCGAGCGACGGGAACGACTCTTCGCCCTGCCCGTTGGAGGAAAATACGAGGAGGGAGCGCCATGAGCATATTCCGCGAGATCGCAGGCAACGGCCTGTGGAAGCAGAACCCCATCCTCGCCCAACTGCTCGGCCTGTGCCCGCTGCTCGCCGTCAGCACCAGCATGGTCAATGCCGTCAGCCTGGGGCTCGCCACCATCCTCGTCATGGCCCTGTCCAACGTCGCCATCGCTTCGCTGCGCACCCTGATTCCCTACGAGATCCGCATCCCCGTCTTCATCCTCATCATCGCCGCGCTGGTCACCGTCGTCGACCTCGCTTTCAACGCCTGGCTGCACGACATCTACCTGGTACTGGGCATATTCATCCCGCTGATCGTCACCAACTGCATCGTGCTGGCCCGCGTCGAGGCCTACGCCGCCAGGAGCCCCGTCGCCGAATCCGGGATGGACGGCGTCATGATGGGCGTCGGGTTCGTCTGGGTCATCGGCCTGCTCGGCGCGCTCCGCGAGTTCATCGGCCAGGGCACGCTGCTCTCCGGCATCGAGATGATCGTCCCCGGCGCCCAGGCTCTCCATATCCTGCCCGAGGATTACCCCGGCTTCCTGCTCGCCATGCTGCCGCCCGGCGCCTTCTTCGTCCTCGCCCTCATGATCGCCGGCCGCAACTGGCTCGAAGCTCGCGCCAACGCGCGCGAGAGAGCCCGCCTGGCACAGCGCGCGCAAGCCTGACCCGGCGGCTACAATGCCGCCATGAATCCCGCCGCCATCTTCCGCACCGCCGGCATCCGCGTCATCGAGGCGCGGCATGCGGACGCCCATCCGCCGCTGATGGAGCGCGCCGGCAAGGCGCTGGCCGATGCGGCGCTCGAGATGCTCGGCGGCGGACGTGGAACCCCGCTGATCGTCGCCGGCCCCGGCAACAACGGCGGCGACGGCTTCGTCTGCGCGCGGCTGCTCAAGGCGCGCGGCATCGTGCCGGCGCTCGTCTTCGCCGGCGCGGCGGACCGGCTGCCGGACGACGCCCGAGCCGCCCATGACGCCTGGCTGGCGGCGGGCGGCAAGATTCTGCCGGAGATCCCCGACTTTCCCTTCGCGCTCGCCGTCGACGCGCTGTTCGGCATCGGCCTCGCGCGCCCGCTTGAAGCCCGTTATGGGGAACTCGTGGAAGCCATCAACGGGCGGGGCTGCCCGGTGCTGGCTGTCGACATTCCCAGCGGCCTGTGCGCCGACACCGGGCGCATCCTCGGCAATGCCGTGCGGGCGAGCCGCACCATCACCTTCATCGCGCTGAAACCGGGGCTCCTGACCCTCGACGGCCCCGACTGCTGCGGCGACCTTCGTATCTCCGACCTGGGGCTCGACGCCGGAGAACCCGAGGGGCGGCGCATCTCGGCGGACTTGTTCCGCAACTGCCTGCGGCCGCGCTTGAAGAACAGCCACAAGGGCAGCTTCGGCACGGCTGGCATCCTCGGCGGCGCGAAGGGCTATGCCGGCGCCGCGCTACTGGCCGGGCGCGCCGCGCTCAGGCTCGGCGCGGGGCGCGTCCTCGTCGGGATGCTCGAACGCCTGGCCGTCGACCCGGCGCAACCGGAATTGATGTTGCGCGAGGCTGGCGAAGTCTTCGGCCTGGCTTCGGCGCTGGCCGTCGGCCCCGGTCTGGGCCAATCGAAAACGGCGCTCGACCTGATGCGCAAGGCCGTCGACGCGCCGCGGCCGCTGGTGGTCGATGCCGACGGACTCAACCTGCTGGCCGAACATCCGGTGATCCTGAATCGCCTGAGCCGCCGGCAATCCCCGACGATCCTCACGCCCCATCCGCTCGAAGCCGCCCGCCTGCTGAAGACGGACACAACCGCCGTGCAGGCGGACCGCGTCGCCGCCGCACTCGAACTCGCCCGGCGCACGCGCGCCCATGTCGCGCTCAAGGGCTGCGGCACGATCCTGGCTTCGCCCGACGGGCAGTGGGCCATCAACGCCACCGGCAATCCGGGGCTGGCCTCGGCCGGCAGCGGCGACGCGCTGGCGGGCATCGCCGTCGCGCTGCTGGCGCAGGGCTGGCCCGTGCGCGAGACGCTCGCCTGCGCGGTGCACCTGCACGGCGCGGCGGCCGATGCGCTCGTCGCGCGCGGCATCGGCCCCGTCGGACTCGCCGCCGGGGAACTGGTCGATGACGCCCGCGCGCTGCTCAACCGCTGGATCGCCGGCGATTGATGGATAATCGTGCCGCCGGTTTCCTGCCGGCTTTGAGGGACAGATCATGACTCTTTCACTACGACTGGCTGCCGAGGTGGAGCGCAACGTGCTGGCGGCCTTGGCGGAGGACATCGGCGGCGGCGACCTGACCGCCCTGCTCGCCCCCGCCGGCCACGCCGCGCGCGGCGAAGTCGTCAGCCGGCAGGACGCGGTACTGGCGGGCCGCGCCTGGTTCGACGCCTGCTTCCTGCAGCTCGATCCGAACGCGCGCATCCACTGGTCGGCCGATGACGGCGAGATCGTCGCCGCCGGCCAGGCGCTCTGCACCGTCGAGGCCGGCACCCGCGCACTGCTGACCGCCGAGCGTTCGGCGCTGAACTTCCTGCAAATGCTGTCCGGCACGGCGACGACCACCCGCCGCTACGTGGAGGCCGTCGCCGGCACGGGCGCGAAGATCGTCGATACCCGAAAGACCCTGCCCGGCCTGCGCCTGGCGCAGAAATACGCCGTCCTCTGCGGCGGCGGCACCAACCACCGCCTCGGTCTTTATGACGGCATCCTCATCAAGGAAAACCACATCATCGCCTGCGGCGGCATCGGCCCGGCCCTGGCGCAGGCCCGCGAACTGGCCGGCGCCAATGTCTTCATCGAGGTCGAGGTGGAAACCCTGGAGGAGCTCGCCGAGGCGCTCGACTGCGGCGCCTCCCTGATCCTGCTCGACAACATGGACCTGCACCAGATACGTCAGGCCGTCGGCCTGACGGCGGGACGGGCGGAGCTGGAAGCGTCAGGCGGCGTGCGCCTGGCCACGGTGCGGGCCATCGCCGAGACGGGCGTCGACCGCATCTCCGTCGGCTGCCTGACCAAGGACCTGCGGGCCACCGACCTCTCGCTGCGCCACATCGAGCGCTGAAGCGGGGCCACGGCCTTTCTGCTAGAATCCGCGCCTCGCGGAGAGGTGGATGAGCGGTTTAAGTCGCACGCCTGGAAAGCGTGTTTAGGATAATATCCTAACGAGGGTTCGAATCCCTCCCTCTCCGCCAAATACCTTGATTTATAAGGTTTTTTGGCAAAACATCCACGGGATGGCAGAGCATAGCAGAAGCAAATTAGCCGACGAAAGTCGGCTTTTTTGTTTCCAAGTGTGACCGAATTGTGACCGAAATACCCCTTTCACTACCCTCCTCTACTGTGCCCAAATTGTGACCGGCGGGCTTCAGGGTGCCTTTGCCTTGGTTCATGTGTCGATATTTCGCAAGAGCAAAGGCTGTCACATGTGATTTCTTAGGTATTTTTCTAACAGGTCAACCGTCACGATCGAATCAAAAAGGCGAGATTCGGTAAGCCGCAAAGATGGCCTCAATCTCATTTCTGTCGATGGAACGGTGGGTGAAGTCAAAAACCTTCCGGATACTTAGTTCTTGATAATCGACCGAAACGATCATTGGGTGCGAACCGATTGAGCAACTGACTAACCCGTTTTAGCCATCTTCTGGATCTCGGACCTGACCCTTTTCTTCAGACTTCCTGGCCAAACTACTTCGACATCTGCCCCGTACTTCAAAATGTCCATGATCAGTTCTCGGTCATCGGCATAGGGCAGTTCCAATACAAAACTACCATCGGGTTCTAGTGTGCCCTTTTGATTGGGATGCCAGGTCTCTTGTGCGACCCACCGGGCCCGCTCTGGAGTGAATTTGAGTCTGGCGCACTGGACATTCTGTCCTGTGAAGATCCCGTAACCCGGGCCAAGGGTTTCATCCATGGAAGTACGGGACACATCCTTTGCCTTCTTCTCCAGTACCTCGACACGCGAAATAGAATCGACAGCAAAGTTACGCAAACCGTTACGCAGATGACACCAAGCGTCAAGGTACCAGTTATCTCGGTAATGGACAAGGCGCTGAGGTGAAACCTCGCGCTCAGTGGTTTCTCCCTTGCCGCGCGCGAAGTACGTAATCGTCATGCGCTTGCGGCGAAGTAGTGCTGATCCGACGCGCTCAAAATGCTCGATCTTCATCCTGCGCTTGCCTTGGCCGACAATGAGAATACGCTTACGAATCTCCTCGACAGTGTTGTCTGCGGCACCAAGGATTGCATTCAGACGAGACATCAGTGGCTGAATGTGCGGGGTAAGAATACCCCCTGGATCGACGTTGGCCAGCAAATGCTGCATGGTCAGCAGTGCATGTACTTCACTTGAGTTAAACCACAGACCGGGCAATTCGTACTGCCCACCCACCGCAGCAGGAGTCATCTCGTAACGGTAGCCGCCGGCGTCGCGATCCCAGACTATCGGGGCGTTCAGGCGATTGCGCATGTATTCAAGGTCACGCTTCAGCGTGGCCCGGGAGACCTCGAGCTGATCCTGAAGATCCTTGAAGGGGACAATCTTCCGGTCATTGATAAGCTGATCAATCTTGTAGAAGCGTTCGGTGCGATCCATGGCGATTCCAAATAGTTAATGCAGAGCGGATGACAGCATCACCCAGTGAGCCACTGAGTCAGCAGAATACAGCACTGAAACGCCAGCCGGACACATTGATCTCAATGTTCTCCGGGATCATCGAACCCATCATCGGGAGTTGAAATGAAAACTGTTTTGTCTGCAGTGCTGATTACCTCTGTTGTGCTGTCAACTGGTTGCTCAACCATCACACAATCAGAGAACCAACGGTTGTCCGTAACTGCAACCTATGAGGGATCTCCGGTCAAGGACGTGGATTGTTCCCTGACAAACGACAAGGGCACATGGCTGGCCAAGGCGCCGGGGCAGGTCGATGTCCGCAAAAGCGGGGAGAATCTGAATGTCGTCTGCAAGAAGGAAGGCTTGGTCGATGGCCTGCTGACCGCCATTTCCCGCGCGGCTGGATCGATGTTCGGTAACATCATTTTTGGGGGCGGCATTGGAGCGTTGATCGACCACAGCAAGGGGACAGGGTATGACTACCCGAATACGTTGCCTGTTGAGATGGGCAAGTCTGTGACCGTAGACAAAAAACAGGAGAATCCTCAGACTGCATCGACCTCCCAGTGCGCGTCCGGCCAACCGTGTTGAGTTTAGTTACGTCAATCTGACGGCATGGACATCGGAACGCACTGCGTCGTGGCCAATCCGGTGGCCTATCTGGTCTGCGCGAAGGGCGACGCCTTTCACGATGTAATCAGGCATCTAGGGGGTTACGTCTGGGGGGATTCGCCCATGCACATGACTGGAAGTCACCTTGTCATCCTCCCTGGATCGGTTGAGCTGCACTGTGGTGAAACCAATGCCGGGGGGGGAGCACTGCTTATTTACCTATGTGCATAGGCTCTGAGGAATCCGTACCAAGCGCTTTGCCAACATATTCCAGATCCATCCCCTCTGTTGGCGGGCTGCCATCTCGACAGAGATTCACGCCGTAGTCGATTCCGAAATCAGCTAACTTTCCATCTTTCGCAGAAACATTGGCCTGTTTAAGTCGAATGTTGAGTCGCTTGCAACCATCCTGTCGATAATTCTTTACGGTGGTTACCTCAACCATGACCAGGCTCCTCGATCCCGTGGTTGAGGCGAACTTGTCTGCGATTGGTCCGACTACAGTCCCAGTAACCACGCCCCCCGGGGCATCAATCGCTTCCAGCATCGCCCACTTGAGGTTGGAGTATTCAGCGGCAGCGACATCCTGGCTGAATGCAATCCAGAAAAGTCCCATGGCTATTACTATTCTCACACCTCACCTCTGGTAGTAGTTCTGCAGCTTTTGCTGAACGGATGTATTGATCTGGTGGCTCATTGAGCCGACATTCGGCATCTTGATGTTGGCCATAATCTCGGCGGTAAACTCGGACATGTCGATACTTGAGAAATCAATTGCAGCAAACTCAGCTGGAGTAAAGCCGGAGCAATTCGGGCTCTTGGGGCCACCCCAGCCCTTGCCAATCTGACCTCGCGCCTGCTCGTTGATGATCCTGGCCAACCGGCTGTTGTAGCAACAGTAGGACTTAGTGTGCTCGATGCATATCTTGGTCACGATCAGCTTCAATTCCTTCGAGCAATACGTGCCGACCTCATGGCAGAGGTTCTGCCCGCGCCGCATTGCCAGGATCTGCTCAGATTGCTCGCAAGACAAGAGATCCTGAAGAATCATCAGACCAATCTGAATGGCCAGTGAAGTTGGATCAAAACCGGTAAAGACAAATCCTTGGCTAGGCAGGAACTGGAACGAAAAGCCATAGAAGCTGAAAGACGGATTGAACAGCCCGTCAGCTCCAGTAACCCCGAGCATTGCACCGAGGCCTTGCTGAAGAGTCGGTGAATCGTAGAGAGCGTCATAGACATATGACGAACCGACATCAAGAGCCTGCCCACCCACGGACATGGCTGTGCCAAACAGGCTGAAATTCGAGAATCCTCCACCTCCGCTACTCTTTTTGCAGCAGTTGGCCAAGCCGAACAACTTGATCTTGCAACGCGAATCAGCGCCACTGAATATCGATGTTTCGCTGCCATATACCCCGGCTTCGCGCGCCGCTTCCAGGAGCGCCATTGAGCGGGCGAAGTCAGCATCGTTTGGGTAGCCCTTGTCAAAGCAATTCCCGTTCTGGCAATAGAGCTGACCAGAGCAATCAGTCACGGTGCTGGATTGCGGTGGCTTCGACATGCACTGGTAGGTTCGTTGCTCAAGAACGCACTGTCCACTGACTGTATCGGTGCAGCTTGAAGTCTGCTGCGTACAGTTTGGATTCGCCGCGTAGCCGTCGCATTCCGAGGTGTCAGCCTTGCCGGTCAGGCAGGCGTATGTGTTTTTCTTCTCAAAGCAACCATCAGGGGCCACTGAGCTTGGCGAGATACCAGGCGGCAATGTTGGCGGCGTGGTCGATATGCAGGTGCTCTCGGCGATCGAGCAGTTGGCTTCAAGCGTGGCGCACGGTGCTGGATCGTAATTGCTTGAGATCAACGTGTACGTGTCATCGAGGCGTATCGTATTTGCTGGCGTAGGCGTCGCAGGATCTCCGCATCGCCAGGTCTGCAAATACCTCATACAGCCACTATTCATCAGCGTATCCATCTGACTGCACTGAGAACTGCTCTGCCAACACGCAGGCTGCGCACTAACGAAAGGCTGGCAGTAATTGACTGCATTCGGCTTGATGCAGGTGTAGGTGTCCTCGTATTCCCAGCACCCTCCAACCTCAGCCAAGGTAACCGTGACCCCGGAAATGCTCTTGGAGGCCGATGTATCAACGCACACAGTGCCTGTCAGCTTGCAGTCAGCAGCAATAGCCGTTGCGCTGACAATAAAAAGCAAGATGGCAAGAAGTCTCATTGCGTGCGCGCCTTCAGCGCCAGGCACTGATCTGAGGTCCAGTTGCTGACAGTCTTGGTCATGGGGAGCGTGAGCGGGCTGCCTGAACCGCTGCCGCTTGAGGCATTGCATCCCTGACTCACACCCCGAACCGATGGTGTACAGGTGGTCGAGTTACAGCTGACGCTGTAGTAGATATACAGATTGCAGCCGAAACCAATATTGCTTACGTAATAATCAACCACCGATGTGCCGGGAGCTACGGCCACATTGAAGTATCCGTAGCTTCCATCCCATGGATAACCGATCCAGTTGTAGTCATACCGATTCACACCGTCGTAGGATCGATATGGATTTACGCTGTAGGATCGTCCGTCACTTCCGCAATAAACATTCATGGCCAGGTACGGATCCACGCACCAACTGCAATCCATGTACGCCGCCCGTCCGAGCCACGCCCCTGGGGTGCATTGACCAAACCCCACAGTTACGGAACTTCCACGCCGACATTTCAGGTTTTCATAGGCATTGATGGTTTGCTCGCACTGAAAGTTGGCATCAGTATCAATGTTGATCACTCGACCCATGGTGCATTGCTGCATGACAATCTCGCTAGCTGAAGAGCATGTTTCAACCGAGTACTGTGGTGGCGTTACCTCCGTCTTAGTGGTGCACTGCGAGCTAGTTCCGGCCCCACCATCGAGGCCAATGGACTGAAAGAAGCTTTCGGCGTTATCTCGTGCATTCTTTGCCCCGATGACCATCGGGTCGTTCTGGGTGATGTTGAATTGAGGACGGATTTGCGGGTTGCGTGCAAGAAAGTTGATCGCCTCGCATTCTTGATTGGCAATCGTGTTCGTGCCTGCCGTGTAGCTGCCGCAGTTTTGCACCTTACCGATACCCGGCCCAGTCAGCTGCCCTTGGCCACCCTGGTACAACTGCGCTTCGGTGGGACTTGAGCCGTAAGCGGGCACTTTGTCTGCTGCTGCCCCACTACCAATTCCTGAAAACGTCGCCGTGTTGGCCCCACCACCAAGTGTCTTGCCCTCCTGAAATGCAGCTCCCTGGTCTGCGAAAGCGATCGTCGAGCAACATAGCGCGACAACCAAAATGAATTGCCTCAATTGATTCCCCTGACAATCCGGTTACGATACGCCCTGGCAATCTGCCCCCATGTCAAACTCTTGCGCTCGATATGCTCAAGCGCATAGTCAAGCGAAACGTCGCCTGCCACCTTGACGAAAGTCCCAGCTTGAGAGCAGCCGTTCTCGAGAACCGTTCCGGCTTCCGGTCGGGCGATTACAACCGCAGGCACCCTGGTGACACTGAATTGCCGGAAGGCGGGAGGATGAACAACCGCCGAGACGTTGCGCTTGCCGATGATTGACTGAATTTCCTCCCCCATTCGGGTCATGGAGTCACCCTTCAGCCCCCGAAAAACAAGTGTTGCTCCAGCACGCTCGGCCTGCTCTGCCGTTCGCTCCAAGGCATCTCTGGGCATTGAGAGAGATACCATGATCAAAAGATCTGGCTGCTCATTCTTTGGTGCAGAGGCTTTGCCCAGTTCATTGAACTTTTCGGCGATTGTCGCAATGTCCGGAGCCGGCACCGCCGCCTGGGGCAGTGCCTCAATATTCGGGATCCCTCTGCCATAGAGCCGCATGGATTGCTCAGAATCCGGGATACGCTGCATTGCCTCCCTCGCCCTGCTTTGAGACTTCTGCATCTCCTCGGATGTCGGCAGGCGCACCGGCTGATTGCCGACCAAAGGAGATTCCTGTGCCAACGTCACTGAAGACGTCAGCAGCAGGATCAAGGCAGGCAGGAGTGAAACGAATTTGCGGGGAGTTTGCATAATCAGTTCCCGAGACCAACCGCACCCTGGCAACAGTTGCGTTTCCTGAAAATCTGGTACGCAAAGTCCTCGCCTTCAAACGGAAACTCCCGCCCTGCCCCCCATAAAGCGGTGCTGCGCCCAAGCGGCTGGCAGCATTTGCCGGCAATCTTCTTCGTTTGCGGGATCGGGTACAGCATGTGGTACTTGTAGCCTGTCTTGTCCAGGACGGGCTGCGGGTAATAGCCACACATTCCGTCCTCGCCAGAAGCCGCCCACATCAGCATTTCCCGGTGCAACTTGGCGGTAATGCGGTAGACCTCGAGGCTTGATGCCTGAACACCGCCGACGTGTGCCTGAATGTTTCCGTTTAACGGATACAAGCTACCTTGGCAGCCGGCGCACCAGAAGAAGGTGTTGTTCGGAAATCCGGAAGTTGCAGCAACGCAGTCGGCAGCACAAGCGGCGCGTGCTGGAAGATTGCCAAAGAGATACACGTCGGGATTCAGTATTCGGGTGAGTTCGTCATCCTTCCAGAGTGGATCGAGTTCGGTCAGGTAGGCGACATCGAAGCCCTGATTTTCCAAACAGGAGTTATCGAGGACTGCCTGCAGGTAGTAGATGATCGGATCAACGTACCAATGCACCTGGTAGAAGGATGATTGATCCTGCCCGTCGCGTCGGAAGCGACTGGCTACTGGTGCATCAAACCCCGGATCCATCCTGATTCCGCCGAGGCTGACCATGCAGAAGGGGTCTCGCACTACATCAACGCGGCGTACCGGCTCCCAGAAACTGACCTTGAATCCAAACTTTGGCGGATTACCGCAAAAGCAGGCTGGATTCCCACCGGGATTAGCCGTGTCTTCCTGGTCCATCGATGCCAGCGTTGCCCCACCGATCTTGAGAGGAAACATGCATGACCAGCAAATGTCAGTGATCGGATTGGCGAATTTGCCTTTACACGTTGCCGCTTGGGCGGCTGCCATTGCGACCATCATCCAGATGACACAGAGGGCCGCTTTACAGACGAATCTCATCAACACGAAGTCTTTTCCCTTCCTGCGACACGACGGCTGGGGATTGGGTAATTGAGAAACGACGGGTAAGTGCGCCACCTTGGTCGTAGAAAATCTCGCGCTTCCACTCGCGCATGAGTTTTAGCGGCTCACCACCCACCAGAATCGGCTTGACCAAGCCTTTAGCACTCGAGAGAAATCGCTTCGCAAACTCGACCTGCCCCTTGTCCCGCGCATCCAAGAAAAGAAGCGTCTTGGATAGTTTCTCGTAATCGAACGGATTAACTGTGGTTCCCGCAGGAAAGAGCACCCTTCCCTTCTCATCCACCACATTTCTGTCGAGCGTCCATGTCGGGTCGATATAGAAGGTTCGAGCAGTTTCAGTTGCTCGTATGCCCCGTACTGCTTTGGGGCGCTCAATTGCACCGATGACTTGCCGCTTGTAATCCTCCTGCATCTTGGACAGTTCGCCGGATTTATCCATGCGCCGAAACTTGTCCTGAATGACCTCGAGCAGGTCCCGCTCAATGATTTCGTAGGTGGGGCCAAGGCTGCCCAGATCCTCAGCGCGAAGAGGAATGCTGATCGTGAGAATCAAGAAAGGAAGTGCAAACGATGAACGAAAGACCATTCGATAATGTTTGCACGCGGCCCCCAACAATTCGGAGGCTAAAAGCACTCGTTTCCGAAGCTTTTCGATTCAGAGCAGCTAAAACTATCTATCGATAAATTAACCGATAGTTACGAACTGCTACGGCAGAGAATCGTCGGCGGTTCTCTGCTCTAAGATAACAATATCGACAAACGGACACTCACGCCAAAAAGGATGTCGGCAAGAATTGCGAATCAATATTCAGGTAAGAAGTTCTTCTTGGCGCTGGATTTTCAGCACGTGAAGTTGCCGGGGTTTCTGGCCTGGAATATCCAAAATACCTATGTCGCCGGGGGACATCCCGAGTAAGGCTTGGGCAAGAGGCGTTTCCTCGTTGACGATGCCCATCTTGACGTTGCTAGCACTGTCCACGATCAGAACACTGTGCCTGTCATTTGGGGCATCGAGCGGGCAATAGGTGACACGATCCCCAACCTCGACGAACAGGTCTTCGCTGGAGTCGGATTCAGCTGCGATGGCCTCCGCCACCTCCTCGGCCACCTGATTTTCGACGGCCTCGTCGATCTCATCGACCAGGATCTCATCATCCCATTCACCCGGATCCTCCGATGCCGATATTCGGCGACGCTCTTCAAGGAATTCGCGAAGCCTCGCAATTGCCCTACGCGGATCGTAGAACCAGTCTGTCGACCAAATACGGTGGATGCGTCCCTTCCATCCCAGGGACTCGAGAATCTCTTGGCGGATGCGATCCCGGTCGCGAACAGAAAAGCCGCTGTGGTAAGTAGCGCCATCGCATTCGATTCCGGCGAGGAATTCCCCGGGCCTGTCTGGATTACGCACAGCCATGTCGATGAAGAACCCGGCAACACCAAGTTGCGGTTTAACCTCATAGCCCATTGAGGATATAACGTTGGCAACGGACACCTCGAAGTCGCTGTCCGGATCGCGCTCCCCCTCGTCGGTGGAGACAAGAACACCGCGCTTGGCAAAATCCAGATAGTCACGCAGGGCCTTTGTACCGAGCGGAGTGCGCGCATCGACCACGATGTCCTCGGGAGCCATGGACGTAAAAAGTTCAATCCTCCTCTTCGAGCGGGTGAAGAGCACATTGAGACGGCGCCACCCGTCGGGACGGCTGATGGGGCCGAAGTTCTGTCGCACCTTGTCCGTGCCGGGCGCCTTGCCGAACGTGGTGGATATGAAAATCACGTCTCGCTCGTCGCCCTGGACGTTCTCCAAGTTCTTGACGAAGAACGGCCATCCCTCAGCCTCCCAACGGCCCATGAAATCGGCCCCCTCGTCGAACGTCTTGAGTTTTTTGTCGAGCAGTTCCTCTATGAGTTCCCGCTGGGTCTGGTTGAGCGTGACCACACCGAGCGATTCGTCCGGTCGCCTGATCATGTGCTCAAGCACTGCGTCCACCACGCGCTGCGCCTCCGGGGCGTTCTGCCTGTCCTTGTATGCGCCTCCCTTGACGTAGCGGTATTTCACCCCGAGCCCCGGGTTCTTCGCATAGGGCGACGGAAACACGATCAGGTTCTTGTAGAAATGGTGATTGGAGAACGCGATGAGCGACTCGTGGTGGGAGCGGTAGTGCCAGCGCAAGCTGCGCACTGGAGTGAAGAGTTGCTGACAGATGTCTAGGATGCTCTCCATGCCACTGATCGCAGCCGGGGCCTCATCGTCCTCCTCGTCGTCGGAACCATCCACCATGCGATCGAAGAAACTGGTCGGAGGCAACTGCTTGGGGTCGCCGACAACGACGAGTTGCGTCCCTCGCGCGATGGCCCCAATGGCCTCCTCGGGCCGTAACTGCGACGCCTCGTCCATGACCACTAGATCGAACCTCAACGCGCCCTGCTCAAGATACTGGGCTACCGACAGCGGCCCCATCATGAAACAGGGTTTGAGTTCCTGGAGTGCCAATCCCGCACGCCTGACCAATTGTCTGATTGGGATGTGCCTGCGCTGCTTGTTGATCTCCCGACGCAGTAACTGCATGTCGGTGAAGTCACCGACAGTGGTACCCCGCTGCCCCTCTGGGACGGTGGTACGGCGGTCGATCTGGCTCGCAAAATCCTTTCCTGTGAGAGAGACGATTTCCGCATCAAGGTACCGGTAGTCTGCCCGGGTCTTGTCATGGGCAGATCCGTTGAATCGGGATAGTTCGGGGTATGACTGGTATACCGATCTGCCAATAGACTGGTAGGCTGAAAGCTCAAACGCCGAGGCTAGGCACTCTGACGGAATCTTGCCGGACTCAAGCGCTGCCACGAAGTAGGCCAGCCCCTCTTGTCTTGCCTCTTGACGAAGAGAGAGGTATTTCGACCAGGGGAGGACGGATCCCGGGACGGCCGAGACGGCTTCCAGCCTGGCAAGGATCTCAGACGGGAGATCGCCGCCTGACACTCCACGCGCCTGCCCCTGCCACTCGTCCCATGAGAAGGATCCATAGGATGAAAGCGATTCGACGGCATCCCGGGCCTTACTGCATCCGTCCGCAATAGTTCCGTAGAGACGCCTGGATTCAGCTAAAGCCTCGCCCGCGTCTCCAGACAGCAGCCTGCGACGAACGGCTGAAGGAAGTTCAATCGCGCACACCTTGGCACCCCATCCATGTGTCACGGACAGGCGATCAAGGTCGGTTTCTGCTCCGTCGAATACACCACCGAGCATTCGCCGCACATCGTCTGACGAGGCGAACCTGTCGAGAATGGATCGTGCATCGGCTTCTTCGTCGGAGGCCTGGAACACCTCCAGGGCAGACCTTCCCTGCCGAGCAAACGAGGAAATGCGTTCCAGCACCTTTCTGGCCGCGGCCGCGTCATCGCGGGCGACATCGGCTAACGAAGCCCAATCATTAAAGCGGTTCCATTGCGGCAACCCGGCAACTCCGGCCCAGGCGTCGTCAAGTTCCGACTTGCTCCGCGCAAAGGTCTCAGCCACAGACAAGGGGCATTCGCCCTCAGCGAACGAGAGGGCCTGTGATGCGGTCTCGGCCACCTTGGACGCCTTTGAAGAAACCTCCTGAAGAACATGCTGCCAAGGTCCGCCAGCAAGATCGGCCAGCCATCCCAATTCATCTCCTCCAGCGTCGCGCAGGGAGTTCCCACCCCGCATGATCGACTCCAGGTCGGCAGCTGCAGCAGTAAGGTCTGCCCTTGCCTCCATGAGGCGGAGGGCGTCCCTCGGTGAAAGACTGAGATCCGACTTTCCTGAGAAGAACCCAATGACGGTGGAAATGCTGCCGGCCGCACGCCGAAGAGTCTCCAGGGCTGCATCCCACCCTTTGGACTTCGCCTCGCGGAACCCCGCCACGTCCGCCCCGAAGATGCCCCTGACGGCCGCCTCGGCCTCTTCCAGCCTGCGAGCGTCGGACAAGATCGCATCTACCTTGGCGGAAAGCTCCGCCACCCGTTCGGCGGATACGGCAGTCAGGTCAAACCGCTCGGCAAGGCCTGGGCACTCCGCCATCGAAAACCTCGACGAGACATACCACTCGTTGAGCTTGTCCATCCGAGCCGTGTCGGTGTCAAGCCCGCGGAACAACCCCCCGAAACATTCGCGGTACTCGATGTTTGAGACGAAGGCATCCTTGGCGTCGATCCAGGCCGCGAGGGCTGCAAGTTCGTCCGCGCGCTGTCTGGACGTCAATTTCCGCTTTTCCCTCGATATACCGACATGCAGCTTTCTTGCCCTGCGCCATTCCCCGTCGAAGAACGCGAAGAACCCATCCTTGCGGCGGAGGGCCGCGACGGACGTTTTGATCTCCGAGACCGGCGGCAAAGAGTCAAGGTAAATAACCTCCTCGAATCTTGCTCTACCGCTCCGCTCGGCCGCAAGGGCGTTCTTGGCCTCTTCGATGAGTTCAGCCGTTCTTGCATGACCGAAAGTCTGGCGGCGGTATTCGAGTAGATCGGCGGGGGCCGTAGAACACACCTTGGCAATTGCCACGAGTTCGGCAATCGAGCGCTCTGTCGAGTCAAACGTGACACCCATGCGCTCCGCAGACAAGCGGCACCGTTCGAGGGAGTCTCCGCAGGCGGCCAATTCCTCATCCAGCATGGCGTTGAGCCGGATGAGTTCGGTCACGGATTTGTCGGCAAGCGGAAAGGCCGCAAGGCGCCGAGCCTCGGCAAGGGATTCAAAGGAGACGTCGGCATCCCGTGAAAGCCCGGGAAGTCCATCGGGATCGGCGAGACGGGCAATGGCGTCGGGGGTGCCGTCGAAAGGCAGCCCTCGCTTGGTCGCGATGGCCCCAATCCTGGCTAGAGCCTCAGAAAGGGGCTTGCAGGCGGCAAGGATAGATGATGCCCTGGCGGCCAGTCGGTCAGCAGAGAACGGAGCCAAACCCAATGAATTGGCAAACCCGCAGTTTGCTACGAACGCGTCGAACGCACCCTTACCGGCAGGACCATATGGAGCCCTCGATGTCCGCACTGCAGCCAAAGTATCGTCAATTGCCCTCTCAAGACGGGACACCGACTGGATCGCGTCCCCAATGTCGGCATCCAGCAGGGGCTTGGACAGTTTCCTACGCTCAGCGAGTTGGCGCACCTCCGCCATTTGATTCCCCGGCAGGCGCTCGCCGTCGGCAAGCACCTCGGCGGCCGAATTGAACAGCCTGCGCGCCTTCTCGACCCCGTTGGCCACGTCCGAGAGAAGCCTCGAACTGCGCTGCCCCTTCGGATCGGCATCCGGGTCGAACATCCTTGGCAGCAATGACGGCTCCACCCCTTCGGGTACATCAGGGGCGAGGGCCAGTGACGCTTTGATCTTCGTCGCTGACGCGGCGTCGGGCTGTTCGCTGAATCCGAAGAAATCGACTGCCTGAGCAGCGGCAGCGTTCGCAGCAAGTGCCCCGTCCAAGGCAGATGAGACAATCCTTGCGATGGCCTCGTCGTCAGACGGAGCCAGTGGATTGGGTCGGAACCCCCACCATGGATGGCTCTGATCGAACCGTCCGCCGATAGCGTCGTGAAGTTCCGCCAAAGCGGCGAGCCGCGATCTCCTCGACTCTATGTCGTCGTGTGTCCATCCGGACGCGTCCTTGAACCCGATGGCATTGACCGCCGCCGACACCTCCCCGAGTTCCTGCCTGCGTCGCTCGGCCGCCCAGAATATCTCGTTGACCGTCAGGCCGATGGAGTTGCCGATCCGGCTCCCCATCAACTCGGCATAGCGGGCAAGCTCCGCTTTCTGCCGCTGTAGCGTGGCCATCTTTGCTTGAAACTGCGCAGGCGCAGGGAACCGTTGCTCGATGCGAGCCTGGATGTCCTCGAGGAACTTTTTCTTCTGCGTCTTGTGCGAATGCAGTTCGAGACAGAAATGCCCAAGGCCAGCATGGTTGAGTCGATGTCGCACCACCTCAAGGGCCGCCAGTTTCTCGGAGACGAACAACACCTTCTTACCCTTGGACAAGGCAGCGGCGATTATGTTGGTGATGGTTTGCGACTTTCCGGTTCCCGGGGGGCCGTTGACCACCAGATTCTTGCCGGAGAGCACGTCAATGATCGCGCTGTGCTGGGATGAGTCGGCATCGAAGATGAGCGGCTGCATCGCCTCCGGCCGCTCGTCAATGCGGTAGTCCTCTGCATGCAGTCCGCCACCACCACCGCCTTCGCCACCGGAAAACACGGACTTGACCAGTTCGCTCTGCAACAGGCCGGGATTCTTCTTCGAGTCGAGATCAGACCATATGGCGAGTTTCCCGAACGAGAGCATGCCGAGTGTTATCTGACGGCGCACCTTCCAGCGGCGCTTTTTCGAAATGGACTGCTCGATTCTCGTAAAGTAGGATTCCGGCTCCTCCTCTTCCTCGTATTCAGGAAGGGTGAGCATGAAGTCGCGGCGCATCTTCTCGCGCAGGGTGTGGTTCTCGGCCAAGTCCTCACCGCTGTGGAGAACACTGTACTGATAGGTTCCGGTCTCCCTGTCAAGGCCACCCTTCGCCAACGAGACAGGCAGTGAAAGCAGTGGGGCGATCATCGCCCTGTCAGAGTCTTCGCTGTCGTAAAACTCCAGGAAACCAAACACGAGGAACAGCATATTGGATCCTGTCTCCTCAATAGCCGTCTTCGCCTCACTTGCGATCTTGCGCAGTTGTCGCTCGAGGTCAGCCGGATACAGCAATGTCTGGATGCCATGCAGCCTGTGACCATTGGCACCTTCCGGATTTGGCGGAAACTCGAAGGAAGTCGATATGCCAAGGCGCGCGGCGTAGAGTTTTGCCTCCGGTCGCTTGCCCTCGTAGGAGTCGGGATCAGGCTCGGGGACGTATTTGAAAGGGACGGCCTTGGCGTCCATCAGCCGGTCGAATACCAGATTCAGGTTCGGGTTGTCCGCAATCTGGACGCTGCGACCCTTGGGGTGGCGGTAGTTGAGCAGCCGGTTACGCGACGAGAGATCCAGCAGACGCGTTCGTAGTCTTTCGATGGCCTCGCCGACGGTAATTCCACCTGAAAATATTTCCCCGATTATCGCGTCGGCGTCATTGGCTTGGTATTCGCCGGTTTGTTGTTCTTCCATTATCCCGATCCCGCTTTATCCCCAAGTCTTGCATGGTATCTCACCCGGCATAACCACGACAGTACCGGGCCACCGATAGATTAGCTGAAGAGATTTGATCACAAGCCAAGCTCGCCAGATGAGCCATCGATATTGGGGGCTGATCGAATCGGTAAGCGTGTCGAATCTGGTCGCACAGGAACGGATATTCTTTGATGCGAGCGGGCCACAAGGGGATGCCCACGCATTATTTGCCAGCGGAACTCAGGTGATCTGAGAACCCTGCGGCCAGAGTTATGACTGATTCAGTCTGGCTCAAGGCCAATCCGACCGCACGGCTTTCACTGGATGCCCAAGAGCGCATGGAACGGCAAAACCGACTGCAGGGGGCCGGCTAGCAGTAATCAGGCGTGCACCAGACCCGCGTTGCCGGTAGTTCACCCGTAGGTGAACTTGGTCGTCTTCACCGTCGAACTCCATTAGTTCAGACTCGAAGTCGGTGCATACGCTGGCAAAGATGCCGTGCAGTTCATCCAATATCGCCACGGTGAATACCTTTCGGCGATATTTGGTCACAAAGACCAAGTGGACGTGCATCAGAAAATCACAGTGTCTGCCGTAGCGAATATCATTGTCGTTACTTATAGGCCAAAAGTACAATTCCAAACATGGAGCGACTCCAAGCCTACAAATACGAGCTCATGCCCAACGGTGAACAGCAGCGTCAGTTGCGGCGTTTCGCCGGGGCCTGCCGCTTCGTCTTCAACAAGGCGCTGGCTATACAGAAGGAGAATCACGAAGCGGGGGGCAAGTTCATCGGTTACGTGGCGATGGCCAAGCAGCTCACTGAATGGCGCAACAGCACGGAAACAACATGGCTCAAAGATGCGCCGGTTCACCCATTGCAGCATGCACTGAAGGATTTGGAGAAAGCGTACAAAAACTTCTTCACCAAGCGCGCCGACTTCCCGCGCTTCAAGAAGAAAGGTATGGGCGACACCTTTCGCTACCCCGATCCGAAACAGATCAAGCTTGATCAGGCCAATGGCCGTATCTTATTGCCCAAGCTGGGCTGGCTGCGTTATCGAAACAGCCGTGAAGCATTCGGCGAACTGCGTAACGTCACTGTCATTCAGTCGGGCGGCAAGTGGTTTATATCTGTTCAGACCCGCAGAGAAATCGAGACACCGCTGCCGCAAGGCGGCGTCGTCGGAATCGATATGGGGATTGTACGTTTTGCCACCTTGAGCGATGGCAGCTACCTTGATCCGCTGGGTAGCATCAAGAAACACCAGCACCGACTGGCGAAGTACCAGCGCCGCATGGCGCGGAAAGTAAAGTTCAGCAGTAATTGGAAGAGGGCGAAAGCCAAGGTTACGCAAGTTAACATCGACATCCGTAATGCCCGAAAGGACTTCCTGCATAAAGCTTCAACGACGATCAGCCAAAACCACGCGGTCGTGTGTATCGAAGATTTGCAGATTCGGAATATGTCCAAGTCCAGCAAAGGCAATGCCGAGCAGCCCGGTAAGCAGGTGCGACAGAAGTCGGGACTAAACCGATCCATTCTCGATCAGGGATGGGGAGAATTCAGGCGGCAACTGGATTACAAGCTGGGCTGGCAGGGCGGGTATCTCATCGCAGTGCCGCCGCAGAACACCAGCCAGGTGTGTCCGGCATGTGGGTATATCTCGGCAGAAAATCGCCAGACGCAAGCCAAATTCGAGTGTATCGAGTGCGGCTACGAAAACAACGCAGACCTAGTCGGCGCGATCAACGTTTTAGAGCGGGGACACCGCTTGTTAGCCTGTGGAGAGTCGGTGCATTTAGGCCGCTCAATGAAGCAGGAACCCACCGAAGCGACTGCGCATGTCGCCGCGTAGCGCCGTAGGAATCCCCTTCCTTCAAGGAGGGGAGGATGTCAAGCTTCCATCTCTTGAACACTCAGGAATGCAGTGCGACCGCCAGCATGCGTTCAGCACGGTTCTTTCGTGCGACCTCGGGTGTCAGGCCGACCAGTGATTCCGGCGGTAGGGGCACATCCCAGTGACTCTGAAACAAATCGATGGTATCGCCCGTATCGAGGCGGGCACGGTAAATCTTCTCTTGGTAGGCGGGTGCACCGGGCAGCGCCACTAATTCAACGGATTGGATCAGCACAACGGTCTCCTGAAGACGAAACTTCACTGACCACTATGCTCACTCGCCTGACGGAAAGTTCTAAGCACGAAAAGATAGAGGAAACCATGACTCGATTTGCTTTTCCCAGGCTATAGATTTGCCTTGTCTATCCGAAAGGAGAATGGCGCTAAGATGACCATCACCCTGACGCGGCTCCATTTTGATATTTTCTTGAACCGAACACGATGAACAACGATGACGCTGTAACCGCCCTGATTTCCGATCCAGTGATGCAAAAACGGCTCGCCAAGTATCTTGCTCTGAAATGCTTTCGGAATTCAGTACTTGAAGATTTGCACAGCGGTATTGTTCCAGCATCGAAGAGTGGCGACTACACGGATGTTGCCGTCCATACACCGTTTGGCGATATCCCCTGGAACGATCTTTCACGATTCGACGATGCCGAGATGAAGGTGCTCATGGTGGATGTCGTGAGCAAGACCTATCAGTTCATTCAGGAGCTTTTCGACGAGGAACATGGAGGGGATCTGCTGCTCAAACTGGCTGCGCGGGATCCTGCACCACACTGGGACGATCCGAAATAACGCAATTTCCGCCTCGAGTCGAATGTATGCAGCCTGAGGATCTGGAATGTCTGGTCACCCGTGAAATGCCATTCGGCAAGCACAAGGGCACCCTGATTGCGGACCTTCCTGGAAACTACCTTAACTGGTTTGCCCGCGAGGGTTTCCCGAAGGGAGAAATCGGTCGCCTGTTGGCCCTGATGCAGGAGATCGATCACAACGGGCTGAAGGACATCCTGAGGCCGCTGCGCCAGAAATCAGGTCAGTGATCCATATGTCAATCGACAACCAGATCGAACCTCCACAGTCCTTCATGGCGATGTACATGACGCCCGGCCGGGATCGTCCCAATGCACCACAGGACGTAGTTCTAGCCCGCTACGAGCAGTGTGAGGATGTGGCCACAATCCTGGCAGAACAAGCCCAGACTCTCGCCTTCAAGGAAAACCTCTCTGAGAACGAGGTTCTCAAGCGTTGCTACCAAGGCATGCTCACTGATGCAGCCGACTTCAACGAGAAGGAGGCTTTATGGGTTGCTTGCCGTCTCGCCGAGTTGCTGGGCTGGGATCCGCCCAGTCTTGGCTGAGCCCCCCCCCTTTTCCCCTTGTGTGCCGTAATCCATGCCTGCAAAGACCTGGTTTATCTACCTGCTCGAATGTGTCGATGGCTCCTTTTACACCGGGATTACCGTTGATTTAGCGACACGCTTTGCAGACCATCAATCCGGAAAGGGCGCCCGCTATACCCGTTCCCACAAGCCCTTGCGCCTGCTAGCATCAGCCCCCGTCGGTACTCGGCCGGAAGCACTGAAAGCCGAGTTGGCAGTAAAACGCATGCCAAAGGACCAGAAACTTCTTGCCGTTCAGTCTTATGCTTTACACATCCCTCATCAACCAGAAAGGTCACACGTTATGAACAAGTCCGAACTGATCGAAGCCATCGCCAAATCTTCCGAGCTCACCAAGGCCGATGCCGAGCGCGCCCTGAACGCCACAATCGAGACTATCGTCAAGGCAGTTGCCAAGGGCGACACCGTCACTCTGGTCGGCTTCGGTACCTTCAAGTCTTCCAAGCGTGCCGCCCGGACTGGCCGCAACCCGGCCACCGGCGCCGCCATCAAGATTGCTGCTTCGACTGTGCCGCGCTTCACTGCCGGTGCCACCTTCAAAACGGCTGTCGCTGGCAAGAAAGCCAAGAAGAAGTAAGCACCGTTACAGACAATCTCCGAGCCCATGACTGAACTGCTTGAAACCATCGAACTCCAGACCCACGAGACCTGCGAATGGTCCGTCATCTGGATGCATGGGCTCGGTGCCGACGGATCAGACTTTGTTCCCGTGTTACCAGAACTGGGGCTGGATTCATCCATCAGTATCCGCTTCGTATTCCCAAATGCCCCATCCATTCCAGTCACCTGCAATGGCGGCTATGTGATGCCGGCCTGGTACGACATCATCAGCCTCGACAAGAACAACCGTGAGGTCGACACTGCCGGGATCGTCCAGTCACGGGAACAAATCCGCATCCTGATAGACCGAGAAAAGGAAATGGGCATCCCGAGCCACCGGATATTCCTTGCTGGTTTCTCGCAAGGCGGAGCCGTTGCCTACACCACTGGCCTGACGCATCCTGAACCCCTGGCCGGCATTATGGCCCTGTCGACCTACCTCCCTGTACCCGAATTGGTCGCTGAAGAAGCGACCGAGGACAATCGTCAAGTGCCGATATTCGCAGCCCACGGCACCGAAGACGATATTGTCTCCATCGAACTGGGACGACGTGCCACGGAATTTCTTACCCAGAACGGCTATACGTGCCAGTGGCAGGAATACCCAATGCCCCACTCCATCTGCCTGGAGGAAATTCAGGACATCGGCACCTGGTTGAATCAGCGCATTGCCTCACACTGAGAACCTCTACCTGACAGGTAACCCCCTATGGCGAACATCGCAGCTTTGCTCAAGCAAGAAATTACCCGCATCGTCCGCAAGGAACTCAAGAGCGAAACGGAGTTGCTCAAGAAGGCAAATGCCCGCTACCGTTCAGACATCGCTGAACTCAAACGGCGTGTAGCCTTCATTGAGAAACAACTGAAAGCAGTAGAGAGACAGAGCAGCAAACTGGCACCCACAACAACCGTGGCCCAGGAACCTGACGGAAAAATCAGATTCCGTGCCGATGGATTGAAGAAACACCGCGAGCGTCTAGGCTTGTCTGCCCCTGCCCTCGCCTCGATTCTCGATGTTTCGCCACAGACCATCTACAACTGGGAATCGGCAACCTCTCGCCCCAGTAAAGACCAGGTGGTCAAGATCGCCATCCTGCGCAAGATGGGCAAGCGGGAAGTCCAGCAACGTCTGGCACAAATGAGAGCTGCATGAGAATCCTGCATACCATGCTCCGTACCGGCGACCTCGACCGGTCGATCGACTTCTATACCCAGATCCTCGGCATGCAGCTGATGCGTCGCCAGGACTACCCTGAAGGCAAATTCACCCTGGCTTTCATCGGCTATGGCAATGAAAGCGACAATAGCGTTATCGAACTCACTTACAACTGGGGCGTCGACAAGTACGAGATCGGCACCGGCTATGGCCATATCGCCCTTGAAGTCGATGATGTCTATGCCGCCTGTGATGCCATCCGCCAGAAGGGCGGCAAGATCATTCGCGAAGCCGGTCCAATGAATGCCGGCACCACCATCATCGCCTTCGTGGCCGATCCCGACGGCTATTACATCGAGTTGATTGGCAAGAAGTCCTGAACGCTGACCTTAATGTCACGCTCTTCGACGGGGAATCCTGACTGATCTGAAGGCCTGATGTTGTCCATCGCCTTACAAGCTCCTGTACTGCCGGCCGCTGATTTTCATCTGGCGCGCGACGTCGTCAGGACGAAGAGCTGCGTTCGATGCCAACGAATTTCCTGACCAGGCATCGATCCAGCCTCGCACGGCGTCTTCCCTGACCTTGTATTGATCAGCCACGGTGGCAACCGCATTGCCATCCGTGATTTTCCCGTCAGCTACCCATTGCAGGTAGCGGATTGCTGCTTCGATGGCTTTTCGGGCCAAAGGATTCTCTGGCAGGTTCGCTGTCGGAGATGATGAATCCCTGTTTCCGCCACGAAGCTGCTTGAGGCAATCCTCGAGTCCACCTTCGACGATCATGGCCGGAACAGCCAGCATCAGGTTCAGGGGCAGGCCGAAATTCTCAATCGCCATCCCCTGGTTGTCGTGACTTCTTGCCGGGTCGGCCCCTTCGATGCGATTGACCCGTGTCAGAAGGCTTTCCCTGCGTTCAACGTAGCCACACACCTTTTTGTCCAGTGCCATGGCAAAGCCCATCTCGAAGCAAGTGCCCGAATCCGGCTCTGCACCGCGAAATGGGTTGAAGTTGGCAACGACAATCTGAGCCTTTCTGATCAGATCAAGGTTGGCCTGAAAGATCCGCGATGCGTCGGTTTCGCCATGGTCGATGGGAATCAAGGCTTCGTAACCGTAGCGACGGCACGTGTCGCGAGCGGCTTCAGCCCATTCGAGGACATCGGGGCGAAAGACATCAGGGCCTGCGAGGTAGATTTTCATGAGTTGCTGTTCTTAGAATTTGCTTCGTTCGAATTCTTCACGACACCCGACAGGAAATCCACCAGCACCGGCAACTCCCGGTCAAGATCGGCGTAGTCGTCGTGGCTTCCGGCCACAACCTTCAACGGGACATGATCGCCCGAGCGATTGGCGTGAATGGCATGGGCCTCGCTGACCGGCACGGTGGTGTCTTCCGCGCCATGGACCAACAAAACCGGGCACTGCACCCGCCGAATCGTGTTGATCGGCGCGATGGCGTCGAAGCGATGGCCAATCACCCACTCGACGTAGCGGAGCATCAGCCAGCCGACAGGCATGTACGGAATGCCCTTGGCGGCAAACCAGCGACGCATCATCGCCACCGGATGGGTGAAAGCGGCAATGCTCACCACGGCGGCGATGTCATCACGCCTTGATGCGGCAAGCAACGAAGCCGCGGCACCTACTGAGTGACCGATGGCGGTAATGGCCTGCGGGGCGATGTCCTCGCGCTGATTCAACCAGTCGATGGCATGCCCGAGATCCTCGGCAAAGCGTGGCATCGAAGCGAATGTGTCCTCATCGCTTTGGCCGTGACAGCGCGCATCGATGAACAACAGCGCAAATCCCGCCTCATGAAGCGGCTGCGCCAATGGCAGCAGGGTCTCGGCGTTGCCTCCCCAGCCGTGGAGCAGCACGACCGCCGGGGATCTGCCCTCTCGCATGGTCGGAATGAACCAGCCGAATAGCGACTTGCCATTTTCCGTGGGGAAAGTGATCCCTTGATACGACAAACCGACATCGGCGGGCGTGCGGGTTTCGACAACGCGTTCGGGCGCCAGGCTGCGATGGATCGTCAAACGCAAACCCGCCAACAGGCCGATGGTCACAACAAGTCCGAGCAGCGCCAGCACGATCAGACGATGTCCACCGCAATCGCCCGTATCGCCAGATCGAATGTTCCTTCCTGGCGGTCGGCGATCATCAGGCCGATCTGCCGCACCCGAGAGCTATCCAGGGGAGGCGCATCGGGAACCGGCTTGCCGCGCCAGGTCGGCAAAAAGTCGGCGCTGGCGAGACGGCAGGTCGACCACACCCCAGGGGGCGGATCAAATCGCGCCTGATAGTTGATGCCATCGAAGCTATTGTCGGTGCGCAGGTTCAGTTTGTAGCGCTTGCCGTCTCCGTATACTTCCAAGAGATAGGCAGTGACATCTTTCCTGCCGAGATCCCCTGGCTGGCAGCGCACCGAAGCAAACCCGCCGTTGTTGTCGAAGGAAACCCGACCGGTGAAGACGGCATGCCCTGCTGGGTCATGGCGCAGTTGGCTGGATGAAACGCCGCCCATCACGCCATCGTTGATGGGGTTCCACATTGCTACCGCGCTCGGGTCGGCAAAATCAAACAGGACAGAAGTCATTCAACTGAGATCGACGATTTTGGGATGCCCGGACTTTAGCGCTTCAGCGTGCCTCACCCCTGCTTTTTCCCGTGTGCAGAAACTTCCAGACGATTGGTATCAAACCCGAGTCGGCGCAATCGATCCATCAGTGCGGCCAAGGCATCGTGGCCAACCGCCGGAGATCGGGATAACACCCAGAGATACTCCCGCCGCGGCTCGCTCACGGCGACCAACTGGTATTCCGGGTCGAGATCGATAACCCAGTAGTCACCCCACACGGCGGGAATGAACGACAGCCAAGCCGGAGCAAATCGAACCTCCAGTTTCGGTGATGAAGTATCGCCCACCTGGCGCGCCATGCCGACCGCCTCATTCCATTCACCGTTTTCCATGCGACAACGGTTGGTGACCTGCACCCGCCCGTCCGGTTCGAGCTTGTATTCGGCGCTGGTGTCGGCGACACACTTGCGCTGGAAACGGTTCGGATATTTGGCAATTTCGTACCAGCGTCCCATGTAACGCGGTACATCCAGGGCAGCTACCGTGGCGAGCGGCGGTGGTTCGCTCGCCAGTGCGACAGATTGCCCTGTTACGAGGATGAACAGGTTCAGCAGGAGCGTGATCGTGATGTACTGCATGGTTCTATAGGGATGGATGACCATGGTCGAAGCTTACTCGCTGACCTTGCCGCGCCCCGCCTTGATCGAGGCACGGCGTGTCTTGCTCTCCAATCGTTTCTTGATGGAGCTTCGGGTGGGTTTGGTGGGTCGGCGTCGTTTCGGCGGAACGGCAACGCTGTCGATCAACTCGTGAAGACGCCGCATGGCCTCGGCGCGGTTGCCTTCGAGGCTTCTAAACTCCTGCGCCTTGATGATGACAACGCCGTCCTTGCTGATGCGCTGGTCGTTCAGTTTCAGGAGTCGCTGGCGGACATCTTCCGGCAGGGAGGACACATTGATGTCGAAACGCAAATGGACGGCGTTCGAGACTTTGTTGACGTTCTGCCCTCCGGCGCCCTGAGCACGGATCGGAGTAATCTCGACTTCGTGGTCGGGTATCGTGAATCGGAAGTCCATGGGCGACTATCGGCCACCCCACGGCATGACCGGCACGGTGGAAATGCTGTTGGCGGGAGCCCCCTCGATCAATTTTCGGCTGATCGCGACATAGACGAGGGTTCGGTTAGCGGCGTCCCACATCCGTACGACGCGGGTTTCCTTGAACAGGATCGACGTATCTTCCGAGAACACCGTTTCGTCCTCTGGCAACTTGGGCGGAAGGATGATCGGGCCGGTCTGACGGCAGGCCAGCGAAAACTGCGAAGGATCCTGGGCCAGGCCAACCGCTCCGGAAATTCCGCCGGTCCTGGCCTGGCTGACATGGCAGGTGACACCAGGCACCTTGGGATCATGAAACGCTTCCACGCAAACCTTGTGATTAGCGCCAATCAGTTTCCATGCGGTAGTGACGCAGCCGATATTTTCGGCATAAGCGATGCATGAATCCATGACCAAGGCGAAGAGAACGAGAGCTTTCAGGATGGAGAGTGTTTTCATGTTTTAGGGAAATCAAGATACAAATCGGGGTTTGGAAATTCCTATCACAGGAGTTCCGCGAACAGGCGAGTTACCCAATCCGACTCACATTCGCTTAAAAGGGCATCACCGGTTTGCAGGTAACGATCAAGGATATCTTTCGCGTAACGAGCATTCAGTCCGGGAATGAAGGATGAGTGATCTTATCCCCTTCCGGCACAATCAGACCTGGATCGTCATCGGTGGTTTTGCTGACCCGCCGACTGACTGGCCACGCTTGCAGCAACTCTGCACGACAGGGGGCCACCAACGATTGGATAGCCTCAACCGGCCCCGTAAGCCAGTCCTGCCAGCGATCCGGTGGCACAATCACCGGCATACGATCATGAATCGGCTCCATCACGGCATTGGGACCGACCGTGACGATACACACCGTGCGAAGGAGGTTACCGTCAGGCATCTTCCACGACTCCCACAATCCACCCATGGCCAACGGCTTGCCATCTTTCGGGCTGATGTAATACGGCTGCTTGACCTTGCCTTCTGCCTTCCATTCAAAGAAACCTGAGGCTGGTACGAGACAGCGACGCCGCTTGAACGCATCCCGAAACGACGGCTTCTCGGCAGCCGACTCCCCGCGTGCGTTGTTGAGCTTCGCCCCGATCGTCGAATCCTTTGCCCAATGGGGTACCAACCCCCAACGCAGCAGGTGCAGCACCCTCTTGCCATCTGGGGAGTGACGGATCACCGGGATATCTGTCCCGGGTGGGATGTTGTAGCGCGCGCCATAGTCGGCGCACTCATCTAGCCCGAATCGGGTGATGAGTTCCGCCGGGGGTGCCTTCAAGACAAATCTGCCGCACATTCCCTATGCTTCCTTTCCGTCCAGCGCCCATGGTAACGATTTATTAACCCAAGGTCGCGCCGGCTCATCCTATGAGCCTACTGGTGTTCATCATGGCATCACTTTCACTCAGGAGACATGCCATGCCCACCGATCTGATCATCTACATCCTGATCTGTCTGTTCGCAGCCGGCTTCATCAAGCGCGTCGGCGAGGTCTTTGCCGCCTATGAGACCCGCCCCCTTGATTCGGCATCAAACACTCGCCAGCGTTGACAGGTTTATATTTATTAACTACGATGGTTAATAGTTATAAACCCACCAGTACATATCATGAGCTCCCCGAACCGCGACCCCGAACACCTCGCCAAGCTGCGCCGGTACTACGCCGAGACCCGGCGGATTCCGTCGCTCGCTCGGATTGGCGAATTGATGGGGTTTTCGACGCCGGCAGCCAAGAAATTTATCGAACGCCTGGCTGGGGAAGGGTTCGTTACCCGTACTACGGACGACGATGCATGGATTCCCGCATCCCGCTTCTTTGAGCGCCCATTGGTCGAGACGAGCGTCCAGGCTGGCAACCCCATCCCTGTCGAGGCCGTTCCTGCCGAACCATTCTTGATCGACGAGTATGTGGTGCGCGATCCGACACATACCATGCTGATCCCGGTGAAGGGCGATTCGATGAGCAACGCGGGGATCAACGAGGGTGACATGGCTGTGGTTGAGCGCGCTGCCGAAGCCAGGGACGGGGATTTTGTCGTGGCCATCGTGGACGGTGACTACACACTCAAGGAACTGGCCACCGAGCGGGGGCAGAAGGTACTCAAGCCCCATAACCCGGCCTATCCGGTGATCCGTCCCAAGGGCAAGCTCGAAATCTTTGGCATTCTGGTCGGTCTCATCCGACGTTATCGGAACTGACCATGGCCTGCGGAGTCCTTACGCCCCGTGGCCAGCCTGCCGGACACGGTGGCCCGGTGTTTCCAGAAGCTGGGGTAATCCATGTGCCAGGCTGCCCTTTGCTGGCACGTCCGGTGCCGGCCGGGTTTCCTTCACCTGCAACCGACTACGTTGAAACCCGGCTGAGCTTGGACAAGCACCTGATCGAGCATGAGGATGCGACCTTCTTCGTACGGGTGCAGGGCAACTCCATGGTGGGGTTCGGCATTCATGACGGGGATCTACTGGTTGTGGATCGTTCCAGAGACCCAGGCGATCGCAGTGTAGTCATCGCCGTGGTCGATGGTCAGTTCATGGTCAAGCAAGCCTGTCGGGTACCCGAAGGAGTACTGCTGCGCTCAAGTGGTCCAGGACACGGAGACATCCTCGTCGGGTCAGAACAGGAGCTCGCAGTCTGGGGTGTCGTGCGCTGGGCCATTCACCCCGTTTCCTGAACCTTGGGAACGGGCACATGCCTATCGCCCTGATCGACGGCAACAACTTTTACGTATCCTGCGAGCGGGTCTTCAATCCGAAGTTGGAAGGAAGGCCGGTAGTTGTTCTCTCCAACAACGACGGCTGTGCCGTGGCCAGAAGCAACGAGGTCAAGGCGCTTGGCGTGAAGATGGGCACGCCGTGGTTCCAGATGAAGGATCTGGCCCGGCAGCACGGCATCATTGCCCTGAGCAGCAACTACGCGTTGTACGCTGACATGAGCAACCGGATGATGTCGGTACTGAGTCAGTATTCTCCCGATCAGGAGATCTACAGCATTGACGAGTGCTTCCTTGGCCTGGACGGGTTTGAAAATTACGATCTGCTGATCCATGCGCAGGCCATGCGAAGCCAAGTCCGGCAATGGGTCGGGATTCCGGTCTGCGTCGGCATCGCCGAAACCAAGACGCTGTCCAAACTCGCCAATCACTGTGCGAAGAAGTCCCTGGCTGGGGCCGATGGGGTATGCGATCTCACGCGTCTGTCGGAAACCGAACGATCAAGGCTGTTGGCCACCATCGAGGTTGGAGAGGTCTGGGGAATTGGCCCGCGCTTGTCGAAACAGTTGGCCGATCGCGGCATTCATTCTGTCGAAGCCTTGCGGCGTGCTGATCCAAAGACGATCAGGCGAGAGTTTTCTGTAGTGGTTGAGCGGACGGTTCTGGAATTGAACGCCATTCCCTGCTTATCGATTGAGAACGTGGCGCCAGCCAAGCAGCAGATCATGTCATCGCGGTCCTTCGGCAACTACGTTTATGACCTGACGCCACTGAAGGAAGCTGTCGCCACCTACGTCGCAATCGCCGCCGAAAAACTGCGTGCCCAAGGGTCCGTGGCTGGCATGATTCAGGTCTATATCCGCACCAACCCGCACAAAGAGGATTGCCCGCAATACAGCAAAGGGCTGACGATCCCGCTGCCGGATCCGTCGGACGACACCCGATATCTCACCCGTGCAGCCCTCTGGGGGTTAAGACGCATCTACCGTCCCGGGTTTGCGTATCAGAAGGCAGGCATAGTGCTGATGAATCTGTCGGATGCGACCAATCAACAAGCATCACTGTTCTGCACGCATCGGGAAAATGACCGGCTGATGGAAGTCATTGATCGCGTCAATGCGATCTGGGGCCGGGGTACCTTGCGGTCCGCCGCCACAGGAGTCTCAAAGTCATGGGTAATGAAACGGGAGAAAATGTCGCCCCAATACACGACGCATTGGGATCAATTGCCGATTGCGATTTGATGCCTTTTCATTCAATGCGAATCCCGATCCGCGACCCACGCAAGGCTTCTACGCTCTAAACTGGATTTTGCTGCCGGCAACGACCAGTCGATCAGGGTGCTTTTTTGACAGCGAATTCAGGTGACTGAGCGGAACCTTCATATCCCTGGCCTTGAACTGGCTCATTGCCTTGTACTTTGCTACCGTGACCCACCCAGCCTGATCGGGAATGGCATTGGTGCTTATTTCAGTCAGAACCTGTATCACATGAGCCAGCGATAGCGTATCCGTTCCCGATGGAATAGACGCTGCTTCTCCCGCTGGCCCATTAGTGGTTCCCCGACTTCTAATCTTTGGCGCCTCCTCCTTCGGCAATGGGGCCTTCCCTTGTTGCCCCTCGCTTCGCTCAACGGTTGTTTCTGGCGACGAGGCGACAGGAGGCACTGCTGGCGCAGCGGCGGCCATGTCCATTCCCTGCCCTCCCCCAGCCTCGCTCAGAAAAACAGGGGTGAGCTCTCGCGCTAACCGGATTGCCTTGACAGATTCACCATTCATTTCGGCATCCAAGACTCGCTTCAGCGGAGTCATCGGATCGACCCACAACCATTCTTTGGCTACCAGCTCATCCAGGATCATCTTTACCGTAAGTCCGTAACCGCTGAATGACTCGGGCCATCGCAGAAGCAACTGATGATCATTGTCCAGGACGACCTCAGATCCCCATCGTTTGTCACCTGACCTGAGATCCTGCGCAAGTGCCCTTAAGGCTTCCCCAACCGCGCCATTCAAGGTGGACATTTGTTTCGGGCCCGTGCCGGTGGATTCAACGGCTGGCCGCAGACCTGGCCGATCGTCATGTTCCGGGGCTGATGTTGCGGCGTTAGGGAGTGATGGCTTCTGGTGGTCTTTGATAGGCGGCGGTCGCTTGCTGTCCTGTGCCATTCCAGTGATTTGTGGCTTGTTGTCCGGAAGGATTTCAACAACCGCATCGGGTTTTTCAGGAGGCTGGGGCGCCTCTAATGGCACATCCGATGAATTGGCTTGCACCAGATCCGTGTCACTCTTGTTTGACGTGTCGTTAATTATTCGCCCAGCAACAGGTCCTATCGGAATCGTGGATAGCATCGCCTCGTCCCTGAGCCTGATTGCGGGTAGCTTGATATCCGGAATCTTTTCAACCAGCACCGCAGGGGCGATTCTCCAGAACCGCTCACCAGGCGCGGCATCCTCCCGAATAAACGCAATTTGCCTTTCCAGAAGCATGTCGAGTATCCCATCAGGGGTTCGAGGAATGCCTGGAATACCGTCCTCGCGTACCTGCCTGGCTATTTCTTCACCGGCAGCCGGCCAGATTAGATAGACGTTGCCAGCGATATTCCAGACACGTGCCCCAGGCTCATTGACAAGCCACAAACCCTCTTTGATGAAGCGGCGCATGATGTCTGTCAAATGACGCTCCACGGGGACACCAAGATCGTATCCAGCCATCGCTACGCCAAGCGTCTTCAAATCCCTTTCGACGCTGGTCTGGTCAGCCTTGACTACGAGATCGTAGATGGGGTTGGTTGGTCCCGGATAGGATGTCAGGGATTCCATCAACCAGACGATCAATTCCGTGCCGCCCTCCTCGATCCAATCAAGTGTCTCCGCGCCGATGATTCGGTCACCGATCAGATTGGATAAAGCGGTATGTTGCCTTGCTCTTCCTTCGCGCCAGTCCAGGAAATATGCCTGTACGTGATTTTTCGTTGCCCAGGTATAAAGGTCTTCCTTGATGGGCTTCCAGATCGCCGTTCTATCTTTGTTGGTCACCACCAGATCCGTTACTGGCTTGCCAGCATCGTGACATAGCGCAGCCAGGAAAACGGAAAGTTGCCAGCGCGGCTCCATCTCTCTTCGCTGAGCAGGCGACTTCGCACTTTCCAGCAGCACTTTGTCGGCAGATTGAAGTGCCCAAAGTCCTACCTCGATTGAGTGACGAAGCAGGCCGCCGGCGCCGCGATGGTGATGTGACTGCGACGCAGGCAGCAGGTGCGCATACGCAGCAAATCTTCGCACAGCGGGAAGATAGTAGCAGTCGATGATCTTGGGGGTAGCGATTGCCGTGTTGGCAATACGTTCAATCAACTCGCGCTGTGTTTCAAGCAGATTCTCCGGAGGAACAACCGGCAACCCCTTCATGAATGGAGGGTAACGTGGGATCTCGTCAGCTGACCAATGGTAGATCGGTTGTGTGGCGTTGGATTGGCGAGCACCACTTGCCGGTTTCTGTCTGAACCAGAAAAGCATGTTGCCTTGCCGCTCAATCAATAAAGGCTAATTGCGCGGCCAACCAGTTCAGTCTCCGCAACCCAACCCACCAATGCATAGCGGGAATCAAGGCTATCCGGATGCGGTGCAGACATGAAGAAATGGCCATTGGGGATGATCCCGACTGGCCCATGCTGGAGAGGTTTCCCGCCTTTTGAAATTGGCTTTGCTCGCCCGACCGATTGACCATCAACGAAGTATTCGCGGTAGCCCTTGCCGACATCTTCGGCAACAACCTCTGAACCGGCAACCCCCAGTATCCGCTTGAGGAATAGCACCCCTCTTTCATAGGGACCTCCGCCGCCATATCGAAAGGCGGCGAGGTCCCCCTTCCCGGGCTTCGTTCCCTTCTCCACCAGGAATATCGTTCCCGGCAATGAGTCGGATACGTTGATCGTCAGAGAGAAGTATCGGCCAAAGGCGACGAAGGCGACAAAGACCCACAGATAAATCGTTGCGCGCCGAACCAGATGACGGTAAAGGGAATCAAGCATCAATCCATCATACGAAGTCACCTTCTCGAATCCAGGCCAAAAAGCATCCAGATTCGAGGTGTTTCGAATTCAGGTGCCCCTAGCAACCTCGGTTGCGCTGCCACTACCCGCTATCAAAACACTTTCGACTGACAGAACGGACACTGATCGGTGTATTTGTTCCCGGTGTCGTAGATATAGCCGGCACGACACTTGTCGCAGCGCGAGAGCATCACAATGTGCGCCCTGACATCTCGGACGGCGAAGTACCCTGCGTTGATATCGATGTCACCACAGATCCGCTGATACTCCATCCATGTGTTCAGCAACCAGCCCGGCGCAATGGTTGTCCCATTGAGCCGCTTGTAGAACACCGCAAAGGAAGAGATGCGGGCCGCCATCTCCGCATCCTTGATGAAGGACAGCACGGTCTCGGGGAGCTTTCCATTGGCCGGCCTGACGCCGTGAATATCGTGCCACCACTGACGCAGCGTCAGGGTGCTGACATCAGTCAGCGCGCGGATGACGGAAAGCCGCAAACGGGCACGAATCAGCTGCTGAGCCAGCTGCATGTTTTCCAGTTCGCCCAAGCCGACCATCATCGATCCTCGACCGAAAGAACATTGAGCAGATAACTCTGCCGCCTTGCGCCATCCAGATTCAGCAATCGATCCACCTCGGCTTCGGTCAGCCGGAGACGAAACAAGCTGACACCTGACTGCTTGGCGATCACGTCAATCTGATCGACGGATAGCGTTGCCAGCTTCTCCAGCACTTGCCTCGAAAGACCTGTGACAAGCTCGCCAGATTTTGAGCTTGCCGCTTCCCTCGCCATAATGAGAAACTGCCGGTTTAGCGAAATGATGTCTATCACGATGCTTTTCCGAATTCAGACGCCCATAATAATAAACCGTATATGCACTATGTCAACCGTCAATAATGCCTAAACGGCCTCTTAAATCACTTCCGCCGGTGGCTCAGAGATTGCGTGAGTGGAGAAAAAAGCTCGCTCTAACGCAGATGGCGCTCGCAGAACGACTGAACATTGACATCGGAGTACTACGTAAGTACGAAAACGGTATTAACGTTCCGGGAGGGCGCGTATTGGCATCCTTGGGAGAGACCGGGGTCAACCTCAACTGGCTACTTACTGGTGATGGCCAGATGGATGCCACTCAAACCCCGAAAGCTGATTTCCAATGGAGCGACAATCCCGAATTGGCGCGACGCCTGGCCGCAATTGCTGGCCTGCTTGACGGAATCGATGAGGAGAAGCGGTCGGCTGTCCTAGACGAGATTTTCTCTCGTGTTCAGGAGGCGAAACGGGTAGCCGATCTGGAGGATCTGGTTACCGCGATGACGAAAAAGCTTGCCTGAGTTGTAGTGGTAACGAAGTAATCCGACGGACAGTCCCAAGCGAGGATCCCCTGCTGCCATACAGGCAGCCAGAGGTTCAATGGCCGGTGTCTGAAGTCGAGCAGCCAATCAGATCGACTTCTCACGGACAGCCCCTCGGCCTGAACGGTCATTGGCGTCATGGCTGGGCAATGGCCGGTAAGTTGTGATCACCAGTCTTTTGATGGCTCACGCCGTGGGCAAGAGCGTCATTGACAGATACATGCTGAGGCAGATAAGCTAGTCGGACTCGCATCACGGTCCGCTATGGATCAAGGTGGCATTTGTGCAGGAAGTGGGTGTCCCGCCCGAACTGCAAGGCTGGCAGCCTTTGCTACTCTTCTGCTGACTATCGCAGTGCGGTGATGCTTATCGGGAGGTCGGTGCGATGCTGCCTCGGTCCGTATACAGGAAGCCACCACTCCGGCTGTCGTACGGCATAACCTGAAAAGGTAATGTCATGCCTGTAAAAAATGCAGTCCTCAAGCAAACCACGTTGGCCGCTCACAAACAGTTGTCGTATGAGCAACTTTTATCTGCTTGGCTTCTAAGCGATGGCTGGGAGGTTCTGATCCCAGTGATTGATCACGGCAAAAAAACAGATCTTGTTGTAGCCGACGATGACAGTTTCTACCGGATACAGGTCAAGAGTATTCAGACCAAAGACGAATCGACCCGAGTTGAGAACAAGTGGCAGGGGGCGAAAATTGACTATGTTGTCTTTTTTTCAACCCTTGGGGATTGGGGTTACATAACTCCTGCATTCACTGAAACGAATCGCCCGCTAAATTCGCCGGACCACATACGGTTCTGCAAGCATCCGACAAATTTTCTGAAAGCGTTCAAGCGGATATGAGGCTACACAGCCGGATGTCGCCGGCAAGATGTTGGTTTTCGGCCTTTGCGGCTATCGGGACCTCAGACCTAAGTGGCGAGTTTTAAATGGAAAGCTGACTTTACTGTAACCACGAATGCCGGTGCGATTCAGGCCGGCATGCCGGATACATGAAACCATAAGCAAAAGCGGGTACATTCCGTTGCTGGGAGAGTTCACACATGCACGAAATCATCTGCCCGCATTGCGGGAAAGCCTTCAAGATCGACGAAGCGGGTTACGCAGAGATCCTCAAGCAAGTGCGCGACGCCGACTTCGACAAGCAGTTGCACGAGCGGCTAGTGCTAGCCGAGCAGGACAAGCTCAAGGCCGTCGAACTCGCCGAGGCCAAGATGGCGGGCGAGCTGCAGAAAGCCGCCACCGCCAAAGACAGCGAAATCCAAACCCTCAAGGCCCAGATTGACGCAGGCAAAGTCCAGAGCCAACTTGCCGTCACACAAGCCCTTAGTGCCATCGAGAAAGAGCGCGACGCACTCGCCAGCCAGCTCGCCCAGGCTCAGCAAGACAAAGACGCCGCCGCCCGGCTGGCCGAAGCGAAGATGCTTGCCGAGATGCAGAAGAGCACCGCCAGCAAGGATGCCGAGATCCAAGCCCTCAAGGTCCAGCTCGACACCCTCGCGCTCAACCAGAAGCTGGCGCTTGCCGACGCACTCGGCACGGTCGAGAAAGAACGCGACGAGCTCAAGAGCAGCCTTGAGCGCGCCGCGCTCGAAAAGCAGCTCGCCGAAAAATCGATCAAGGACAAATACGAAACCCAGCTAAAAGATCGTGACGACGCAATCGAGCGCCTGCGCGACATGAAGGCGCGCCTCTCCACCAAGATGATCGGCGAAACGTTGGAGCAACACTGCGAGACTGAATTCAACCGCATTCGCGCCACGGCATTTCCGCGCGCCTATTTCGAGAAAGACAACGACGCTCGTAGCGGTAGCAAAGGAGACTATATCTTCCGCGACAGCGATGAGAGCGGCACCGAGATCGTCTCCATCATGTTTGAGATGAAGAACGAGAACGACCTCACCGCCACCAAGAGCCGTAACGAAGACTTCCTCAAAGAACTTGACAAGGACCGTAATGAGAAGGGCTGCGAATACGCCGTGCTCGTCTCACTGCTCGAACCCGAGAGCGAGCTCTATAACACTGGCATCGTCGATGTCTTCCACCGTTATCCCAAGATGTACGTGATCCGCCCCCAATTCTTCATCCCCATCATTACCCTGCTGCGCAACGCCGCGATGAATGCGGTCAAGTACAAAACCGAACTTGCCCTGGTTCGCGCGCAGAACATCGATATCACCAATTTCGAGAGCGAACTTGAGACCTTCAAGTCCGCCTTTTCCAAAAACTACGACCTCGCTTCACGCCGCTTCCAAACCGCCATTGAGGAGATCGATAAATCTATCGACCACCTGCAAAAGACCAAGGAAGCCCTGCTCGGCACCGACCGCAACCTGCGCCTCGCTAACGACAAGGCGCAGGACGTTACGATCAAGCGGCTAACGCGCGGCAATCCAACGATGGCTGCGAAGTTTGCGGATACTAAGAAGCCAGAGTGATCAGGTAGCCAATTCGTGCTGCTCGGCCTAAGCGGACGCTGATCACGCCGGTCTAGAATGGCCGTTACCAGCCACGAACGGTGAGTGGCGACGAAGGCTATCCGGCTGACCATGCGAGCCACTACCCTTAGGGTTGAATGCTTTGGGCCTATGCCTGAACGTCACCGAAGCCCGCCTGCAGCCCTCGTTAACATGGTCGAGGCCATCCGGAAACTCATACCTCAGCAAGGAGCCCCCACTTGGACGTCGCGCACCAAGTCGATTCGCTTGAAGTCGTCGCCGAGGAAACCGAATTTGCGGGCAAACAGCGAAGCAACTCTTGCATCCGCCGTCGCGAAAAACACTTGTTTCTTCGACGTCACAGCGAGGTCACGCAGATAATCAAGGAACGAAAGTGCGTTTAGGTCGTCGACATGAGCCACCGGGTCATCAATCAAAATGACTGGCGGAGCATTTGCGGCCGTCCGATTCACTGCCAGAAAAACTGAAAGTGCAAACGCAGCGCGCTGGCCAGTACTTACCTTATCGAGCGACCAATCCTCTTGGTCTTCCTTAGACCGGAGTAGTACACCGTTGCTGCCCACGTACTCATACTCACTTGGCGAGTGAATTCGAACAAATGCTTCGTTTATCTCTTGCCCGATGGCGTTCAGAGACTTGGCTGTTGTGCTTTCCAGCGAGAGCTCTGAGCGCAATTTTCTCAACGCCGTCGAGGCAGCCTGGAGATTCATACTCCGCATCAGAAGTTCGCGAGTACGTTTTCTCTGGTATTCAATGTCGCTCTGAAGTCGAGAGATATCTGCCGACGCTGTTTGCTCGCGGGTTACGGCCTGAACTGCCTCGGTCAGGGCTCTAAGTGTGCCAGCGAGTGTTGCTTCGACATTCGATAGTTTTGTCTCGTTACCGATGGCAAAGTAATGAAGCAGTTCATCGCGCTGTCTTTCAAGTGCAATCGTCTCTTGCTGCATCTGGGAAAATGCCGCTAAACCTGCTGACGTCGACGTGCGAGTGTGCCAGCCGCCATCAAATAGTGGTGCCATATGCTGAGTAATAAGCCCCAACAGCAGCTCGCTTTGCACACGAAGTGAGGGGATTTGTTCGCGTGTCTGCGCTGCCGAATTCAGATACATGTTGCTTTGAGCTTCTACAGCGGCGACATCGTATGGATTCTGGGTCAACGTTGGGACAGTAATTGCTGACGATAGCAAGTCGTCATGCTCTTTGTCCGACATTCCGGCTTGATGCAGTCTGTTCAATGCCTCGGTTGCGGATTGCAGATTCGCCCTTGCTTCTTCGAAGTCGCGGCGAGCTTGGGAGAAAGCTTCCACAATTTCGTTGCAAGTTTGAGAGAACGGCAGCGACAACTGAAGAGCAATCTGCTGAAGTTGCTCCAGAAATGCCTTCCAGGCCAGCCATTGCTTATGCCTCTCTCGTGCAGCGCTGAGTTTCCCCGATAGTTCCGTTAACTCGGTTGGCTGTGCCAATTCAGAGGTGATTCGCTCAATGTGCGCTGCCAACGCTGCTTCACCATGAACTGTTTTGCAGACTGGGCAAGTAGTCGCAGGTGCTCCGCCTTTCAAGGCAGCCAGCACGGCGGTTTTCAGCTCTTGAGCGGTCCGGGCTCGCGCAGCCGCTGCGTGGCCAAACGAAGCGCTCAATTGTTCGAGAGAGGTGACCTCGCTTGAAGCTGATTGAATGCTCTGAATCGCACCATTAAGTGCGTCTGCCAAGCGGACGGATTTGGGCTCTTCCGGTAAATCCTACGGAGAAGTGAGATGACCGACATCCCTGAAATGGTGTATCCACGCGGGTTTTCCAGGACTCGGGTAGGTACAACATTATGGGAGCGGTCATCCCGGCTAAGATTTTGGGGCTTGAGGGGCAAGTGATCAAGGACGTTGTGTTCAACGAAGAGAGCGGGCGGGTGCGGGTCATATGCGACCGTGACCGGCGCCGGCGGCCAGTGGATCACCGCACGGGGCGGCGCGGTTCGGTCAATCGCCTGTTGCGGCGGACGGTGCTGGACGTGCCGCTGGGCGGGCGCCCCTGCGAAATCGAGATCGAGTACGCCGAGACCTTCCTGTCGCCCGGCCACGTGCGTGTCGAGCACCTGTCGTTCGTAGCGCCCAAGGCGCGCGTGACGAAACGCTACGCCCGCCTGATTGCCGGCATGGCCCGCCACATGCCGATCTCTACGGTGGCGCGTCACACGGGCCTGTCGTGGGACTCGGTGAAAGCCATCGAGTGCGCTCACCTGGCCGAGACGATTCCGATTCCTCGGCCGCAAACTCTGAGCGGGATTCGCTACCTCGGCGTCGATGAAGTTGCCCGCGCCAAGGGGCAAAGCTACTTCACCCTGGTCTATGACCTGTCGCCCGGAACGAACTACGGCCGCATCTTGTGGGTGAAGGAAGGGCGCGAATCCGCCGTGCTGATCGAATTCCTCGACGCCCTGTCGCAGGAGTGTGCCGACGGTATCGAGGCTGTGGCGCTGGACATGGGGCCAGCCTATATCGCCGCCGTATGCGAATCGCTGCCAGACGCGGCAATCGTCTTCGATCGCTTCCACGTCATGCAGATGTTCAGCAAGGTGATCCGCGATTGCCGCCGGGCCGAGTTCAAGGCCGCCAAGACCCTGGGCGACCTGACCGGCCAGCAAACGATCAAGGGCAGCCTGTGGCTGCTGCTGTCGAATCGCACTACCCTCAAGGAAACCGACCAAGGACGGCTGGATCAGCTGCTGGCGCAGAATCAACCCTTGGCGTCCCTCTATGCGCTCAAGGAGCAATTGCAGCGCCTGTGGCAACCCAACTCCACGGTCGCCGAGATGACGCAGCGTCTCGAAGACTGGTGCGGCATGGCCAAGGCTGCCAAGATCACCGGACTGGCTTCCTTCGTGAAGACCTTGCAGTCTCACCGCACCGGCATCTGCGCTTACGCCAATCATCCGATCACGACCTCGCGGCTGGAAGCCGGCAACGTTTCCATCGCGCTCCTGCGCCGTCGCGCCAGGGGCTTCCGCGACATGGAATATTTCAAGCTCAAGATATTCCAGCTCAACACCGAGGACACTCCGTCGTTCCTCTATACCAAAATGCCGAAGACATCATGTCAGCCCAAGATTTCTGCCGTAGGAAACCCGTGAACAGCCCGGATTTGTAAGCCTGGTCCACCGTTGGCACTTCGAAGTTTGCAAAAGCGCCGATTTTGGTGTCGGCGGCAGTTACCAAATTACGACAGCGAATGTATTCGTCACGAATTGGTGCGTATCGGACTCGAATATACTCGGCCCAACGAACTAGGAGTTTTGCCCAAGCGTCAAAGTTACCAGCCTGACTCTCTATCTCCGCAATTTGCGTATCGAAGGCCTTTGCTTGGTTATCGAGCGGCTCAACTGTCCTGTGCGCGTCATCGATAGCACGGCTCCGCGCCTCAAGGGATGCTAGCGTCGTGCACGCGGGACCCGCCGCAAGCAATACTTGCAAAGCGGAATATGCCGCTTGTATTGGTTTCGCCTCATCCGCCGAAACGAACGGTGCCGTCGGCAGTACGCCTCGATAACCAATCAGCGGAAGGCTTGCCCGAAACGCTTCGCTAAGCGCCTTGGCATCCGATGGACGTTCTTGCAACTCTTTGAGTTTCGTCTGCAGGTCTTCGAGCGTTTTCTGCGCGTCTTGAACGTTGAGAAGCGCGCGCTCGGCTGCTGTCTGAACTTCAGGCGCCAGCTTGTCGACGTAAGACCAAACCTGCGACGCATCCGAGCCAACAATCAACCGACTGAGGTCCTCAGGTAGCTCTTCAGGGTTCAAGTCGGCAGCCACGCGGAATGCAGCATCGGTGTCTAGGAAGTTGTACCTGCCGAAGCCATTCAATAGCCCTGCTGAGTTTTTCTCCTCCCGGTTGTACCAATGCAAACACCTCGCTCGGAGCTGGGAGGGTACGGTCGTCGCCAGAAGTTCTTTGTCACTACCCCGGAGTTTTCCGTACACCTTTGCCGTGCCGGTGCGCGCGCGCCGGTTTTGGCCGCAGTAAAAGAATTCGATGGCCTCAAGAAGCGAGGTTTTCCCGGTTCCGTTTGGTCCGGTGATGAGCGTTACCTGGCCGAAGTCAAAGGGAGGTCTGCCGTTATGCACGGGGCGAAAGCTTTCAACCCTCAGGCTCGACAGCCATTTCTCTTGTAGATCCTTGTCAGATTCATGCAGGCTGAGCGCCTTCTTCGGCGCTGGCGCGCGCTCAGCTTGACCGGAACTGATTCGTTCCACCATCTCCGTTCGCGCAGGGCGGTCGAGGATGCCATCAATGTGTGCTTCAGCGAGGAGCTTGCCCCACTCCCCGACGATGTCGAATTCCTGCGAGTTTGCGATGGGAGTGAAGTATTGAGCTGCCCCAAGCACGAAGGCAAGCTCGTCCTCCGATACGACCCGCTTTCTGGCGAAGTCCTCGTCAGCTTCGATGACCGCCTTTGCACGCTGGAACTCGGGCTGCTCGATGGACTTCGGGCCGGCGACGATGTAGAGGTAGTTGTTCCATCGAAGGTTGCCAGGCAAGTTGAAGTAGTCCTCGCCAAGGATGCGCTCTTGGAATTCACGCAGGCCCTCCGCGCGGCCGACAACATCATCCGCAAGGTCCACATAGGCCACCGCGAAGCACTTGCCTTGGTGCAGGCGCTCGCCGCGGACGACCGCCTCCTCTACGTCTTGGACCCCCCCCAGCAGTTGTGCGACCTTCTGTCGTGCAGTTTCGAGTACTTGCATTGTCATGCCCTGGCAATAGAGGTGGGACTCTTGCCGTCATCGGCGATGTGAGTCAGCTGTTTGATTTTGGGGAACAAGGGGCCGTCCGTCGTCCAGAAGCAGACCGCGACACGATGCCGACGTCCAGGCTCGTTCTCGCGGTGTAGCAATCCGTATGCGGCGTCGCAGACATCCTCGATTCGCCTCGTCTCCGGTTGGAAGCCAAGGAACGCGACGTGCGCTGGCTCAACGCCGTCCTTGACGACGTTCGTATGCGGTGACTTCTTGGTCCAGTAAACGGAGGCACCTCCGCCGCTCAGGTCGCGTATTTGGATGGGGAGCTGCTTGGTTGCCAAAATCTCATGCAAGATAGCCACCTTCTGCAGCTGATCATGTCTGGCGGTATCAGAATACTCGTTGCGCTCTAAGCGCACTGTGAGCCGCTTGGTGACCTCGTCATCACTCATGCTGAGAGATGCCAAATTGCCGACGGCATACCAATTGTCTGCGCCCGAGGTCAGACCGCAGGAGATGGCGACTGCCCGCTCAATTCGAAGGCGGCTGTCGTCCTTGGACATGGCGTTGAAAGCCGTAGCAACCTTCGCATCGCACGCGAACAGCTGTGCGAGTCCGGTATCTGCGCATGCGGCCGAGGCTACCCAGCCACCTGCGTCATCCCAGACGTAGCGGCCCTCGAGCTTGGGGCCGGTGGAAACAGCGAGGAGCTGCGGGCCCGTGTGCTCAACCTTTGGAACGCTGAACTCAAAGACCGCCGGCGCGTTGTGGAAATGGAGGACATGCCTGTTGCGCCGATGCCACGAGTAGTAGAGGCCATTGCGTTCGTTCTGTTCCACCAGGGCATCGTCTGAGGAAGCTCGGTCATGCGGCAGGTACCACGCCGAACCAGCTTCGTTTTTCCACTCATGTTCCTTACCGCCTTCCTGCTCAAGGAAGATGATGTTCTCGGCCCAGTTGAGGCACACGATGTCGCAGTTGCTCGTCCGCCCGTGACGACGGAAGGTGTCCACCCGGTACCTCAGGTATTCGACGTTACGCGGCTTTGGGTTCAGCTGGATGTGGAGGAGGGTCGCATCCTCAGTGAGCTGTAGGAGGACGTCGCTGTCACCCGTGATGTTGAAGGCGTCAGAGCAGATAATGGAAGCGAGCGAGAGGCGCTTCTTGGGCCCATGGAACTGATAGATAAGCTTTCCAGTTCGAAGGACACTGTTCTCGAAGTACTGGTCGTCTTTGGATGAAATGGTCTTGAACTGGATGAGAACGATGCGCCGCTCTTCTCCAGTTTCCTTCTCCTTAGACAGAAAACAGTACGCCACTGGGTCGTAGTAGATGCCCTGTACGGGAGCCGCGTCGTCTGTCTCATGGAACACCCGGCACTTCCCTGTGCTCTCTGCTTTAGCCTTGAACTCGGCCAGCTGCGCGGGCGTCATGCTCTCGCAACCAAGCACCCAAATTGCATCAGCAGCAGGGAACTTGTCTCCCTGTACACATTCAAGGAGCGTCTTTATGGGGAGGTAGTACTCGGGCGTGACGACGAGATGGTGGCCCTGCTTGGTCGCCATCTCAAGCAGCGCGGACGCTTGCTGGTCCGCAAAATCCAAGTCAGCCGGGCCGATTCGCGTGGCGTTGCCGACGAATGGACCCGACGGTTGAAACAGCAACGCGCGATAGCTCTTCTCGGTGGCCTGTAAGACCTCAAGCGTTGGGCTTAGCAACCCCTTCTTGTCTAAAAATTCGCCAACGTCGACGATGCTGTCGACATTCATTTGTAGGCCTCCTTGTTGTTCCCACTTTCGTTTATGAGACATCGTATCAACATATTCCATGCGCGTGGGGATAAAACACCCAATTGCACTCCTTCAGCCCGAGGAACGGGACACCGATAGTGCGCTGACCGCATCGGCCGCACGGTAGCGCCACCGAACAAGCGAGGGGAAAATCTTGAGGGATGAGAAAGAACCAGGTGGCCAGGCCCCACGCAGCCGTGCCCACGGCTCACTCCCGCCTGACTGTGTGACCGTCAAAAGTATTCTCTAGTCAAGCTGAGGCAAGCATGTCGGTGAGCCACGCACAGCCTCTTGTGGCCAGCTTGTGTGTAGCTTTGGCGACTGCTTCTCGGCGGCAATTTTTATGCTGAGATTGGCCGCTCCGGGTCGCTATGCAAAGCTTTACATAGCGACCCCTATGCATAGATCGCAACTAGGGATAGTAATGTTGAGAAGGGTGCGCCGGCGCCGTGAAGTGACGGAGCACCCTTTACATAGTTACAGCGTTTGCAGGAACTTCATGAGCGAGTCTGGAGCGTGGTACCGCCGAAAATTTGTGTCTGGTGATTAGCAGGCAGGCGAGCGCTTTCTCTTTCATGGCCAGATCGCTTCCTCGTATCGGTGAGTGGTGTACTGGCTCTCGTGCCCGAGCCACAGCGCGATGATGTTGAAAGGCACGCCTGACTGAAGTAGATGCATTGCCGTTGTATGGCGCAGGATATGCGGTGAGACTTTCTTCTTTGCGAGGGTGGTGGTCTCCAAAAGTTGGGACCACCACTGCACTCCGCTGGAAATACTATGTCTACAAATTCACGGGCCGATCTTGCCGAAAGCCTCTCCATGACTGTGTTGTAACGGAGGGGCCTGCCCGAACTATCCCTAGTTGCGATCTATCCATAGGGGTCGGAAGTGTTAGTTCGCCCGAACAGGAAGCGGTCGCTCAGCGCAAATCTGAGCCGAGTAGCAGCTAAGCAACCTATTGCCGCCTGTGGGCGCCGAGTGAGTGAATGGCCGTTATGGCCGATTAGCACGTCTTGGTTGTTCGGCAGGTTTCAGAGGCCAGCTGCCCTTCAGACGGCCAAATTCCGGATGAAGCGACTGACGGCACAGTAGCAGCTGTATTGGGCTCGACCGTATCGAGTATCGCCGTCAGATCATATTCTGCGTATGACACCCAAGGAGACTACTGCCAGACCGCCTTTCCCTATGTGTGGCCACAATCGAATTACAGACAGACTCACACTGTCCAGGTGAAAGCCTGGTTGTTGAGATACCAAGAACTTGCGCCAGGTCGAGCGACGCAAGGGTTGACACAACATCAACCGTAAGCCCGCTCATCTCCCCGAGTCTTGCATCTGCATTTGCGAAAAGTACGATCCGAATAATCCGCACACTTGGTAAGAGGTGGCCAAGCCGGATCTGCAACTGATCGACCGGCTCATTCAGCTGCTGGCTCGGTCCGCGCCCACCGCGATCATTGATCAGAGCACCGTACTCAATTATTTGACCGACGCGATTACAGCGATCACGCCACCACCAATCTCCCTGGCAATAGATCACGCCGACATGGTTCTTGACCTCGAAAGCGAAGACACCCATCGGACCGATGAGAATTCGGTCAATCTCCCCCTTGTGATTGCGGCAACCGGCGATTAGTGTCCAGTCATTATCAAGACGCTCCTGCAGGAAGTCATCCAACTGGCGCTCCCCCTCATGCCCGTAGGCCCAAAGAATCTCATCCCTGCTCGCGGACCGGATCAATGGAGCGCTTGGTACAGTTGTCTTGCGCAGTGCTTCGCAAACCATAAATGCCTTGATTACCCCGAGTACCTCTCGCTGACGCCAGGCAATGGCTAGCGCATTTCCCCTTCCCTCGCTCTCTCTTTGTCGTCCCTCGATAGCCAACCTGTATTGCTCGGTTTCTACCGTATAGGCATCCTCGCGTTGCCGTCGTTCTTGTGTGGCTTTGTCCTTTGCATGGCTGGACAAAACGATGATCTTGATTGTTCCGTATGCTGATTTCGAGATATTTGGCTTGGCCACCAGTTGTGATCGATGTTCAGATGCATCCTCATGCGGCACATGCGAACGCCTGATGGATGGCATCCATCGCGCCAATAACGCGAAGATCGCCGCCAAACTGAACAAGGTCACGACAATCGTCATTGGAACGCCCCTGCTAACTCACCTGGTGAATCAGGCGACCACCCGCATATGTGGGTAGCTTCGGAACAATTCGGTTGTAATCCGAATCGCGTATAGCCGTCACCATCACCAACCCGAACCATTCCCGCTTGACGATGAACACGTTCATGGAATCTGCGTGGTACATCGCCAAGGTGTCTTGTCCATATTTTCTGACGATGCGTTGCCATTCGGATCTCGGGATAACGACCTGACGAGATTGCGGAACAATCGTCTCAAGTATTCGCCAGGCACGCGTCCATTTCAGGTCTGGCACATCAACCAACACCTGGCCTGCCGTGATCTGCTCGGCAGCGACAAATCTCTCAACAAAACGGTTGAGTGCATGACGGCTCACCACAATATTGCCTGCATCACTTTTGATTGACGCCATGGGCGGATCATCCAGTACGATTTCATAATTCTGCACAACCCTTGGCTGAGTCAATGCCCACCTGCCCGGGGTTACTACCGAGATGCTGGCTTCGAAGAACTTGGTCGCAAGAAACTGGGAAAAAAGCGCCACATGGGGTTTGTCAGTGCGTCCAGCGGCATCCTTCTTCAGCGTCCCCTTGGCAACAGCCTTCCTGATTGCGCCACAGGATGCCTCGATTGCGAGTCCATTACCTAGCCGGTTTGTTCCCTGAACCTGAACAACGCAAAGCAGATGATGGATTGCGCCAAGTTCGGCCAGGATTACTTGATCGTCAGAGTACTTGGCACTCACCCTGGTGGTAATCGTGCCCCCGGAAGATGGCATATTGGCGTTACCTCTTCGCCACTTCCATTGAGTCGCGTATTGGCCATCATCTTCGGCACAGGTACTTACTGAAAGCGTGTCCATCATGCCAGCACTTTTTTCTTCACTTTGTTCATGGCAGACTTCCACGCACGTGTATCCGTGGCACCTTCCAACAACGCCTTGGCTTCTGCCGTGGTCAGTTCGATCGTCAATCGTGAACTGGCATGGCGAATTCGTATCTCGCCCGATACGGCTGCCACCTCAAGCTCATCATCTCCCTTGAAACCGGCACGATTCAATAGCTGCTTACTGAACGTTGTCCCCAAGGAATTGCCTATGCGACGTAATTTCAACGGTTACCCCGATACTCAGTATCTACTATCGCTCAATCGATGACAGTGAGGCATAGCGTATTGCTCGCCGCGACCGTTCACCCTAACCCTTAACCGATCTTGACAAATCATGATTACGTGATTACTTTGTAACTACATCACAGAATACCGCAAATGGACATAAGTATGAATCAGATGATTTTCTGGCTTGCCGTGTTTGGGAACCTCGCGCTTGTCTATTACGCCATCAAATCAGGACTTCATGCCCTTGGATGCTTCGCAAGAGATGAGGCTTCGTCAGGCTTCAACAAGCTATCGCTCGCCTGCGTCCTACTTGCGCTAGCCGCCCTATTCCCCGTGTCACTCATAAGTGGTGATAGGGAATCCGGAAAGATTGGTCTGACCGTTTGTCTCCTCACGCCCTTTGTCGTAGCCGTCCTCAAGCTCTGGTCATCCAAACCAATCATCGCCAGACCATCCTTGTCCGTATCGGAGGCAACATCACGCCAACAACCGCAGATGGTCATCACTCCTGCACCGATAGGCGGGCTATTTCCGTCCGACGACCTGAGCAATCCCGCCAATCCGCTTTGGCCTGGCCATCATTCCTGAGTGCTACCGGTTGCTCGGTGGCGGAGTCTCTCCGCTACCGCCTGTTTCTCCCCCCGCTGCGCCACTATCGCGGATGGGGAGTTGCCCCGACTTCGACTGGGTACCCAAAAGGCTTCCGACCGTTGTCTCACCAAGTGCCCAGGTACCACTCAGCACATCGCCGGCCCCACTTGGAGCCTTGGCTTCAGCATCGCCAGCTGATGGTACCGTGCCCGATGTTGGAGACAGAATCGGCCCAAACACTTCGCTGACCTTTGCTTCGCCATAAGCAACCGTTTTGTCGAGAGCATCATTGATGCCAAATCCTGCCTGAGCGGCAGTCTGCATCACTGGATCGCGAGGTTGGCCAGCTTGAGCTCGACCCGCTCCCGCTTCCGCAACAGCAGATCCAGGACTTCCGATGCTGGTGTTGACGCCAGGTAGCGTCTCCATCATCGAACGAGATAGCCCGTCCGGCATAACCTGACCAACGGCATTCGTCGCGGCCAGTCCGAGGAGTGCTTGCGAGCCTGGTGCGGTCCGATTAGCCACCCTTTGTTCGAGAGGACTTCCTTGAGTCTCGACTACTGCCCTTCCAGTTGAAATACTCCGGCCAGCCTCTGCCTGAGAAGCTAACACCTGTTGCGGAATGATGCTTGTTACACCCTTGTCGGGATCGACGCCAGCCCTGATTGCAGCCCCTTTGACCTGTCCGAGCCATTCGTCTCCCCTACTTGCGATGGCTCCGGCTGAAGGCAGCCCTGCCCTGCCCTGATTGAATAGCGCCTGCACATCCTCAACAGACTTGACCTCCCCAACACCTGCTGACAGGTTCGGTTCGATGCGATCCTTGAAAAATCGCTCGACAAAAGGCGTCAGCAGCTCCGGGTTTTTCTCCGCGATCTGCGCAACGGTGGCAGCATCGAAGTTCCGTCCGAGGAGATCCTGATTGTTGCGCTGGGTGCTCATCCAATCGTTGAACTGCCGGATCATTCCCGTTTCCCAGGCGCCCGAGTTCTCGCGTGCACGCGATGCTGCTTCCTTCAGCGCAACCGATTTCTGGAGGCTGGATGAGGCTTGATCGGTATGCTGTTCCGATCGATCGAAGCTGGCCCGGATACCTGCGGCGGATCGCGTACTGGATTCATCAGTCGCCCCAAAAGTCGATTCACGTGATGCGCGCCGCACCTTATCGACCGACTCAGAATACCCGGATTCCTTCGCGTAGCTCTTCGCCGATTCGAGCAGCTGCTTTGCAGTTGCTTCAGAAGTACCTGCAACCTGTGCAGCCGCCTTGATGCTGACAGGCGAAACCAGATCAAGCGCCTTGGGATTCTGAGCTGCCATTTCCGCCATGCCCAGAATCCTGGCTGACTGAGATTGGTCAAGACCGTGTTTGCTTGCAAAACTATCTATGGTCTTTTGGGCCTGGCTCACAGCCTGTGTGAAGCCGGACTGGTCGCTGATTCCAGAACGGGTTCCAGCCTGATTCGCCCTGGAATGCCCGCGAGCATAATCAGCAGACTGCTGAATGGCGGCAGCAATAGAAGTTGCTCCTGAGACGATATTCCCGACTGCGGCTGTTTCTGCAACTTCCGATTGCTGTTGGAGCGCGCCTGAGATGCGGGTCCCGGTATTGAGCTTGAGATTCATCTTGTGCTGCATGGCTGATGCATCTGCCGCTATCGTGCCATCACCAAACGTGGTTGTACTGACACCGCTTTGTCCGACATCGGTGCGGACAGTTGCGCCAGTGCGCACAGTCGGTGCCATGTTGTACTGACCGGCGGTAATCTGATCGCTTCTAACCGTGTTGTCGAGAAAGCGCCCCCCCGATGCGCCGGCGCCTTGTGTCGACGATGCAATTGCCGACGAGGCGGCATGAAGCGTTCCTTGAACCAGTCCCCAGGCGATAACAGGGATCGACAAGGTTAGGTAAGCAGCCACGTTCATATCGTCAATTGCCGTCGATCCAAGCCAATTGGTCAGACTGCAAGATAGATAGCTATCGGTGTTCGCGGCAACCATGGAGCCGATGGCGCTCTTGCTCTTGATGTTCATCATGTAGTTCATGACCGCATACAGCGGTGGCCAAAGCTGAACCCACAGCAGAGTCCCAAGATAGCCTTTCAGAAATGTCCCGGCATATTGCCCTGCGACAACAATCATGATGACGACAATGGGGAAAACAGCATAGGCCATCATCTCGATTGCGTTCCTAAACTTCGGCATACCGCTCATTGCGACCGAATAGGCGGTCGAGGTGGTGGCCTTGTAACTGCGTATCCCAGCCGCTGTAGCTGTAGCCTGTTGAACCTGTGCGGCGTCCCCAATTTGGGCTGCCACACGAGCTGGCGCATCAATGATGTAGTTGCACATTGCACCTTGCCTGATCTGATCGAGCACTGGCGTTGCCGACGCCGTTGGCGCAAAGAACTGCTGCGTGTTACCCAGTGCGTTGGCGAGTGATGCTCTGGCTGCTGCCAGGGACATTTCCGGATACAAACTCTGTGCTTTGAGCCCCAGAACAACATTCGAATCGGTGTTGATTTGCGCTGTCAGTGCAGCATAGGCATTGGGGCAGCTGACTGTAGAAGACACGGATGGATCGGTGTAATCGGCAATCGTCACCAGAAGGCCGGGGTTGGTATTGGCGAAGGCCTGCCAGATGTTCTCCGTCTTGGCCAGATTGTCTGGATTGATGGCGCCTGCAGCAAGATCCGGAATCACGCATTCACGATAGAACTCATCGAGGTTGCGCATCAGGACCGGGCTGGCAAATTGAGTACCGAGCCGTTCGAGCATGACTCGATGACCAAACAGCGTTCCGGTCTTTCGAAGTTGCACATCATCGGGTAGAGAAAATACCGTCTCGAATGCTGTTGTCAGCCAGTCGCCGATCTTGCTTGTGCCATGGGCGAGCGCCGCGAGACCGATCGGGACGTTCGCCACAACCTGAGTTGGGTTTGTGCCGGTGCGATCGACGATCATTACGTTGCTCTTCGGTACGAGCAACATGCCGTGCATCAATGCCAGCATGATGACCCAGCGCCAGAAGTCTTCCTGTCTGCTTTTTCCGGCAAGAACGGCCAATACCAACCCGATAATCATTACCAGGGCCAGTGTGCGCAACAGGCCATTGAAGTCCCCGCTGCCTGTGATCGCAGCAATCGCATTGAACACGTTGACCAGTTCAAGCGTGTTCCAGTAGGCGTAGATCTCGAAGTTCACTGACAGTACCTAACTTTGCTTCATTGACTGCCAAGTCGCATCATCGATTGAATGCAAGCAGCGATTTCTGCACATCCACCGGGAGCGATCGCATCATGGTTTCATGTAACCATTGCGTCGTTTTCTGCAACTCGGCCATGGCCACCGCCTGCTGGAACTTCGCCATGTACTCCGAGACTGCCAGTTGCCGAACGCTCGCAATCTGCTCATTCAGGCTCGCACTGGCCTGAACGATGTCCTGAGACTGGGCCGCAGAATTGTTTGCAAGCGCCTTCTGTAGCGTACGTACCATCTCGGTGAACCAGTTGTAGGCAAGCTCCACCGCAACGGTCTGTGAGTAGTTGTTTGTAAGCAAAACCGGTCCTCCCCGACTCATGGCAGCGACGTTGGCCAGCCGCCAGACGGGAATCGATGAGTTCATATACACGGCATAATCGATGCCGCTAAAGCTTTGCCCCTGACGGTTCTGGATATTGTTTGTGGCCTTCTCCATGGTCTGACGAACGTGCCAGGACAAGGATGAAACCGACTGATTGGGTTCGGCGGTAGGGTTCATGCAGTCGGGATCGGTGCCGCACTTGAGCAAGGTGACATCATTCTTTGTCTGCGTTTCGGGGTTGCCGACAAAGTCGCTGAACTTGATGCCTGTCGGCCCGACATAGCGCCAAAGTGGTTTATCGCCGTTTTCGTTTCCGGTAGCCCCGGGGGGGATGATGATGATCGTCCCGACCATGCTCATCATCAGTTCCTTGAGTTCATCGGGCGTATCGGTCTTTTGCAGGGCCTTCCAGACGACATTGCCCGGCTCGAGAATTTCCTTCAGGTTTGCATCCGCATTCGCGGCTTGCTGGCGCGCCTGCTTCTTGGATGCTTTATCCTGACGCCAACTATCGAATGACTGAAAACTGTCCGGCCACAGATTCGAGAGCAGGGATCCGGTTCCCTGGGCATTCGCTTGTTCCTTCTTGTCGGAGAGCATGGGCCCCAACGTGGCTGTCACGATGCCTTCGGCCATCTGGCATGAATTCATGTTCATGTTGTTGATCTTCGATGCCTGATCCTGAAGGTACTGAAGCAGATCTGCCAGATCGGGTGAAACTGACTTGACCGCCATCATGAATGCGTAGCCCACCGCATTGTTTGCGATGTTGCGCAGCAACGCAGTCAGCTGTTCAGAATTGATGAACGAGAAGGATCCGGCAAACAGATCGATGCCGCCGCAACCCGCGCGAATCGAAGGTGGGGCGATCGACGCCATCTGGTAGTTGCGGATCGGGGTGCGCATGTACATGCTGCCACCGGTATAAACCGTTCCGGTCTGGCCGCTGATGACCTGCGCGCCCGTCACGTTGCCATAGGCACCCATCTCGTTGAACCACCCCTGCATCTGGGTCTGGATGCTGGCCATGGACCAGGTGCTGAATGTAATGGCCAGAATCCCCGCTAGAACACGCATTTTGAGCATGGCTACCCCCTTCAGTAGAGCTCGCCGGGGCGCGTGCTGGTCAGCACATAGATGCGCTCCATGACATCTTGAGCCGAGATCACACCGGAGCTGAGCGGTATGAGTCGCTTGTCCTTGACGTTGCCTAGAACCAGCATGGGCACCTGGCGAATCCCGAGTTTCTGCACCATGCCGTTATCGCGTTGCGGGTTCGGGTATTCGGGCAACACCCCGCCATCCACGCTGACAGGAAATACGGTGATGCCATAGGTGTCACTCAGGAACTTGAGTGTTGGAGAGAGCCTGTGACAGTAAGGGCAGTCCGAGCGAAAGAAAAAGAAAATGCCCCATTCCCTCGTGACTTCATCCAGAGTCCTTTTTTCTTCCGACTTGCGGGTACTGGTGTAGGTCGCGATGGCGGCATTGTTCGCCGGCCGCTTCAGCTCATAATTCAAATCCGGGTTCTGCCAGACGACGCGCCGCCAGACATCCGAATACAGCGAGGCTGTTTGCGTAAGCAGTTCCTGGGCTTCAATGTAGGCTTTCACGTTTTCCGGTGTCGGCTCCAAGATGGAAAGAGCGCGCTTTGCCTTGAGATCCTTTTGCCATGCCTCCAGACGCTCCACAGCCTCCTCTTCACGCGTTTTCGGCCTGCTTGATTGCTGCTCGGGGTCAACATCGCAATACCAGTTGAACTTGGATTGGTCGCATAGCCATGCAGTCGGGTAGTCGAGTCCGGCAGTTGCCGTCGGACTGGCCAATGCGGTGCCAAGTGGCATCGCAAGCAGCAATCCCGGCAGGATCACCCGATGCATCATCCGGGCTGACCAACCAGTTCGCGAAGTCTGAGCGTCATATCGGGAATTCCGGTTGCGTTGGCTTCTGGCAGCCGCAGAATCGCCGCCGAATTCATGACGGCACACCCGCACTCCTTCGATAGCGTTGTCAAAGCGGCCTCCACCTTGCTCGCATACTCGCCAGCCGATTGAAAAAGCGCTTTCTGATCTTGTTCAGACATGCCGGGGGTGATCTTCCCGGCCAGACGCTTCTTCTGCTCATCAAACAAATCACCCATATCCACGCGAACAATTCGCGGAGCAGGATGCGTGTATAGCCACGCCCAGGCCAACACTGCCGCAGACAATACGGAAACAGCCCAGGTAATGATGTGCGCTCTCAATGCATGCCTCTTTGCTTCAGGATGGTTCCGATTGCCTCGATAACGGACATCCCCTGGTCAGCCAGCGTCTTGATCGACTGATAGTCCTCTGCCCGTGTCGAATAGAGCAGCATCGAGAATGGGTCCAGGATCAGTCGCCCAACCCCCGAGCCCATTGGTCCATGGACGAATATCTCCGAGTAATGGCCATGCTCGGTGCTGACCGATGACAGCTGCCGCTTCATCCATTCGTCGACATGAAGCTTGCCCTCCTTTCCAAGCCGATCAATGCTTTCCGGCTTTTGCCGAAGGAGGAACAACCAGTCGGCATTGGTGATGGCCGCTCGTGTTGCTTCGTTTTTGTAATAGTCGTCGACCGACTGAGTGATCGTGCCGAAGGCCCCGCCATATTTCCGGGCACGCCGGTAGCCAGCCTCGATAAAGTTCGCGCTCGACCCACTGCCCATAAGATCCCAGGCCTCGTCAATGATGACCAGCTTGCGCTTGGATCGGTCGAGGTACATTTCCTGAGTAATGCGATACATCATCAACTGCATCACCACGGCCTGCAGATCCTTCTTGGCCTTGAGCTCTTCCAGTTCAAGCACAACCAGGTTCTTGCGAAATTCGATGTTGGCCTCGCCCTCAAAGTAGCTCGCATAGATGCCGTACTTGGTATAGGGCTCCAGAGATGTCGCCAATCGGGAAAGATCCCGTTCGGTTTCCCCCTCTTCACTGAGTCGGCCGGTGCGCAACAAGTCATAGACATCGGTGATCGTCGCCGCCTTTTCCTTCTGGTCCCAGACCCGCTTGATGGCGGCTGCCAGCGCCGAGTAGGCGTAGTTATCGAGCGGGCCTCGTGGGCTAGCCATCTGCGCGATCAAGGGAAGCAGCATTTCCATGTCGTTGTTGATATCCACGACCATGGAGAATGGGTTGAGGCATATCGTGTTGCTCCTTTCATCGGAGAACTCGATGAATTCGCCATCCAGCAGCTCGGACAGATTGCGATATGACCGCCCCACATCGATGATCCAGACCTTGGTCCCGGTTCCGAGATAGCGGAAGGCCATTTCGTTGACGAAGACCGACTTGCCGGATCCGGAAAGTGCCGCCACGGCAAAGTTGTAGTTGCCACCCGTGTTGTCGAAAAGATCGAAAGTCATGATCTGACCTCGACGCCCGAACAGAGTCATGACGGGGGTCGCCGTTCCCTTCCATTCGGCGATTAGCGGTGACGTCATGACCGCGTTATCCGCTGTCTTGGTACCCGCACGCCCAAATAACTGCAAATCCTTTTGCAGCGCCGGACTGAGCGTGCATGGCATGGATGCCACGAAAGCCTGGTGCTGCAGATAGACATCCTTGGCCAGATCAAATCCCCTGGCCCGCCAGACTGCGCGGACAGCATGCTCGGTACGGGATACATCCTCGATCCGCGAAAGTAGAACGATCTGGTGGTACATCTGGACGACATTGCGACCATTGTCAAAAGCGCGCAGCACCATGTCCCAGTCACGCTTGCGATCCTGAAGGTCGGGCTGGAAGTGCGACATGTAGGATCCGGCCGCTTGGGTCGCCCGTGCTGCCTTGATCAACGCTTTGCTCCTGGCCGATTCGTAATCCAGGAGGATGGCGCCCATCGTGATGAGAAAGGGGCACGGAATGGCCAGCGCCATCTGGTAGTAATCGCCGATCAGGGAGCCCATGTTGCCCAGCCGGTAATACTTCGGATATTGGCGTACCGAGAAACACTGCATCGCGGTTTCCGCGCCACCCTCCTTCCGATACTTGATGAAGGTATCGGCAACGGCGGAAGCAATTTCGGGGTTCGACAGCTGGCTGCGTAGCGAACGTGAACTGTCGTACTCGATATGCCGCTCTTCCGGTTGCCCCAGCACCCGCTCGTGATCGAAGAAATCCGCCACATAGTTCAGCATGTTTTCCGGTCCCCAATCCCATCCGGGCATATGCGCGGATCGCAAGGTGGCATGGGTACTTTCCTTGATCCGAATCGCCTCCTCCACGTCGGCCGGACTTTCCGGATCCAGTGGCATCGTGATGGCAATGACACATCGGTAGTCGCGTAGCAGATAGACGTGATGAGAGAAGAGCGACTTACCCGCTCCCTTCAGATAGTGGTCGATGCGGCGCCGACCGAGGACTCGATAGATGTTCCGATTCCGGTTTGACTCTCCTTCTCCAGAGCGAAAATCGTCCTCGGGCAACATATTGGCCTGCTCTTTAAGGGAAGGCAGGATGTGCGGGCTGGCATACAGGGAGATCTGAATACCGGTGCCAGCGGGACATGACATGAAGAGGCTCGCCAGCACGCGCTCCATTTCCTCGTTGGAACCCGTTTGCGGCACCGTCTCGATACAAAACCCCATCGAGAGGCCGGATTTATCGCCAAAGGCACCTTGATCGAGTACATACAGGCCCTCATCGTTCATCCAGCCCAGATAGGGAAGGATGCCGGTTAGCCTCGGCAGCGTTGCGATTCGTTCCAGCAGGTTGCGCTGCACCGCATCGGCAGGCTCGAATCGCTCGCCATAGAAGACCGATTTAACGGCTTCAAGAAAACTCACTCGCGGTCTCCCGCGAAAGCATCAGTACCCGTCGGAGCAATGGCCTGATTGCCCGGAAGCGTCGGCCCGCCCACAGGGGGTACCGGGCGCTGTGTCTGTGGGGACGGTTTCTGCGTGGTTTTCCCTGTGGATCCGGGCTTCAGGAAGGTCGGACGATACCGATCTACGATTTGTCGCTGACTATGCTCGATGGCCCAGCGCCCAGCATTAGCGACCACGTACAGATAGGACTGGTCGTGCAGGTCCCCATCCGTGTCTTCCCATGGGGCTATCCAAATTCGCATGACCTTGGGCTGAACCCGCACGGGATCTCCGGAAGATACGACCTGACCGGTAATCAGCGCTCCCCGTGATTGGGGCGTCGCGGCCTGCTCACCATTTCCATCTTTACGTAGCGCCGGCAAATTGTTGGCGACGGCATTGGCGTAAACACCGGAAAGCGATGAACAGGTCACGCCATCCGGTGCCTTGCAGGCGAACTTGCTTTCCCCTTCAAGCCCCGTCAGGGTACCGGCACATCCGGTCACCCCCAACATGACGATAGACGCCAACCCCAAGACCTGCCGCATGATCAATTCCCTTTCAATCTTGGCGTAACCGCCGATTTCGTTGTGGCGGGATGGCCTGCCAGGCGCCGATCAATTTCGGCGGCAGGCGCGGCTCCAGGAATCAGACTGCCATCCTGAAGAATCATCATGGGCGTGCCATTGATGCCCAGACTGTTCGCCAGTTGATTGATGCGTTCGATCGGGGTGGCACACTTCGGACTCTCGGCCACCTTGCCCGTGGTCATCAGCTCAGTCCATGCCTTGGCAGGATTAGGGGCGCACCAGACCCGCTCCGCTTTTCCCTTAGCGTCGGGATGCAGCCCTTCCAGCGGGTAGAGGAAAGTAAAGATCGAGACGTTATCGAGTTTGGCCAACTCACTTTCCAGCCCTTTGCAGTAGGGGCAGTCCGGATCGGAAAACACGGCCAGCATGCGGCTGCCATCGCCACGTACCGTCTTGATGGCATCCTGGAGCGGCAATTGGGCGAAGTCGATGCGGTTGATGTCGCTCAGGCGCTGGGCGGTCAGATCCTTTTGCTCGCGCATATCGAACAAGTGGCCAAAGACAAAATACCGGCCGGAGGTATCCGTAAAGGCGACATTTCTGCCCATGGTCACCTCGAAGAGCCCTGCGACCTCGGACTGGCGGACGGCGGTAATACGGGTCGACGGGTAGAGTTCCTTGAGACGGGCCGCCAACTCGGTTTCGGTATTACTGGGTGATGCACTGGCAACCACCGCCACAGAGACGAGGAAGGTGGCCAATGAAACGACGATTGATTTACGCATCTGCGCTTACTCCATGGGGTTCAGGGACTTTTTCATGATCTGGCGTCCGCGCTTCCAGATTTCCGAGTAGGTGTCTTCCTCGGCGCCGCCGGCCATTCCCAGCGACACGCCCTTGGTCAGGACGACATCGACGACACGTCCTGCATCGACTTCGATAATCGGAAACATCTTCTCGGCGAGCGTGATGTAGTACTGGGAGAGTCGATCTAGCGCCTTGCCCACACCGGATCCGATGCCGGCCTGCATCTGTTTTCCAGACTCCACGGTTCCAACGGTGCCCAGCGCACTCGTGCTGTAGCTCGTCGCGCTTTGCTGGAAACCTTGTCCGATCCCCGAGATGATTCCGGTCATCAGCGCATTGGCCAGCACCTGACCTTGCTTGCTGACCAATCGGCCACGGAGTCCGGCCTTGCCATCCTCGCCCACCACATAGCCCTTGATCGTGGCATCGACCACTTCACCGCTGTTCAGAACACACGACAGCGACTCAAGCCGCAAGTAGGCGCGTTCGGAACTGATGTCTCCATAGCCTGATCCGAGAATGAAACACTCTTTCACTTTGGCGCGGTATCGGTTTGGAAGGAAGGCGTTGTCCTGCACACGCAGGAGGATTGGCCAGGGGTTGTTCTGAGCTTGCCCCCCCGTAGGGGCATCCAGACCGCCCATCAGCGCCACGCGCATGAAGGATCCGGACGGTATGTAGGTCTTGTTTTGCTTGCCATCCTCGGTCATTGGCGGATTCGTGGCGACCATGTCACTAACCTCGAATGCGGCAATGCCCGGCTCTTTGGGAACAACTGGCGTCGGCAGTGGCGGCAAGGGTGATGACATCGCTTCGGGTGCGCGCCCCATGGACGGCGCAGGGCCTTGTGGCAATCCCCCGGGAACTGTCGCCTGTGCCTGTGCGGGTGGCATGGGAGGTAATGGCGGAAGCACACTCGCCTGCCTCGATGGCGCTTGAGGCGTTACCTGTCTTTGCTCAACCTCGGCCAGTTTCTGTTTCATGCCCTGGATGACGATATCCATCTCTTTCATCTGCTGGGACGATTGCGACATCCAGACATCTCTGGGATCGACCTGTGCACCTGGCGTCGCTATGTTTCTGGACTTATCCAGTTTGGCTGTCTGAGGTACAACCGGCGGTTGGTTGTCCCACAAAGCGATGCTGCCAAAGACCAATCCGATGAAACCTGTTCCGAGGCCTCCCAGCACCAGATACTGCTTGGCTTTGGGGGACAAGCCCTTCAGGTACGTCGAGATGCCCCCTGCAACGGCAGTCGGATCACTCATCGGTGCTCTCCGATAACACGAATACATCCGTGCTCTCTCCCGGCGAAAGCTGGGGCTTGGCTATCGATACGGCCACGACATGACGACGATAGAGCTCCCGTTCATCCAGCACCATGAGGTTGGCGGAGGTATTGGTGAGCTGGTACTTCTCCCCTTTTAGCGGGCCATCGATCACCTTGGTCAGGACAAACAAGGCTTCGGACCATAGGGGCACAATCTCGTTGCTGACACGGAAGTCGAATTCGCCATCGCCTTCAGACTGAAGGGACAACAGGACACGCTTGATCAGCTGATTTCTGGGGACATCCCTGCCTTGTCCGGGAACGGCGCCGCTGATTGATCGGCTTTTGATGGTGATGGAGTCCGAAGGCCCGTCGATAACCGATAGAAGCAGCTTCCAGGTCCGACCGCTTTCGTCCGACACGAAGAGACTGAGGGTTGATTTGTCCGTGCTTGGCTTGATGTAAGCCGTACCGGCTTCCTTGTCGGCGGTAACCGCGAATTCACCTTCAGCACCGAAGATTCGGCGAACACGATGGCCATCGATACGGATCAGGGTCGGCTCGGCACGCGAAACTCTGGCGCTCAATGTATCGTCCGGCTTGCCAACCAGCACCTGAGCGGCACTAGCCGAAAAGCTAGCGACCAGGAGCGGTATCAAAAGGATTTTGTTCACTGGTTTCCTTGAACTCCGATACATAGAGTTTTCCATTCATGTTCTTGAAGCCGATGACATAGGTGGCTTGTCGCTCTCCAGCCTTCTTGTCGGATGCCCAGGTAAAAAGAACACCCGACAGGGCGACACGTAGCGATTTCTCATCGGGCGTGATGTTGCGTACTGAAAATTGCGTGGCCGTGTTGTTCTTCTTGAGGAACTCTGCCCGCGCGCCCATTTCCATTTGCAGTCGTCCAAACTCCGACGGCGCTGCATACTTCAGGAACAGCCCGTTTTGATAGCTTGAGACGGCCGGCGTGATGTTGAGAGCGAGACCGGCATACCAATAGGCCATGTCTTCGAGGTACTCCTTGGAGACCGCATCGCCCGAAACCCAATAACTGCGCTTGATTTCTGGCGGTGTCAGGACTGTCTTCTCATTGCCAATCAACTTCAGGACGACGACGGCGCCGACCAGGATCACCAGCAGTAATCCGGCCAGGAGAATGCGCATGAAGCGTATTTCCTGCGACGCATTGGCTTGATCGGAGAGGTAGTTTCGAAAGAGCATTGCCTACCCCAGGAAGTACCGTTGGTCGGAAGGCGGCGTGGCACGCAGCTTCAGGAACAGGCCGCTCGGAAACCACCAATAGAGGGCATGCGCGGCGAACTTGGGATGTTTGCCGGCCTTCATGCGCCCGTACTGCCAGGCAGCCGCCGCGCCCATGACCATGCCTGTAATCATGGAACCGGCAATCACCCCCATGCTGATCAGCATGATGGCGATGACCGCCTGATCCATTTCCCACCACAGAAAACGCTCCTGAGCATCAAGCGCCTTCGGGATATAGCCGGTTTCATCGCCGCCGTGGTTCATGTGCCAGCCTCAAACCGTGGCCGTGAGAATGCCGGTAATGATGGTCGGCGTGTATTGCAGGAAGATCGCGAAGCCAGCTCCAGACAGGATTGGAATGGGATTGACGCGCGCGATGGAAATGATCGCGCCCAGACCGACCGCAGCGACCGCCACGGCGCGACCGAAGTAGCCGGTCACGACATCGTTCGTCCAGGTATAGAGCGCCTGAAATTCAGTTCCGGTGGTACCTGCGAGTGCGCTTCCAGCAAGCAGAAAGAGGACGACAGCAAGAGCGGCATGACGAGGATTACGCTTCACTTTTTCTAACTCCTTTGGTATGGTCGATAACGGATTTGATGAGCCAGCCGATACCAATGCCCAGCGCGATACCGCCGATATGGGCTTCGAACCCTTTATCGAGCAGCGATCCGGGAAGCAGGGATCCCATCGCGATGAAGGCACTGGCGATCAGCGTGTCCCGAACAGCTTCTTTTGTCTTGGGAATCACCTAACGGTCTCCTTCTTGGTGGTTGATGACTTGTTGCCAGCCAGATCGCTCTGGCGTTCACGAAGGACGACTTCGACGCGGCGATTGGCTGCGCGTCCATCATCCGTATCGTTCGGGGCGAGGTAGCAACACTTCCCTTTGGCTTCGACTTCCATCGGAATGCGAATACCGCGACGTTTCAGCCACGCGGCCACGAACTCTGCTCTGCGAAGTGCCAGCCGTTCATTGAAGCGACTTCCTCCAATGTCGTCGGTATGGCCGGTGATATGGATCACGTGTGATGCACGGATCTCTTGCAGGATCCTGGTCAGCCGCTCGACACCGTCTTGTGTCGGAACCGCCTGCGCGAACTTGAAATGCACCTTGTGCGCAACGACGGGCTCGGGCTTTGCCGCCTGGATTTCCGGCAACGGTGTTTGCCCTGTGGTCTGCAGCTGCGGCGCCGGTAGAAGGACTGTCTTGGTTGTGGGCTTTGGGCAGGTCTTATCCACGTCGCAGGAACGCCACTCCTGACCACCCCACCCGATGCCGATCGTTTGGGTTTTTTGCGCTTGTTCTTTTGGCTCGTCCTTGCCCAACCATGGCCACGAACAACCCGTGAGCAGACCTGCCGCAACAGCCATCATCATCAAACTGCGGATCACGGCCCACCCTCCCGCCGCAGGACTGCCGCGATCTTTAACGCATACTGGTTACGCTTGTCAGGGCTGGCTGCGTTGTAAGCGCCGATGGCTTTCCAGCTGTAGCCAAGTTTCGATATGTTTTGTGCGAGGATCCATGCGCCGACATAGGTGTTCGTGCAGGCATCGAACAACTTCTGTTGCGTGATCCCATATCGCTCAAGCACCGGAAGCCAACCGGTATTAATCTGCATATGGCCAATGTCGTAGGAGCCATTGCGATTCCTGTTGACGGCGCTCGGTCGTCCAGACGATTCGACTCGCGATATCGCCCTGAGAAGCGACACAGGAAGACTGAATCTGGTCGCCGCCTCATCGAAGCACGCAGCACTCCCCGTAACGGGGAATAGCACGAATGTCAGCAAGAAAGACCATGAAAATCTCATGGCCAGAATGCTATGAAGTCAGCCTGCCAAAATCCGGGTTAAAAGCATCGTTGTCGAATGCTTTTCAAATTTTCACATCATTGCAGGCTTATAAAACTCCGCATTTCTCGATCTGATCGAACTTGAACCCCGCTGGAGCGGCTAGATTTCACACGAACACCACGGTGGAGTTGGCTTCGGGTATTCCAGAAAACATCCTGCCTCACCATGAAGCTCTGGTTTTCTTAATAGCGCATATATGTCCTCATACGACACATAAGCATCTCCAAAAGATCGTTTTGAAGACAATCCGATTGACTAGCCACCAACAAACCATATAATCGCTCACATATGAACCACTAATCATCCTGTGGGATCCCATGCGCTCCACTAAAGAAGACCACCTTCCCTTGCCTGTCAGCCGGGCCCTGGAAAAACTGGGCCGTGACATTTCCTTCGCGCGCCGCCGCCGGCAGATGCCCCAGGCCATGCTGGCGGAGCGCATCGGGGTCTCCGTCATGACCGTACGTCGCATGGAGGCAGGCAGCCCCACCATCGCCCTGCAAACCCTGGCGCGCGCACTCCATGTCTTCGGCGAACTGGAGCGCCTGAAGCAGCTGCTCGACTCTTCCGAGGACAGCATCGGGCTGGCGTTGATGGATGAAAAGCTGCCGCAGCGCGTACGCCTGCCCAAGGCCCACAAAGACAGCGGAGCCCTTTGATGGCGACCAAGACCACCCTCGATGTATGCATCGGATCAGCTGAGTTCCCGGTGGGGAGCCTCACCTACGTCGCCGACGGCGCCCGGTCGTACGCCAGCTTCGCCTACAAGGAAGCGTGGATCAAAAGTCCGCACCGCTTCAACATTTCCCCTGACCTTGAGCTTCTGGCCAGCCAGCATCAGGTGCACAAGGCGCCCACAAAAGACGACTCGACGTTCCATTTCGCCTTTGCGGACACGGAACCCGACGCCTGGGGGCGGCGGGTGATTGCGCGCGCCCACGCCAAAGCCCGCCAGCAGGATCCCAAGCTCACCCCGCTGAACGAACTGGACTATCTGTGTGCTGTGGATGACTACAGTCGCATGGGGGCGCTGCGCTTGCGCGACCTCAAAGGCAATTACTTGCGCACAACGCCTGCCGGGACGCGCACCACACCGCCGCTGATCGAACTCGAACGCATCATGGCGGCCTGTCGCGCAGTAGAGGACAGCAAGGAATCCAGCGAGGACCTCAGGTATTTGCTGGGCAACGGCACCTCCCTGGGCGGGATGCGTCCCAAGAGCACGGTACTCGATGCCGACGGAACGCTGGCGCTGGGTAAATTCCCGAGTGTCGAAGACAGTCGCAGCGTGACGCGCGGCGAGGTGCTGGCCCTCAAACTGGCCCAGCTCGCCAAGATTGACGCCGCCAGGTCGCGCATCGAGATGATTGCCGACACGCCGGTGGCGATCGTCTCTCGCTTTGACCGCACTGCCACGAATGCACGCATTCCGTATCTGTCCGGAGCCTCCATGCTGCAGGCTTCCCGTGGCGATGAGCATGCTTATACCGAGATTGTCGACATCATGAACCGCGTCTGTCTTGATGCCAAAGCGGACGCGCAGCAGTTATGGCGGCGTTTGGTGTTCAACCATCTCATCACCAACACCGACGACCACCTGCACAACCTCGGCTTCCTGCATGTCGGCAACGACAAGTGGGCGCTTTCGCCCGCTTTCGACCTGAATCCTTTCCCGGACAAACTCCGCGAGTCAAAAACCTGGCTGAGCGAGGACACCGGGCCGATCGATTCGATTGGACAACTGCTGGGCAAGGCGGCTTACTTCTATCTCGAACGGAATCAGGCCCTCGCCATTCTGGCCGAGGTGCATGCCGCGGTTAAGGATTGGCGGCAGGTCGCGCTGAGTCAGGAGGTCGGCCTGTCCCGGGGAGAGTTAGCGGATTTTGCGCCGGCCTTCGAGCATGCGGAGATGGAGGCTGCAGCCGGACTCATTCGATAGCCAAGGCCCGGAATGGATCCCCAGGCAGGCCATCGGGATCCCCATCAATTACAGACTATCCATAATTGTTTGTTGATTGTGCAACGCCACATCATGCCTTGCTGTCACGGCAGCGTCTCAGTCCGGCCAGAACCCGACCTTTGCCATTGCCTCTCCAATTCAGTCATAGAAACACATATCCGTTCGGTATATTGGAGTTGTTATACTGACCGCGCAAATTCCATCTAACTGAATCTCATGGGTTTTAGACTGCTCAACCCGTGTTATCCATATCAATTGTTAGCCTGAGATGCCGCCGCCCAAGCTCCTTCTTCCGTTCGCTGACTACTGTCGCGTCTTCCGCGTTATCTACTCCGTACTGGATGGTCGTGCCCATACTCACAGGGCCTGCATCTTCTTCGCAGTTGCTGGCGCAATCATTCTTCGAAGGCATTACCAACTGAACGCACTTCCCGTTGCAGGAGCTGCTGCTTATATGGTCGACTCCGATACCTCGCTTGTCGCAACCTTCGGAAAGATTGAAGACGGAATGTTGCTCTCTTCAGCCGAGGCGTTTCATTGCTGGGTTCAGTGCGATGGTTACGTCATTGATTTCATGGCTCCGGTGTTTCGCGAAAATCTTCAGGCTGCGGGCATCTCAACAGCCATCGCCAGAAAGATGTTCCAACGCCCACTCTCAGAAATGGCAGAGTCATCGGCCGAATTCGATTCTGATGGCGCGTTTTCGCTATTCCCCAGCTCGGAGCGTACTCAGGCCATGATTGACAACTTTGAAGCTAAGGCATCCTCTGGTGATCTTGCGAACGTTTGTGGCCATTGGTACCGCCGGCCCCCAAAGCGAATTTCTGAAACTCTCGATATGGCAAACGACCTTGGAAAGGTCGAGCGCCTCACACTTCATGGCCCAGAGGTGTCCGGTGTCTGGTGACTCGCGGGCTACACTGCAGGCGGGTGGAACTGCACTAAATGCCTCGCAGGCGGCTCACTTCTACGTTAGCTGTCCTTAATCAACCCTCGGAGACGACATAGTGTCAGCCATAGTCCCCTCGCCACTTGACCCTTTACTTCCAGCATTACCGACAACGATTTTGCCAACGCTTTCGGCGCTCACGACTGCCCTTGGGATTCCTCGCACTGTGCTGGCGAGTGATGAGGAGATTCACTACGCTTGGCGCGATTTGCCGCGCGAACTACGAGAAATCCCCGTTCCACTTAGAGGGGAACTCATCGCGAGAATGTGCGTGGCCGTGAGCACTGGGTTATTTGATGGAGCGATGAACTACATCTGGAATGCGGCGATCCTTCAGCTCCGAACGAAGGTACGTAACTTTGGCTTACCAATCGTTGCTCAGATTCTTCAGTCCGATTTTGAAGAGAAGCATCTGCTTGAACTTCAAGACAGCAAGTTGTTGGAACTTTGCCTCAAGCTGAACCTCGTTAATGAGGATGGTTTCTTCTTTCTCGATCAATGCCGGGATGTTCGAAACAACTTTTCGGCCGCACACCCAACCCTCGGAACAGTCAACGACAGAGAATTCACGACGTTCCTAAATCGTTGTGTTCGTTACGCCCTCGCTGATGCGTCATCGCCAAAGGGCGTTGATATCGGTGCGTTCATTACGGCAGTAAAAGGTGCGCGATTCAACGCGAATCAGTGCAGCGTTTGGGTTCAACGACTTAGCGAAACCCATGACGCCCAGCGTCAGATGCTTGTTGGAATGGTTCATGGCATCTACTGTGATCAGAATACGTCCGAGCCTTCGCGCCTCAATTCGCTAGATATCTGCGATGCGCTAAAAGCAGGGTTTACTGCCGCGTTGCGTTCTGACTTAGTCAACAAGCACAGTGAGTACGCTGCAAAAGGTGATGAACCGCGGCATACAGCATCGTTGCAATTCTTCGAGAAACTGGGGCTTTTGACGCTGTTAAACGAGTCCGAGCAACATGCTGTCTTCTATCGTGCGGTAGATCGCCTCTGGAACGTTCACAATGGGATGAACAATTTCTACAACGAACCCCCATTCGCTGAGCGGTTGTTAGAACTCTCGCGAAATGGTGCCGTTCCCGAAACAGTACAAGAGCAATTTGTTCAAGTAGTGCTCTGTTGCAATGTAGGCAATGGATACGGTGTTTCGTGGGCTGCTTCAACTAGCTATGACCAAATCATCAAGTCGTTCTCCCCCCGCGAGATCGCTACGATGATTCGTTTGGCGACTTCACCAGAAACAACACTTGGCCGTCGTGTAAGCAGCCTGCAGTCATGCCGCCAGCGATTCAAGCAAAACCTAGCGCTCATTGATCCGGCCAGTGTTCCTAGCGGTGTGAAGGCTGATTACGAAAAGTTTCTCAAGTGAGCCGAAGACAGCTAACCCTGCTGTATAGGGGGCGCTGAGCGATGAAGCCGCCCAGCGCCCCAGACCTTGAACGTTCTATAGTCCGCTTCTCTGAGCTGGCAACAGCAGCTTAGGGTCGTACTGAGCCGGTCGCGCCCTGACCCAAGCGCGCAGGCATACTGCTTTGCGACTTATCTAGCCGGGATCAACAACGAAATACGGATAGCCCAATTACAACCTTTTTTGCAGATGCCCCACCCATAGCCAAAGAGAGAGCGCAAGGAAACAAATCACCGTGGGGGCGGCGATGAAGGGCATGGGTACGGGAATGCATAGCCACACCAGAATGGCGAGGCTGACAAGCTTGAAGAAGTGGATCCCGATCTTGTGGCGTATCGGGCTTTGCGACACGAATGAGGTTTTACGGATCTCGCGCAGGTAGAACCCATCAACTGAAGCCGCCAGCACAAATGGAATCCCCAGCAGGCCCCACATGAGGAGCGTGAAGCTGCGATAGGTGATCAGATTGCCCCAGATCAGGCTGGCGTAAATTCGATCAGTGAGCCAGCGTTCGATATCGCTTTTGCTGAGACTGGTCGCCGCCTTGCCAGCATCCTTGGCCGTCTCGCTCAACGCCGATGCTGTTTGCTGGACAATCCACTGATTGGCCCCCTCACCCGCCCACCGCGTCATCTGCTGTTGCTCGGCTTGCCATGTCGCATCAATGACGCGCACGGGGATCAGCGCCCATGCAGCCAAAAGTCCGACCAGAAGCAGTACCGCAAAAAACGACCCCCATTCACCGCGTTTCTGCTCTTGTCGCGCCATTTCACTATCTCAAGATTGGCAGGCGACCTTTGATGGTTTTGCCGCCAGACAAGCGCGCGAAGAAATGCAGTGGTGGCAACTCACTCAAAATCGCAGGAGGAATCAGGTCTGCCTCTTCTTCAGCAGCCTGCTCCTGGTAGGACGCACTATAGGCATCATGAATGTTCGAATCGACGTTGTGGCCGTAGCGGATCATCAGTGTTCGTGCCTTGATCTTCGGGATGCCATCGGCGATGTACTGTTGGGTTTCGGCATCCAGGATGCGCAAGGCGATCTTGTTGTTGGTGTTGGCGAGAACCTGACGAGCCTTGTTCTCATCACCCAGGCGCGAGGCGAAGTCGGCGAAAGTCTGGGTCGCAATGGTGACGCGGAACAGCGCCCCTCCCCCTTTGTTCATCAACTGGATGGTCGGCTGGTTGATCACCTCCGCCGCCTCGTCAATGAACAGGTTCACCGGTTTGATGGTGTCGATCCCGTAGTTGTAGCGGTCTCCTGCGACGGCCGCGAGATCTGCGAGCAGCACGGAGCCAATCGCACTGCCCACCGTGGCATCCGCCAGGGAGTCCAGTCCGACATAGAGCACCTTGTCTGCCCGAATCGCACGCGCCATGTCGGTCACCACGCGTTCATGGCCAGCCCCGAAGTCCGGAGACAACAGATCCGTGAGCGGATCGCTGGTCAGCATCGAGAGAATCGGGATCAACGAAGCCACCATTTTCTGGAAGTGATCCCGGTTGTGCTCATAGGTCGAAATCAATCCATCCAGATCGACATTCTGTGCATCATGGATGACGATTTCCTTGTAGAAGGTGATGTAAGCGAGCAGCTGATTGCCTTTGTATTGCTTGACGAAGCTGCTGACCCGCGACTCCCAGTCCTGCACCTTGTGCTTGAAATGCAGCCGGAGGGCTTTCAGAAGCAGGTCTTCCGGTCCGCCTTCGATATACCGCCGCAACTGAACCATGTTGGGTCGAACGCCCGTGGCGATCAGTCCGTTAACGATGTCATTGAGCACCTTCCAACCGAACGCGGTAAAAGGGTCTGCGCCGGTTTCCGATGGGATCAGCGCGGCGATGCGGCTGGCCAGCTCGGTTTTTCGGTTCCAGTTGCGCAGTGGGTCGATGCAGGCAGACTTTTCTGGATGCGCAGGGTGAAAGTAAATGAAGCGATCGCCCTGCCCCAGCGCTTCACAGACTCGACGGGCATTGCTGGCCAGCCCATGGTCTCCCTTTGGGTCGATGATGATGACGGGCTCGCCACGACAGATGGCCTGTGCTATCAGAAGATCGAACAATCTCGTCTTTCCGACTCTGGTTGTACCGACAATTAGGGTATGGCCAACGAGATTGGAGAGGTCGGCGTAGGCGTCTTCTTCTTTTGCCAAGCCATGCAGCCAGTACGCTCCATCCTTGTGCAGGATTTCCTTTCCCATCTGCGCAGCAACGCCCCGCCCGATCAGAGCGTGCATGCGGCCCGCCTCGATGTCAGTCCAATGAAACCCGGAGCCCAGCCAGACTGCATCTTGTGAAGATGCTCTTTTTGCAATTCTCAAGAGATCGGGTATTTCGATGAACTGTTTATCGGTAAGCCGGATCCGCGTCTTGTCCTGGCTACGTCTCCATGCCTGGACACACCTGTAGGCGGCAAAACCGGTACAAAGGAGCGAAGTCAGGACACCAAACCTGGTCGGGACGGGCAGTGTCGTGGTAACCGCCAAGGTGAGCGCAGATGCCCCGATCCATGTGGCAGCCATTGGCCATTCGTAGACCTTGCGCCACGGATTGTCGAAGTCGTGTGAATCAAGCACTGGCTACCCTTTGCCCATCGGAGTCAGCCTAGATTCCGGCATCGGTCAGCATCGTTCGCGCTTTTTCCGTCAAGGTATCGACGGCAAGACGATAACCATCCGATTCATCGTCGCGATGCTCGAAGAGCAGCTTTGCCAGACTACGCTTGACCGCCTCGTAACGGATGTAGGGTCTGGAGACCAGCACCCTCAGCACATCCGGCAATCCATATCGCTTGACGTTGTGACGCCAGGCAGTGACGTACTTTGCCGGGTATCTGGTTGCTGCAAGGCGGATTGCCCCGTCAGCAAGCTCGAGAGCAATGATGTAGCCCCCTTCGGTGGAGAAGGCAGATGCCACCTTGACGTCGACGTACTCGGGTTTTCCGTCGAAAAGCCAGACTTGCGGCTGGTCGGTTGTCTTGTTCGGATTCATGCGGTGAAAAATAACACCGCGACATTCCGGAACGAGACCGAAAAGCATCTCAAATTAATCTATTTAGAGCGTGCGCCCGCTCAAGCTCTCATCGGGAGATACCCCGAATGTCCGGTATTCGACTACCGGAAAGCGTAGGTGAGACAAGCTGCCTCGAACAGATCAAGTTCATGTATTGCAATCATCACTCCCTCGGTCGCTGAGCAATAAGCAGCGCTTCATGCTCAAGCGCACCGCCGCATTCAGCCATCAGCCGGAGTACGCGCTGCACACCCAAATGTTCGCTCTGCTGCAGTGATGGGAGCATGCTCGCTGACCGGGATAATAGCTCTCTGTCCGAATACATAGGAAACAGGCGCTCGATCTGGTCTGGTATGAACAGGGTTGCGCGTCTTCCGAGGGCGCTATCGAGCCGACAATACTCGTTGAGGCCTACTGGGTCGTAATCCCCGTAGTGGATCACTTGGGCGTCCTGCATGGACTCGCTGGCCAACCAGTCGATTAACCGTCGCGACATGCGTCCATACGTGGCGATCGCCATATCAACTCCAGCCGCCGCCCAGTCATACCGGATAAAGACAGTCGGATTTTCCACAGTCGCTACTACACCAGCGAACTGTACATCTCGATCAGCACCACGCCTTTCATAGAGTACGAATGCTCCCAAACCTCCCGGGCTTTCTGGTCTGCCGGTGACAACACCACCAAGCACCAACGGAGAAGAACCCGTCAGCCGGTACTCGACAAGCTCGAAATCAAGACCACCGAGTGCTTTGGTGTCCCGATAGCGAGCAAGTGCTAGCGTGCGCTTGTCAAGCCCAGCGTCAGCTCCAGGGCCGCCGAAGAGGCCTGCGGGATAATGCTTCTTGGCAAACCGCGACAGAGTGTCTGCATCGCGCAATTCCACACGACGGCCAGCGCCAGCACGAACCTCCACCAGCACATCAGCGGAAAATAGCGGCGTCAGGCGCTCTCGGCTCTTGGACGTCACCCGGCTCGCCGGAACTGCACCCTCGGTAACCAGATCGGCCAGAAGACGAGCGAAGGCATCAAGCGGCGTCTGCATGGACTGGTCCCTTTGCCTTCCGCTCGATGCGCGACTTCGGATCGATGATCGCACGACTATCCGATGTCATCCGGACGATGTAGATGCTCTCGGCCGCAGCAACCGGAACGGTCGAAGCAAAAATCGGGCAGAAGCCCTTTTCGTTGGCCAACGTAACAATCTCGCGCAGATTTGCCTCATCGATCTGGTTAGCCTCGTCGATATAGAACGGCAAGATAAACTGGCGGCGATCACGCATCATCGCTTGGATCAGCACTATGTTCACAAGCGCCTTGATGGACATCGTCGTGCCGTTCGATTCAATCTTTGAGAGGTCGTTGTATACCGTCTCCACGCCGTCTGCCGTTTTCACGACGAACTGAACGCCGAACCAGTCAGCCAGCCGCAACACCGGCGCCCGCTGAATCGTCTGTTGGATTGCGATGATGGCCCCTTCACTGTCTGACAGCGACGAGAACAGATCAGCCGCGCCCGCTTCGACCACCGAGCGATAACTCCGAGTCACCTCTGTGTTTTCGACGATCTTCACGGATAGGCCGCGCAAATTTGAAATGGAAACGTTGCCGATCGTCCGGCTGAACCGTTCGGCGGCTTCACTAAGGCTGTCTAGGGCCTCGAACATGCGCTGGAAGGTCGCCCGCATACCCTTGATGACATTTCCAAGATGGTCACGGTAAGCCTTGTCACGTTCCGCCAGCGAATCAACAGCCTCGATGATGGCGTCAATCTTCTCGTCGTCACTAGCGCCAGAGAAACCATCCGGATTCAGCAGCTCTGCCTCGTTGAGGATACGCAGGACTTCTGCCTCGGATTGTGAATACCCCGCGTAGGTCTGTATATAGAGCGAAAAAAGCTCAATTGCATCCACAGACCACTCCGGGTCTGGCGTTCCCATCGGCCAGGAGGGTTTCGGCGGAGTCGGGCGCAGATTGCCCAACTTCATCAACTGCTCATTCTTCGTCTTGATTTCGAGATTGATGCTCGTCTTCTGGCGCTCACGGACGACGCCTTGCTGTTCGAGGAGTTTCCGGTCATCAGAGTTCTTTTTCTTAGCCTTTTCCTGCGACTCCTTCATTTTTCGCTTGTCACCAACTTCTTTGACCGCAGCCGAGTGCCGGAGGTATTGTGCATATAGCTCCTCGGAAGCCTTCAGGGTTGATTTCAGCGTATTGCACTTCTCTTGTACCGCAGCCATATTTGTCGCAGTAGCCAAATCCTGTTCAAGCTTCCCCGCGTCGCGTTCCAAGTCGATGATTTCTTGGTTGAGCGTCGCAAGATCAGCCACCCTAACGGACTCGCGTGAAGCGACCTTCTCGAGCGGAATCGAAACCCCGTCAATCATCAACCAGCCATCGGTTACCTTGCCGTGAATCCGTCGCAGTAGAGAAACCAGCGCCCCCTCGTCAGTAAGCGTGACACCTTCCTCTTCGAGCGGGAGGCGAAGCAGCTCCGGATGGAAGATACGACCAAGGTCACTCATAGCGTCCGGCCCAAGGCGCTCCTGCAGTCGCGTGCCAAGCAGCCTGGCATGTTTGTCGCGCTGCTCGATCGTCGCAGTCAGCTTCTTCCGCAAGCGAACAAGCCGGGCCTCGATATCCACCGGGTCACCAGCGGTGACCATACTAGCAATCAGTGCATTGATCTCCTCTTCCAGATGCTTCCGCCGAGCCTCCTCAATGTCCGGCAAATAGTCCTTTAGTGCAGTGGCATCCGCTTCGTACTGCTCAAACCATTGCTGAATTGCCAGTCCGTTCAGAATGATGGTTTCGTTCTCAGCCTCTAACCGCTGTCGATCGCTCCCTGCCGTCATCGCCTCGGCTTCAACTTTACTCAGGCGCTCGCCATCATCCCGAACTCCATCCTCCAATGACTTAATCTGCCGGGCCTTGGCCCCGACAACGGCCACATACAGTGCTGGCAGATCTCGGCTGGCACGGATGCGCTTCTCCTGCTCGGCCTTCAAATGGTTGGCGATAAGGGCCACTTGGCGAACATTTGCCAGCTTTGCTTTCTCCACCATCAAACCACTGTAGGCATCGTTGTACTCCCGGTGCAAATCCACCTCGATCGCGTTACGGATGCCATGTCGATAGACGGTCAAGAACGTTTCTTTGATGTCCTTCTGGCTGAGATCGTTAAGGCGCAGCAAATTTTTGAAGAGGTACACGAAGTCACTGTAGCGCCCAACGTCGCGCAGCGGCACAATGCCCATGTTTAGCTGCCGGACACCCAGTTCTCCGACCAGCGCTGAGCGGATCTCGTTCGGCTCGAGCTCCTTGAAAAAGCGGTCGGCGACGAGGCACCTCTTCACCTCCTCGAACGGGCGAACACGATTGCCTTCGTCAATAAAATCTTCCTTCCGGTAGGCGCCCTCGAAGGCAAACCGGTCGACCTGAAAGGCTCCAAGCTGGCCTCTACCCCGCAGTCCAACGGTGACAAAGCGACCGTCGCTGGTTACTGTCTCAAACAGGATGGTCGAAGAGTCGAGACGAAAGTAGTAGCGTCGGGTCTCGTCCCATGACCGGCTGAAGCTCATCTCATTGAATCCAGCCACATAGAGCATCTGTAGGGTGGCAATAAGGGATGTCTTGCCGGCGTTGTTCTGCCCAACAAGGTGCATGGACTGACCGAGCACGACTTCCGCATAGTCGTAGCGTCCGGCACGAATCAGGATGACGCGCTTTGGCCCCGGCGTCAGCATTGTTCGGTCTCCTCAGTAGATTTCACTGGATCGAGGCCTGCGGCTACGCACGCGTCGACAATTCGGTATGCCGGCGGCAGCAGCCGGAATGTACCGTCACTGCCCTGAGCAAGGAATCCGAAGTTTTCCATCGTGCGGATCGTCTCGGTGATGTCACCGGGTGTGGCGATACCAACATGCGCCAAGTAGCCACGGTACCGCTCACTCCCCAGATGCGGCAGATGATCAATGTTGAAGCTTTTTCCAGCCAACGCAGCCGTGATCCCCTCACCGTTATCTGCCAGCCAGTCAATTAGGATGTAGAGGAAAAGAGCCAGTCGGTTGACATTGTTCGCTGTCGCCCGCGCGCCGAAGAAGTAGTAGAAGCCACGCGCATCGCACACCAAGTCAAATCCGAGTTTCCTGAACACTTTTTGGTAGTCGGTGGGGTGCTTCTCAATGGCCGCAAAGAGGTCGCCATCAGCAGCGGATATGTGCCTACCGCGCGAGAGTTCGCGAAATATGTCTTCGAGCTTTTCGAGGTGATCAAGCATTGACAATGGTATTCATTGGGTAATAGGTATAGAAAGCATCGGATGTTTCTGCCTGTGCCGGACTGTCACCATGCACGCACAGAAAATCAGGAGAATCGGAAATGCTGTGAAAGACCTGCAGCAACTGCTGGTCTGGATAGGCGTTGAAGGTCCGAACGATCCACGCCAGCAAATCGCCCTGATTACCGGCAGCAAGCAGTTTCTCGATCACCTCATTGGTATCAAGAACAAGTGGGGTCTCACTGTCGCCCAAGGAACCCAGCGGGCCGGGGTCCGGGTTGGCCACGTAGTTTGCGACTCCGGCCAGATAGTCTTCAAGGGAATAGGTATTAAAGATGTTGTCGGCCCGCCATCGTGCAATCGGTAACCTGGCTACCACATCGTCCAACGCCTTCGAACCCTCGCGCGCCACGCGGTCGAGTTGCCGGCTGATGGCGACCGCCAGCATGTGGTCGCGACGAACCTGTCGGAACAGCGGCGTAACCTCCCGCAGTGACGAGTGGAAATCCATCCATGCATCGTCCTTTAGCCTACGAACTGCGGCGATGATCTTGGATGTCAGTTCCGGCACAAACGGGTCATCTGGCATCAAAGCACGCCCTTGACGTGCAACAGCGATCAATTCGTTCGCCCTGCGCTCCATTTCGCCGCCAACATCAACCATCGCTCCCAGCGGTGTCAAGTGCTTCTCGTGCAGATGGGTGATAAACAGATAGCGTTCACGGAGCGTTCGATGATCCTCCCTGGTCTTGATGCGCATGACCTCGTTCACGATCGCTTGGGCGTTATTGCGCGAAAGCCCGCGCGCGGCGTCAAGAGCCTGCTTGATGCTATTGCTGGATAGTCGTACTTGATCTATGTCACCGGCCTCGAATGCGACCCGCAGTCCCTCGGTTAGCCGGACCACTTCTTCGATGATCGGCCCAAGTAGGCCTGGTGCAGAGAGTCGCTGTCGCATCGACAGGTGCCGCAGAAATTCTCCAATAACGTAGGGAACTTCCCATGACATCTCCGAATCAGCATGCTTCTCAAAAAGTCCATACTGCTCCAGAAGCTCTGCTACCTTCTCCGGTGGTCGCACGTCGTCCGGATGGTGCTTGTTAAGAAGCGACCGTAGATCGCCAACGCTAACCGAGTCCCCACGCGACGCAAGATCAGACAGCAGGCCATAGTAGTCAGCTGCAAGAGCAAGTGTTCGTTGCGGGTTGGTGCTCATGACAAAATTCTATCTGGATTGGTTCGGCTAAACCGAAATGCCGTAATTGAATGGCCCAGCATAAATGAGAAAAGGCTCACTGGATGAGCCTTTGCTACGCTTTGATTCTCGGAAAAAAGGGATGAACCAAGGTAAATGGACGTAACCATCCGGCCAGCGCGGCCCGAATGACCACCGTCCATGCTTTCCGTGCGGTGGCGCCTTATGGAACTGATGCGTGAGTTTGTGGGCGACCGTCGTTGTTTTATTAAAGAAAAGATTAAAAGAAGATTATGCGGTTTCCCGTGAATTGTGGATTCCATTGCCAGGACTGCGATTGAGCCAGTTTCGCTGACGATTTTTGGCACCCACTATCCCGACATTTCAGTACCCGCTATCCCGTCATTTTGGAACCCCCTATCCCGATACCCGGAACCCACTATCCCGCTCAATCTTGGCTATGTAGCACCCGCTATCCCGCGACTTCGGTCGCATTGGCACCTGCTATCCCGTGGCCTTAGACGCTTCTGTGGATAAAACACGCTCAGACACCGTACCCACTATCCCGCGTTCGCCATTGCTTGGCGGCTGCTTATGCAGAACAACACAGTCACTTTCATCGATTCGCCAGTGCCAACCTGTCGCCACATCGAGGCGCTCAAGTGCGCGCCGCAGAACCTGACGAAACTTCTTCAGCTCCCCCTCGACGTCAGCTCCGCAAAGGCGTCTGATCGTTTCAACACGGTATCGATAGGGGGATGCGTGAGTGGAGTAAAACGCATGCAGCCACTGAGCCAAGGGATGACGCCGAAGCTGCTCGCGCTGGACGTAGTCAAGTTGCGTCCATTGGCCAGATCCATAAAGCAACGCGATCTTGGGGTTGATCTCGATGACGTAGCGCCCAGTCAGTTCATCCCGCGTTCCGCCATGGATCAATGGGCCAAAATAGGTCTTGGATCCATCCGAGATGCGGACCACGCACGCTGCCAGGTCGTAGAGAGCGTTTTTCAGCCATTCGTTGTCGCTTTTTCCGGTGTTGCGACCAATGGATTTCAGGAATGCGTAGGCCGTGAATTCAATCCGCCGACCGGTACCTTGATCCTTGCCCAGTTTCAGACATTGCTCCCACACATCCAGATGATGCTGCATGAGATTCGGGCCGCGAGTGATAAACACTTCGACGCCATCGATGGAAGCAACGTGCCGCTCGAATGCATAGGATCGCCGCTCTTTGGGGGATATTCCAAAAAGCGCCGACCTTAGCGCGCCGTTGGGAAGGCCTCGCTTGTTTTCGGGCCAATCAGGCAGGCCAGCGGCAATCGCACTCTGTTCTCGGCGTTGCCGCATACGATCCAGGGTTTGCGTTACCCCGATGCTCGTGCTTGGCTCAGTTTGCTCGAAAGGGATATCGAGTTGCGGTGAGGAATCACTCATCCGTAACTTATAGCGGACGAAACTTCGAATTTAGGTTGGAAAAGCATTCATTGGCGATGCTTTTCAAAATGAACCAGACTGATTATCGGAAATACGACTGACCATTCGAACCCCTCTCATCCCGCCAGAGTTTCTGGCTAAACCACTCTCTGACTGAACGACTACCCCGCCGAATCCGTCGCTCTGAGGGAGTTTCGTTTCTACCTCCGGACTTCGTAACCTCGGTCTGGGTTATCAAGCGTCCCTTTGGTCCGGGTTTCGGGGCGGTGTGTTTCGGGGCGGTGTTGGCCGAGTTTGGGCGAATGTGCTAGGTTCGGTGGAGATTCGGTGGGGATTCGAACCACAATCAAAAGTGACGGCTGTCTTTGGGCAACCACACCTGTGCATGCTGGCATCTGTGGGGATTCCTGTCTAACTAGTTTGGGGGCTGTGTGAGTGTCGGCTTTCGTGGGCACATTTTGGGTGCGATACTTCGATATATTTGGTTGAAATTCCTACCCGTCGCGTCTACGCTCCCGCCTGCGGCTGCGAATCTCATCCAATCCGCAGGATCAAAAAACTAAAAACCACCCATGAACAAGCAACAACTCGCCGCCAAAATCTGGGAATCGGCCAACCAGATGCGCTCCAAAATCGAGGCCAACGAATACAAGGACTACATCCTTGGGTTCATCTTCTACAAATTTCTCTCCGACAAACTAGTGCGCTTCGCAAAGGACGAGGACTTCAGCGACGAAGAGATCCGCACCCTATCGGAAGAGGACTCGGAAACCGTTGACCACATCAAAGGCAATATTGGCTACTTCATTGCCTACCAGCATCTATTTTCCACCTGGATTGAGCACAAGGGCGACTTCGATGTCTCGAATGTGCGGGATGCCCTCTCTGCCTTCAGCCGCCTCATCCACCCGAACCACAAGCGACTTTTCGAGGGGATTTTCAAAACCCTTGAAACCGGCTTGAGCAAGCTCGGGGATACTGCCGCGAAGCAAACCAAGGCCATCAGTGAACTCATCCAGCTCATCAAAGATATTCCCATGGATGGTAGGCAGGGCTACGATGTTCTCGGATTCATCTATGAATACCTTATCGGAATGTTTGCTGCCAATGCGGGCAAAAAGGCGGGCGAGTTTTATACGCCGCATGAGGTCTCCGTGCTCATGTCTGAAATCATCGCGGACCATCTGAAGGACCGCGAGACCATCCAGATCTACGACTCCACCAGCGGCTCCGGATCGCTTCTGCTCAACATCGGTCAGTCCATCGCCAAGCACATGGCTGACAAGGGCAACATCAAGTACTACGCCCAAGAGCTGAAGGAAAACACCTACAACCTCACGCGCATGAACCTCGTCATGCGCGGCATCCTTCCCAGCAATATCGTTACCCGCAACGCCGACACCCTGGAAGACGATTGGCCGTACTTCGACGATCAAGACCCGATCAATACCTACAACCCGCTGTACCTCGACGCCGTCGTCTCCAATCCGCCCTACTCGCAAAAGTGGGACCCTCAGCACAAAGACAGCGATCCCCGCTACGCCCGCTTTGGCCTCGCGCCGAAGTCCAAGGCCGACTACGCATTTCTGCTGCACGACCTTTACCACCTCAAGCCGGGCGGCATCATGGCCATCGTCTTGCCCCACGGTGTCTTGTTCCGGGGCGGAGAGGAAGGCGCGATCCGCAAAAACCTCATCGAGAACGATCACCTCGAAACTATCATCGGCCTGCCGCCCAATATCTTCTTCGGCACCGGCATCCCCACCATCATTCTTGTGCTCCGGCAGAGGCGCGAGAGCAGCGATGTTCTTTTCGTGGATGCCTCCAAGGGCTTCGCCAAAGAGGGGAAAAGCAACAAACTCCGCGCCTCCGACATCAAGAAAATTGCCGATACCGTGATCGGGCGCGTCACCTTGCCGCGCTACAGCCGTCTCGTCCCCAAGACCGAACTTCAGGCCAATGACTACAACCTCAACATCCCGCGCTATGTGGACTCCTCCGAGCTCGACGAAAGCTGGGATATCTACGCCTCTATGTTTGGCGGCATCCCCCTGAGCGAGCTGGACGCCCTGGCGGATTTCTGGAAAGCTTTTCCCGGCCTGCGCGCCGCACTGTTTACCGACAATGGCACGCCCTACGTTTCACCAAAGGTGGAAGACCTCACCCCGGCCACCCGCGAACATCCCGAGGTAAAGAAATACAGCAAAACATTCACCGCCGCCTTTGCCGATTTCAATCCCTGGCTACGCCGTGCTCTTCTGGAGCAGATGCTCACCCTCCAAATCCCCCGGCAGGAGGCACTCATCAGCGAAGCGCTGTTTGCCCGCCTCGCCCCGCTGCCACTCATCGACAAATACCACGCCTACCAAGTCCTCGACGATCACTGGCAACTCATCGCCATCGATTTGGAAATCCTCCAGACCGAGGGCTTCGATGCCTCCCGTGTCGTTGACCCCAATTTCGTCACCAAAAAGAAGGATGGCAAAGAAGTTGAGGTACAAGATGGCTGGAAAGGTCGAATAATGCCCTTCGAGCTGGTGCAGATGATGCATCACAAGAAGGAGCTGGACGCGCTGCGCGAAAAAGAAACCCGCCTCAGCGAAATCACCGCCTTCCTTGAGGAAACCTTGGAGAGCCTCAGCGAAGAAGAAAAAGCCAACGACACCGTCAACGACGCGGGCGACAAGTTCGTCATTGTCGCCGTCGCCAAAGAGGCGAAGCTCCTGCTCGCCGAGGCGAAGAAATCAGGTGAATTCGATCCCGAATCCTACGAGGCCAAGATCATCCAGGCCGCCGCCTTGCTCGCCAAAGAGAAAGCTCTGAAAGCGGCAATCAAACAAGAGGCCGCAGCCCTCCACCTCAAGACCAAGAAAACAATTGAAGGCCTGAGTGACGCGCAGGTGCACGAACTCCTCGAACGCAAGTGGATCAGCCCCTTCTGTGATGAGCTCCACAGCCTGCCAGATCAGCAGATCGATAGCCTGACCCGCAAGCTAGATGCCTTCGTGCAAAAGTATCAAGTCACTTACGCCGACAACGCCCGCGAGATTCATAAAACCGAAGCCGAGCTGGCGGGCATGATTGAGGAACTGGATGCGAACGAGTTTGACCTAAAAGGCCTCACCGAGCTGAAGGCCCTACTTGCCGGAAACTGAGATGGCGGAGAAAATTGACAGCAAGATTCCAAAGATTCGCTTCAAGGGGTTTGAAGACGGATGGCTAGAAGACCAACTAGGGGAACGAGTCGAATTCTTTAGCGGGCTCACATATTCGCCCCGCAACGTTCAGAAAGGAGTTGGAACACTTGTATTGCGGTCATCCAATGTCAAAAACGGTGAGATTGTTAATGCAGACAACGTCTATGTTGACCCAAAATGTGTAAATTCAAAATATGTCGAAGTAGGTGACATCGCCGTCGTAGTTCGAAACGGATCACGTTCTCTTATTGGTAAGCACGCGCAAATTAAGAACAGAATGGATAACACAGTCATCGGCGCGTTTATGACTGGAATCCACTCAGAATTCCCTGCGTTCACTAACGCATTGCTCGATACACCACAATTCGATAAAGAGATTGCAAAAAACTTAGGAGCGACAATCAACCAAATCACAACCGGAGCATTTAGACAAATGATGTTCCGGTTCCCAAGACGCACAGAACAAACCAAAATCGGCGGATATTTCAGAGAGCTGGATCTTCTGATTGGGCTGCATAAACGCAAGCACGACAAGCTGGTGACGCTGAAACAAGCGATGCTCCAAAAGCTGTTCCCGCAACCCGGCGCCACCACCCCCGAAATCCGCTTCAAAGGCTTCTCGGGGGAATGGGGGGAAATTGAATTCAAGCAAATCGCTTCTCGAAGCACCCAAGCCACATCTGAAGAGAACCTACCAAGAATTGAATACGAGGACATAATTTCAGGGACAGGACGCTTGAACAAAGATATCTTCAAGAAGCCGTCCAGAAAGGTCGGAATCAAATTTGAAAGAAGTGATGTCCTTTTTGGAAAGTTGCGGCCGTACCTTAGAAATTGGTGGTTAGCGGAATTTGGTGGAATAGCGGTTGGAGACTTTTGGGTTTTGAAACCTGCGGCGGCAACTTCGAATTTGATTTATTGCTTAATCCAAACGGCAGCTTTCGAGAGAATCGCCAACCAATCAGCAGGATCAAAAATGCCCCGCTCTGATTGGAACCTCGTATCTAATTCCTTGCTCCGGATTCCTATAAACATCGAAGAACAACAAATTATCGGCCACTACTTCCGCACGCTTGATGAGCTTATTTCCAAACACGCGACCCAGCTCCAGAAACTCCAACAGCTCAAATTTGCCTGCTTGGAAAAAATGTTCGTCTGAGCTTTTTACAGATCACCCATGACCACCTTTTCTACAGAATCTGAATTTGAAGCGGCCATCATCAACGAGCTGCGCCAGCGCGGCTGGGGCGATGCGGAAGTCATCAAGCACCCGAGCGAGGCGGACTTGCTGGCGAATTGGAAGCAAATCCTCTTTGAGAACAATCGCGGCAAGGATCGGCTCAATGAAGTTCAGCTCACTGATGGCGAGATGCAGCAGATCATGGAGCAGATCACCGCGATGCGCACCCCACTCAAGCTCAACGGCTTCATCAATGGCAAAACCGTCTCCATCAAGCGCGACAATCCAACGGACAGGTTGCACTTCGGCAAGGAAGTAAGCCTGAAAATCTACGACCGCCACGAGATCGCCGCCGGGCAAAGCCGCTACCAAATCGCGCAGCAGCCACGCTATGCTAGAGGCTCGTCGCTGCTCAACGATCGGCGTGGCGACCTCCTGCTTCTCATCAATGGCATGCCGGTGATCCACATCGAGCTGAAGAAGAGCGACGTACCGGTGAGCCATGCCTACAACCAAATCCAGAAGTATTCGCGTGAGGGCATTTTCAGCGGCCTCTTTTCGCTCGTTCAGATCTTCGTAGCGATGGAGCCCGCCGAGGCGCTTTACTTCGCCAACCCTGGGCCTGATGGTAAGTTCAACAAGGACTACGCCTTCCACTGGGCAGACTTCAACAACGAGCCGATCAACGTCTGGAAGAGCTTTACCTCCAGCCTGCTGTCCATACCAATGGCGCATCAGCTCATCGGCTTTTATACCGTGGCCGATGAGTCAGACGGCGTGCTGAAGGTGATGCGCAGTTATCAGTACTACGCAGCTCACGCGATCTCTGACAAAGTCGCCAAGACCGACTGGAAAAACCCGAACCGCTTGGGCGGCTACATTTGGCATACCACCGGCTCGGGCAAAACGATGACGAGTTTCAAGTCAGCCCAACTCATCGCCAATTCCAAAGATGCCGACAAGGTGGTTTTTCTGCTAGATCGCATCGAGCTGGGTACGCAGACACTGCAGGACTATCGCAACTTCGCAGGAGACAGCAATGAGGTGCAGGCCACGGAATACACAGGCGTGCTCGTCAAAAAGCTGAAAAGCACTGACCCTGCCGACACCTTAATCGTCACTTCCATCCAGAAAATGAGCCGACTCAAGGATGAGGAAGATGGGCTCAAGGCGCACGATCTGAACACTATGCGCGCCAAGCGCATCGTATTCATCGTTGATGAATGCCATCGCTCCACCTTTGGCGAGATGCTTATCGATATAAAGAAGAGCTTTCCCGGCGCGATCTTTTTTGGCTTCAGCGGGACGCCCATCCACAAGGAGAACGTCCGCAAAGACAACACCACAACGGATGTATTCGGCGACGAGTTGCACCGCTACAGCATTGCTGACGGCATCCGCGACAAAAACGTCCTTGGCTTTGATCCATACCAAGTGCTCACCTATCGCGACCGCGACCTACGGCAAGCCGTGGCGCTGGAGAAGGCCAAAGCCACCACGGTGGCTGAAGCACTTGCGGATGCTGCGAAGAAGAAGGTTTTCAATCGCTACATGAACGACGTGCCGATGGCTGGACACCGGGATGCCTCTGGCGTTTATCAATCAGGTATCGAAGACTATCTGCCCAACACCCAATACACCCAAGACGAGCACCGGAGCGCGGTGATTAAGGACATGGCCGCCAACTGGGCTGTCCTGAGTCAAGGCGGTAAATTCCACGCCATCTTCGCCACAAGCAGCATCCCTGAAGCGATCATTTACTATCGTATGATGAAGGCGCAGTGTCCGGAGCTGAAAATCACCGCACTCTTCGATCCGCACATCAGCGACGAGGACAGTGGTGGTGATCCTGCCTTCAAAACGGACGGGCTCGTTGAGATCATTGAAGACTACAACGCGACCTATGGGCAAAAGTTCGACCTCGGCACGCATGCGAATTTCAAAAAAGACCTTGCAGCTCGCCTCGCTCACAAAGCGCCTTACATTCGTATCGAAGCCGAGCCGGAGAAGAGGCTTGACCTGCTGATTGTGGTGAATCAGATGCTGACCGGCTTTGACTCGAAATGGATCAACACGCTCTATCTCGACAAGCTGTTGGAGTACGAAAACATCATTCAGGCGTTCTCGCGTTCCAATCGCCTGTTCGGGCCGGACAAGCCCTTTGGCACCATCCGCTACTACCGCAAGCCCCACACGATGAAGCGCAACGTCGCAGCCGCCGTGAAACTCTATTCTGGCGATAAACCCATTGGCCTCTTCGCTGATCGCCTGCCAATTAACTTGGAGCGGATGAATGCAAGCTTCGTAGAAATCACCGCTATTTTCAGTTCTGCGGGTATTACGGACTTCATGAAACTACCGGATGACCACTCATCGCGAGCTGCCTTTGCCAAGCAGTTCAACCAATTCAGCGCCATCTTAGAGGCAGCGAAGATTCAGGGCTTTACGTGGGACAAATCTGTTTATGAGTTTGGCGAAGATCCCAAGACACAAATACAGCTCGAGATTAGTCATCATCAATACCTGACGCTTCTTCAGCGCTACAAAGAACTCGGCATGGGTGGCGGCGGTAATGGCGATAGTATTCCCTTCGACATCGATAGTCACATCACCGAAATTGACACCGGCAAGATCGACGCCGACTACATGAACTCGCGTTTTGAGAAGTATCTCAAAGTCCTGCAAGGGCGCGACGAACCAGCAAAGGAGGCCACCTTAGCCGATTTGCACCGCTCATTCACTTCGCTATCCCAGGAGGACCAAAAGATCGCCGAAATCTTTCTGCACGACATCCAGCGCGGTGACGTGAAGATCGACCCCCTCCGCACCTTCCGCGATTACCTAACCGACTACAAAACAGCGGCCAAAGACAAAGAAATAGCAGCCATCGTCTCAATTCTTGGCCTAGACGCAACAAAGCTGATTGCCCTGATGAACATCCATGTCACTGAAGCCAATCTCAACGAATATGGACGATTTGATGATCTTAAGGCAACGGTGGATAAGCAAAAGGCCAAGGCCTACTTTGAAGACTTGGAAGGTACAACGCTCCCAATGTCCCGGGTCAATATCAAAGCTGCAAAGCTACTGAGTGACTTTCTTCTTCGGGGTGATATTGAGTTGAAGAAAGCAAGTTAATAAGAAGTCACCAGTCCATGATGCGTTGCAAGATCATGCCAGATTACGCTCCTACTTCTGTGTCTATTCATCCTCCCACTCGGTACGCATTTCCCCTTCTGCCGCGCTCCAGTACTCTTCCCTGCTGACCTGCTGCATCGGGACGGGCTTGCCCTGACACCATTCCTCGGCTGATGGAAGGGGTCCCGCTTCAATCATTTCGGGGCGCTTGGGCAAAGTACCATGGCCAAGCAAGCGCGAAATGACAATTTCACGGGTGTATTGAGAAAGTTTGATACCCACATGGTCGGCCAATGCCTGAAGGTCTGACCTCATTCGCTCTGGAATCCAAACCTTGATCGGCATGACATTCTTGCCAAGCTCGGGTACCCAATAAGTGTCAATGCGCTTCTTCCCTGGTGGAGTCTCAACCCGCGCTAGTGAAAACATCGGTGGCGCAGGGTCTCGGAATAGCCCAGGGCGGGCCTCGTTCATGAACTGAAAGGCGTAAATCCCGTAGCAATGCTGCGCGAAAAACTGACGCAACGCCTCACTCATTGAATCGCCATTCCGCTCACAAAGCTCTTTGATCGCCTCGGCCGCAGGTTCGGGCAACCAGAACTTGAGCGCCGTATCGTGGTTACCAAGATCCCTGAAATCACCCATTCCATCGACCAGTTGGGCGAAGCGCATTGGTCGCGGGCGATGATCAAGTGCGGCGGGATAGCCCTCCGAGTTGTTTTTCTTATGGTGGCGAAAGAATGGCCACATATCTCCTCCCAAAAAGAATAGGGGAATTTTCGTTATCAAACCCCTGCAAGCGTAACTTTTGATGCGGCATAAGGAAATGCCAGATGCACCAATTCCTTACTGAACAGGAGGCAATTCATGTACTTCGAAATCTATCAACAGACGCAGGGGCTCATTTCATCTACCGGTGGACAGTGGCGCTGGCGTTTACGAGCTGCGAATAACGAAATCATTGCAAGCGGCGAATCCTACCGGAACAAGCAGGACTGCCTCGCAGCGATCACTCTCGTGAAAAGCACAAACACCAACACTCTGACCAAGGGAGGTTGATCAGCTAGGTGATATTAGATCCACAATATGGCTCATGTCATGAGCCTTTCGTTTGAGAAACTGGCCAGAATGAATGAAAGGTGCAGTCATGCCTGGACACGGTGATCACTGGAGCACACTTTATGACTTGGATAGATATATCCATGAGGGCATTGAGCGCGACTGCCAGGAAGCAACACTAATTTGCAAGGCACCTTGCAGGGATGTCAAACACGGGACCGAACGCGCCGAGGAAGTGGTTTGCCTGCGCCGGGGCTCGCCCATTCTTGCCAATCAGATCCTCCTGGTGTCGGATTCGCCCGAAAGAAGCCATTACCTGTTTTCTGCCTATCCAGTTGTGCTCGAAGGTATCACTTACCCACTGACGATTCGACGAGTCGAGCCTTGGGAGTATGGAATCGAAGGGTGGATACACGCTGAGCTCATCGACGACGAGGTGTCCATTACCTTTTTCGATACGATGTTCTTCGCTGGCAGTTCATCTCTGGGACCAGGGAGTGTAGTGGAGTACTCGCTTGCCGGGCTTGCATACCGACTGGCACCGATCCGCATGCGCTCCATCGCGATATGCACTGGAGCACTGTGGGAAATGGAAAGGCAACGGCGGCTGGAAAATGGTGAGTCGGATGAGCAGGCTGACCGGCCGGTTGATGTGCATATGACGGGGGCTGCCATCTTTCTGCCCCGCGAGGGCGATCAATGCGATGAGGCCCAGTTCCAAGGGGTAATCGAGGCGATTGATGTGTTCGACCACGACAATCAAAAGGTCTACCGCTTGGAGATGGTCCTGATGCGTCCAGGGGACGCCGAGTTCCGACTGCCCGTGTTCGTGTCTGAGCGCGTACTTGAAGGCTATGTCCCACACATCGGAGATGATGCGGAAGGGTCGATGTGGGTACAAGGCAGACAAACCAAGGCAAAAGGCGTACCGATCATGGGAGCCAGGATAGAGTCCATCGTCATAGAATGATTCGGTTAGATCTCGCCTTGCGATAGGTCACGATAGGCAGGCCAGTATTACCAGACAGAAATTGGAAAAGGAGAAATGGACAATGACACGGACAACATCGCAACAACTCGGACTCATCATCAAAGCCACTCAGTTTGCAGCAGACAAGCACTGCAACCAGCGGCGAAAAGATGCCGAGGCGTCGCCCTACATCAACCATCCCATCGCACTGGCCAGCGTTTTGGCTAACGAGGGGAATGTGGATGACCCGGTTGTGCTGTGTGCTGCTCTGCTACACGACACCATTGAAGATACTGACACCACGCCACAGGAGTTGAATGAAACCTTCGGTTCGGCCATCGTGAATGTTGTCCTTGAAGTAACTGACGACAAATCGCTCGCCAAAGAGGTTCGGAAGGAGGAACAGGTCAGGCACGCGCCGCACATCTCGACCGAGGCTAAGTTGGTGAAGCTCGCCGACAAAATCTGCAATCTGCGGGACATTCTGGCCTCGCCGCCGGCGGATTGGTCTGCCGAACGTAAGCAGGCGTATTTCGACTGGGCCGCCCGGGTCGTGGCTGGCCTACGTGGGGTTCATCCTGGTCTGGAAGCTGTATTTGATGGGCTTCTTGCCAGGCATTCAGAGCTTCTCTGAAGGGGTGATCGGATGCGCATCGAACAACACCTCGTCGCTGCCTGGGCATCCCAGCTGTCGGACAAGTTGATCCAGGATGCCATCCAGAGTTTAGAGGCCATGGACTCTCAAGAGATGCTCTCAGGCGACTCCGGTCTCAAAAATGTCTGGGAGGAAGTCTGTGTCCAGGTACAGGACGAGCAATCCTTCTTCTGGGAAACCTACGTCGAGACCATCGAGAACCTGCTCGCCGGATATATCGAGATGCTCGACAAAAATGCCCGACTCGCTCTATGGACGGTCACCGAGAGCGGCCAAGACTACATCGATGATCGTCAGAGCGATGATGAAGGCGATCTGAACATTCCGGTAGATGTTGACGAGATCGTTGCCATGCTGAAAGAGAGTCTGCTTTCGGTCGCAGAGAATCATGAAAGCTCTAGCATTAGCCGGTTCCTGCAGCGGCATGAAGAGGGTTTCGACGAACTCGAGGATGACGAGGAGGATGACCCGGAGGAAGACGAGGACGGTGGCGAGGATGACGCGGATAGAGAACCTGACCAGCCAGAGATCTCCGCGCCGATTTTTGATCTTCGCCCGGGTCTATCTGATCCCGTGTTTTTTGTTATCTCGCGCCAACAGGTTGAGGCGCTTGACCTCGATGAATCCCTCGACTTCCTGCACTCCCTGGTACCGACTGCTCATCCTGACCATGCGTGGGTTTACAAGGGACGGCTGTCGCTGGTGATCTCAGGCTATGACACAGATCCGCGCGAGCTGTTCGAGATCCCAGAGGTTTGCCGGTTTCTCCGCGCCTTGGATGAGCAGTGGCCGTTCTGGTTGTTTTTCTTCAACCAGGTGGATGACTCCATCAAGTTGATCGCGTTGTGCTTGGCTTCATCAATCGAGGTCGTGCCAGGTGCCGCCCACATCGATCCAGATGGCCTGCGACGCTTTTTGGAGCGGGCCTTTACCGCCGTGAACTATTTGTTCGAGAGCTATGGCTTTCCTGAATCGGAAAACGAAGCACTGTCGACGGAGGTGTCGCGCCTTTTTGCCAACAGCCTGATCAGTCCAGACAGGGATGGTTATCTATGAATGACCAACGGCCCCTCTGGGCGGGAGATGTCCAATGACTGCATATCAGAACGAACTAGTGGTTGATTTCGGCGAGGTGGGCTTCCGAAATTCAAAGCATCGCTTCTGCGTGCGCCTTGACTCGCGCCCATTGATGCAGCTGATCGAGGCGGCGGAGAACGCGCACCGAGTATACGAACTGCTCTTGATTGATCGCCCGGGAGACATCTGGGCCTACACGTCGGTTGTCCTCGACAAACTTCCGCCTGGTGTTGCCAGTCGGGTGGCGCGTGCCCGCGAGAAATCTGCACCACGCGCCGAAGGGCAAACACATGCCTGGCCAGAGGGGACGATGCCGTTCCAGGATTTCGATCAACTGTTCTATTGGGCATGGGATGACACGGAACCCGAGGATGAGGCATGGTTGAATCACCGTGACTCAGGCGTGATGCACTCGTTTGCCCAGCAGGCATTGGCTATGGCTCGGGCGGCTCAGAGCCGCCTTGCATGGAATGACCACCTCCTGCGCCACGTTGTTTCATCCGTCCGCGCTGGCGAACACGCGTACTGCTTTCTTGACCGTGAAATCGCCCGCCAGAAATCTCGGGAGCATGAGCCCAACGAGCCCGTGCATACCCCCGCCTTCTATAAGCAGCTGGATCAACTCCTACGCGATACGGAACTTGTCTCTGTGGCGTACCGTGCCAATGGTGACTATCGCGTACTACGCATGCTGGCTACCGAGCAGCGCCGGCGCGCCCAGCGCACGGGGCATCATGCCGGCAATGCCCTGCACCTCGGTGCCCTTGTCAATCGAACGATCGACAACGAAGCGTGGGACTCGGAAATCTGGTTTTTCAGCGAAGGGCTGTCCCAAGGTGATCTGTTCATCGAAGGGGGCGGCATGGGTGCTACCACCGTCAAGGAATTGGTTGAGGTGCACGGCCGGCGCTTAAGCAACGTCATCTTGTCAGTACGAGACGAGGGCGAGATAACGGGTTTCGACAGAGAGATCGGCGACGGCTGGGCCCTCTATCGGCGGCAGCATCCTGACGGCCGCCGGGTCTCACTGGAACGAATCGCAGACCGCCGTCACAGCAAACTTGGGCCCGTACTGGCATTTCCTGGCCGAGGAATGACGCTTTTCGATTACGAGAAGACCGTTGTGGTCATGGGCTCCGAAGCGTCAACGGCCACTCGTTCCACATTGGCTCTCGTCATCGCTGAATGGCAGAGCCAGGGCGGCGATCCCTTGCTGGTTGTGTGTGGGGAAACCAAGGCGTTTGAGGATGCCGGCTGCCGTGATGTGCTGGTGGCGCCCCAGGAAGAAGTCGGCGGAAGAACTTTCCATAGCTGGTTAGGGGATGCGCTGCTGCGCGTGCGGCCCTGGTTCGACGTCGTCCTGGCGATCAATGCTCCGGCATGGGCTGCGGAGGTTCTTGCACGCCAGGCCGCACGCACAGAGAGTCTGTGGCGTCCATGGATTGTGGCCACTGTCGACGTGGAACACCTGAATGTCGATTTCACGCTCGACGGCAATGTCGATGAAATGCTGCGTGAGGCCAGTCAGCGCGCCAAGGGGATGCGGCCCAAGCTGCTTTAGTGGATGTCGCCATGCCTGCCAAAGCACCGCCCCATTTTTCCTTTACCGCACTGGATGGCACTATGCTGGGGTTGAGCGAAAGTCGGTTTGACGAACGTCAGCGCCGCCAGCGCTATCGCCTTAATAAAAGTGCGACGTATTGGGATTACGCGCCCCTGCTTGATGTTGTGCGTCGGGAGCGTGGTTTTGGGACGCATCGCTTCACGGGCAAGTCGGCAGCCGAATGGGTGGCGGATTTGCGGGAGCGCAAGTCGCCGGAGTTGGATCGCTTCAGCCAATGGTATGAAGCCCTCGTGGGGCATTTTTTGGAGGAACTGGCAAAGCGCCCCCGCTTCCCGGAAAACCTCTACAGCATCGAATTAGCGCGGCCGCCCCTGACGTCATCCCTACCAAGTCTGATTCGTGGGCTGGGGTTGAAGCGAGCCAGCGCCGAGCAATGGGCGGCAACCCTGCGAGCAATGACTAGCAAAGGAGTGAAGCCCGAGGAGTTGGACGAGTCAGGCGTGCTGATTCGCCTTGAAACCCAATTTGCAGGGGAAACGTTGTCGCAGGCACAGGTTGTCCGTCTGATCAATCTTCGACACGTGACGCCGAAGTTTGTCTGCGAATCGCGGTTTGGCTTCAAGACGATGGCAGGGTGGAACGAGTGCTGCCAGTGGGTGCCGGCGAAAGACTATAAGAAGCGCGGCCTGTGGGGATCCAAGGGCGACGGGAGTTGGTATGTCATTCGTTATCGGCATCGGGCGCTGGGGTGGTCTGTCGTGCGTTGCCGCTACACCGACCTGTTTACGAAACGAGCAGATTGGTGGTGGGTGCTCGACGAGCGAGGCAAGCTCATTGCACAACTGCCGGAGGGCTTCGATTCGCCAGAGGATGCCATTGAATATGCCGAGCACAAAATCAACCAGCGCTTCTCGTCGATGGGCAGGGAACATGCCTTGGCGAAATGGGAGCGCTACTCTCTGCCGGGAAACGACGGCTATCGCGAGATATTAATTCAACTGGATGATTGGCCCGGTAGTTACAAGCCGCGCCACTATCGGACACGCAACGCCCTCGTCCACGTCCGGACAGGTATTCGGGAAACCGACGACGGACGGCGAGTGTTGTTCTTGGATGAAATCCAGAGCGATTGGCATGCCGATCTTCATGCGGCAGCCAAGGATGATTCTTCAACGCAGAACAAAGCACCGCCACCAGATGCGCCGTTTCGGAAGGACTGGCCTCTGCTGGCATTGAAGTTGATGCTGTGGTGGTCGCAGGTGCAGAAGCTGGATGGCGTGGCCTGGAGTACGGCCGAACTCCAGTCAGCGCGCTGGAGAAGCTTTGGCCCACCGGAAGCGCTTTATCGGTCTGCCTTGCCGGACGCTGCTCGATCGATTGCCAAGGCCCTGAATCTCGAATTGGCGCAGACCAGCATGACGGTCCGCAGCAACACCCGTTGGGTTGAGCTTGCCGATGATGGCTGGGTCGTGCGCAACCGGTCTGGCGTGCCAATCACGAAGCCGTTTCGCCACCGGGGTCAAGCGGAGGTTTTTGCCGATCTGACTGGAACGTTCGTGAAGGTGAAGGTGCCCGTACTGTGGTTGGCGGATTTGCAAACAATCAAGGCTATTCCGCTGTACGGCGTGGCCACGGAGGATTTCTGGCTTCAGCCTGATTCTCGGCCTGCAAATATGGAGGGGAAACGTGAATCGCGAAGCTGAGTGCCAGTCCATGGTGCGTTACACGATCATGCCGGATTACGGCGGTGCTTACGGTTGGATCAACCGGGAAGGGACGGACACGCTTGGCCCCAACCATGCTGATACCTCCGACTGGGGCGGCGATCACCCGATCTCCGAAGAACTGCAGGAAGCCTTTGCTGCCTGGCAGACGGAATTCGAGCGAGCGCCGACCGAATGGGAAGCAGGGGTCGCGCTTCTGGATTGGCCGAACTTTCACGAGCGAGGCATGGGATTGGCTCGCAGGCTCAAAGCGGAGTTGGGCGATGCGGCACGGATATATTACGAGAAACCGGTTGAGGATCCAAACCAGCGCATCAATGAGCGTGTTGAGATTCTTGCCGGTGGCGCGATTGTGGAAACGGTTCTTCCTCGACGTCTGAGGACGTCATCCCCCGACTGGTTTCCGAAAACAGTCGTTTCCGGTGGGCAGACAGGTGTCGATCGCGCGGCCTTGGACTGGGCATGCAACCATCACATCCCGCATGGCGGCTGGTGTCCCCAGGGGCGTCGCGCCTCAGATGGCACTCTGTCAGTGAAATACCAGCTACGCGAAACCGAATCGGCCGGTTACCGCCAGCGCACGAAGCTCAATGTGCAGGACAGCGACGCAACACTGATTCTCAATTTAGGGGAATTGGACGGGGGCACACTGCAGACGCAGCAGTTTGCCGAGCGCATGGGTAAGTCGCATCTTGTGGTTCAACTCGATCAATGCGCGCCAGACGAATCGGCAGGCCGCATTACTGAGTGGCTGATCGCGGGCAGGTTCAGCACGCTCAACGTGGCGGGCCCGCGAGAGGAAAAACGCCCTGGCATCTATGCACTGACGCTCTCCGTGCTGGATCGCTGTACGGCATCCCCGGAGGAGAAAGCATGACTGCGCAGATTTCAGAAGGACTTATCTACGAGGGCCAACAACTCTCGATGTGTACCAATCCCCTGGGGGATTACTTCGCCATGGGCGGTGATCGACCGAGATTCGAAGACAACTGCACCGCATTGTGGCGCGGCTATGTCGGCACCTGGGAAATCGTCGACGGCCGTTTGTATTTAATCAAGTTGCGAGGGGATTTGGAAGGCGGCGGAGAGGCTTCCGTGGCCACCATTTTTCCCGACTATCCCGATCGTGCTTTCGCACACTGGTATTCCGGAACGATCCGGATTCCGCAAGGCAAGCTGCTTAATTATGTCCACATGGGATACGGCAGCACCTACGAGCGGGATCTGTTTCTGGAGATCGAGAAAGGCGTCCTCAAGAATACCCGCGTGCGCCAGAACGGAAATGTTGAAGGTGACGGTGGCCCAGAGGGTTACGGGCTCGGTGGAATGACGGTCTTCCCACGTGGCAAGCAAGCGGAGGGGGATGCACCATGATCTATCTCTATTGGTACCTCGGGATTAGCGCCGGTTCAATGCTCCTCTGGATCATCTATTACAAGTTCGTCGAGGAGAAGAAAGACCAATCAATCCGGAGTGTGGCGAGCGCCTTCCAGTCCGCAAGGAAGGGGTTCTTGTCCCGCATTTTGAATATTCTCGGCACTGCATTGGCCGGCTTAATTTTTGTTCCGTTCTGGCCGGTGCTGTTTTTCTTTGAGATGAAATATCGCTTCTTTGACAAAGGAAACCGCTCCCCCTCGGAGGAGACCGAATTTGCTGTCACTCGCAATGATTTGCAGACGCAGTTGAGCCTCCAGGAAGTCGAACAGCTGGAGATGGTTTTTGATCCCTTGGGGGCCGCGCCGAATGTGCCATTCGGACATCTGAACGCGGCATGGAAGGAGTTCTGCGAGGGCATGGATCCGCACGGCAGCCTTTGGAGTTTCACCGCCCCTTGGATCAGCGCGTGGGGCAGCAAGGATATTCGGCAGGGCTACGTCATCGTGCGTGGCGAGGAGCTTGGCCCCTACTTCATTACTGTCTGGAAAGACATCGAGGAGGACGCGGACCAAGAGACAGTCAGTGGCAAGAAGACGGGTGGATTCGATATTCCGGCTTGGCTTCGGAAGCAGACGGACTGATTCGAACATGACCACCGAGAGAGGTTGCCAATGATCAATTTAAATGCACTACAGAGAGTGCTACCGATCTCCGGGCTGGAGCCGCAGTGGGTGGCAATCATTGACGGGTTCTCGGACAAACCGGGAAAAGACAGGTGGCAAGAGACAATTACGTTTCTGGAACCGCCCGCTGGCCAGCATATTCCTTATGTTGACGCCCGTAGTGCCATGGCGCTGCTGTTCAAGCATCAGGGCGTACCGGCTGAGGACGCAAATGCGAAGGCGGACGCAGAGTGGTTAGGGTTGAAGGAGCAGTTGGACTCGACGCAGCGGGTCGTCTTCTACGATTACCTGGAGATGAACCCTGACGAGCACATACCTGTTCCAGTCCTGCTTCTGCACCTGCGCCAAGAGAACCTGGTGTCGGACCATGTTGCCGACTTCCTTGACCGGGCTGTGGCGACGGTTGTGAGCACCCCAATGTTCACGGGACCCGACAACTGGGATTCCCCATGGTCAATTGCTAGTCTTCCGGATGAACCGCCGGCCAAGGCGATGATCGAGTTTGTGCCTGGCCCTCCTTGGGTCGAGGATGATGACTACGGCGCGAGATTTGATACATGGCGCGACTCAATGCGTGTGGTCGCGGATCGTCTCGAAAAGGTGCTGGGAGAGCCGGTCTACTACTTCAAGGTGCTAGATTGCGATACCGACGAAGACAATGTGCATCGATTTCTGGTTCTGCACTGGCTTTGCACGTGTTGGCCGGAGTCGGCCTACGTGAAGTTCCTGATGTCGGCCAGCGGTGCGACAGATGTTGATGACTTCAAGGCTGCACTGATCAATCCCGAAAATTACACGCAGCCTTTCAAAATGAACGACGCGTTCATTGGCATTGAACCCAAGACGTGTCGCCTTGAGTATGTCCCCCCAATCGCCCACAAGACTGTCGGCATTGTTTTCTCGACACCGGCCGCCAGAGCTTGGGCGGAATCTCTACTTCTTCAGAAAATCAACTGCGACGTATTAATCATTGCGCCACCGGATCTTGTTCCTGACGACTGGGTCAAGGCATGGACACGACACTGCAGGAACTGGACTATCCAATATCTCCGCGACGGAATATTGAAGGAGCCTCTCGAGGTGCTGGCGCAGATCGATGAACTCTGCGTGATTGCAGACCAGAAATGTCCCAAGCGCATTTTTGATTTGGCGATCCCGGATTCCATCGAAGAACTCCTCTGGCTCGCGATGGATCTTCGCTTGGATGCGAAGTACTTCTTCGTCGATGGCACACAGCTATCGAATCCCGAATCGACTCTGGTGAAGCGCAACGTACCTCAACGGGTCACGGCGAATCGGAATCGACGCGAGGCATTTACTAGGCGACTGAACGAAATTCGACTTTCGTGCGAGCTCTGTAGCAGTGGCTTGTGGAATGAAAAGGGACAGATGCTGGCCTACGACCTCCTCGATCTCCCATTCGTTCTGGTACGGCGTATCGCTGCTTGGCAGCATGATTTTGATGAAACGGAGAATCCTCCGGCGACTGGCGATGACGCTTGGTGGGAACGCCATGAGCAAGAGGAGATCAGCATTGCCACGGAGCTCCAAACAGCCATGGGAGAGAGCCCTGTCATCAAACTGTATCGCAAGGATGGGTGGTTGAGTATCGCGGACATCAGCCAGACTGAGGGAGAAAAACAATGAAACTAGCCTGGAGCAAAAACAACAAACCAGAGGGGCAACCACCGGATCGCGGGATCGCCCGCAACGCTGGCCAGTTGCTCGGCCTACTGGACGAAATACTGCCCTTCATTTACATCGCGCAATACGGGGCATCTGATCGTGAGCTTCGCGAGCGGACGACGAATGAGGCGGCCGGGCTCTTTGCCATTGGCAAGCAGACGGGCGGAGACCGTCCTGGCGTCGCGCCTCGCGTTGGGCTGGTGCTTCCAATAAGCCTGTGCCGAGATGTAAAGGTGCGCACCTCATTGCTGGAAATTCCTGCACTGATTCGTGGCACGAAGAACATCACGATGTCTGATCGGCGACGTGCCGTACAGGCCAAGCTTGATGATGCCTTCGGCGGCGAGTTGATGATTGAGGACCGGGAGGGCATGGATGGATTTTTCGCGCTCAAGCCTGGTCCCGGGCTGTTCAAGCGACTGCACGAGTCATTCGATTACGTCATCTTAGTTCTGGACAATCCGACTGGGGTGGTCCATGTGACCGAAACAAGCAACTTCCATTGGCGCAGTTTTGGCGAATTGATGGAGTGGTACCACGGACTACGCGGATCGGATCGTTTCGGTGGGTGGTCGGCCTTGACGCCGTTCTATGTGTGCGGCGACACAGGGGTTTTGCATTCCTACAGCGCAGATCGTTGGGCTCGACGAGGGTTGATCAGGCCTGCCGAAGAACCGTCGAAGTGGTTTGTGATCCGCCCTGGCCTGCCCAACGCAAATCTTGGCGTGCGCTTGGAGATGGAGGAATACGGTTGGGCAAAGTTGCACCTGACGCTCGATGCCACCACGGTCTCAATTCACTTGTCCGATGTGTTCGATCCATTTCCCGAGTTGGTCGCATGGGGGCGGGAGATTGACGAAGGCGACCTTCCGATCCAGATGGAGATCGACGAAGAAGGCCGGATAGCTGTGTTGACCGTACTACGCACCGAGAATCCATCCCGCGTCCTGTTGCGCGTCACGCGCAGTTACGATAACGAAATCTTGCTGGAAGGTGTTGTCGATCGGGCTACCTTGGCGTCAGCGCTGAAATCTGAGCTTCGCCGCTTCTTCACCACGGAGTTCGATCCGCAGCACTGGGACATGGGGCGCGATGAAGATCCGGAAGAGGGCTATGTTCAGACTCGCGACCAGGTGCTGGGTCACGCGTGGCTTGCGCTGGCGAAGTAACGACAAGACATTGGAGATAACGATGCGCCAGCGATATTTTCTTATTGAGCCGCAGTATTCCGATCCGGATACGTTTTGCCACTTCACCGTCGGCAGCGACCGAGTGCGTGCATCAATACATATTTACGCAAAAATTCCGATGCTTCTCGGTGCAGTGTCTGCCTTGGAAGCCGAGTCGTTGAGCGAGGAATCGCCACCGGTCGACGAACGGTGCAGGGCAAAGGACGACGAGATTTTCGACTTCCAACTTACGGTCATGCCGCATGAAGAGGGGAAAAGAGTTCTGCGCTTCAGCATTTTTCAGGACTGGCTTGATGACGGCGCCCCATTTCGGGCGGACATTCGTTTCCATCTGAACCCCGATGATGCCGCGCAGTTTGCAAAGGAACTCAAGGCGTGGTGCAGCAAGCCGCTGTATGCGTTTGTCTGGAAGGGCGATTGAGACGGTGATGATCAATAACGTGATTGATAAGTTGCGCATCTACTTGTTCCCGCCGGTCACTCGGCGGGATGCGCTGGAGATCGCGTCCAAGAAAATGGCTCAGACCGATCTCGCCCTGATCTGTCACGGCAGAAAACCGCCTCGATTCCACATCTATAACGAGCCGGTGGAACCTTGCTGGTGGATACAGGCACCGTGGGGCGATGGTCGTTCTGAATATGCACTCCGGAGTAGTCGGGTGATTTTGGTTGGTCGAAAGACGGGCATCGTTCATTACGATGGGTCTGCCAACGATGAAGGCTAGTTGGGCATTTACGCAATGCCGTCAGAGGGAGGAAATATGCAAGATGTCGCCAAGGTGAAACCGGAGTATCCGAGCGCTTTCTACGGCCTTGTCGAGGAAGCCGTTGAGGCTGTCCTCCTTTATCCCGCCGATGGAGACTCCGGTGGCCCCTTCTGGAATGAGCGCGGCGAACTCGACCTCGTGCGCGGCAAGGGTTGGGACGAGGAAGACGTTGGTGTCGTCCCGCTTGGCGGGAATCGTTATCGCCTGGCTGAACGGTTGATGGGGCCATTCTCCGGGCTCAGGTTGTATTGGGGTGACGAGTTCACGGCCGACCAGACTGACGATGGAACACTGAGGATCACGTCGGTGCTTGTCCCTCGTCGCCACCTCCATTTTCGATTTCTCGCATCGAAATTTAATAACGATCACCCGCTTGCCAAGCACTTGCATGCCATGGGCGGGGGATGGGAAACCGTCGCTACTGGCATGCTGACGTTGACCGTCCCAGCCGAAAACGGGCCAGAGTTTCAGCGCTTGATGTACGAAGAGGGGTTGGCCCCCGGTGTGATCACCCTGGAGGTATGAGATATGTACGATGTCGAAATGCAGGAGATGTCGCAGGACTTCCTCAAGTGCTGGCAAGCAGCGGGGATGCATCTGAACAGGCAAGTGGATGGAGGGATTCAGGCATGGTTGCGAGCGCATCCCTATCCCCCTTTTCTTGAACACCTATCCTTCCGGCTTGGCAATCAGCTGTTCTTCATCCGTGTCGAGGATGTAGATGGGAAGATCAATGGCCCGGGGAGCCTGCGCGGGCTATTCGCTCTCGCCGAAGGTGCAAATGGCCACGCCTGCATTTTGCCAATGCAGAAGCAGCTTCTGGGTGGAAACTGGCTTCCTGTTCATCCTGGATGGGGAATTGTTGATGCTCAATCCCGTAGGCCGATCGATCCGGTTGCTTTGGTGACGGATGAGAAAATCGAAATGACTCCATGGGAATTGCACGACATGGCTGTCCAGATCGTGCGTGACCATCTGGAGACACAGGAATTCCAACTCATGTCCTGGCAGGGCAATCCCGAAGTCGATCCTGCCATCTGGTATATCGGCGACAGCAAAGGACCTGAATGGGTGGTGGTTCGATCAGTACGCTATCCCGAAAACCATGCCCACCGTCCTCAGAACTGGCAGTTGATAGCAGCAGACTGCTCCAGGATCAGCCGAATTGGACATTTCGCGTCGGTGGCCATGGTCAGCATGGAACAGCCATTCAGTTCCGAAAATGAGCCAGCTATACCTTTGTGGCGGGGATACGGAATGCACGTCCGCTTTACAGGAGTGGAGTGATTGGTACTTTGAGATTCAGCTACGAGGAAACAATCATGGATGTAATGTACTTCCTACTCGTTGTCGCGATCATCGTTGCCATCTTCACCATTGGGACGAGGCGTCGAACCATGAAAATACGCAAGCCATATCAATGCATCACATCTCATATGAAGTGGGAAGGCAAAAACCAAGCTGACGACAGGATCAAGCGCATTCTTTCCGAGCGAGCGGCTCGACTCGAAGGTCAGAAGTAGAGGAGTGCGAGTGACAGAGATTTCAGCAGAGGAATTGGAGAGGCGTTTCAACGCAGCAGCACACCTGATTGACGAGGCCGACAGCCTGATTATTGCTGCTGGCGCTGGCATGGGCGTCGATTCTGGTCTGCCCAATTTTCGGGGGATAGGCGGGTTCTGGCAAGCCTATCCAGCCCTTGGTCGGGCGAAGATCCGCTTCGAGGAGATCGCATCGCCGGCCACCTTCGAAAGGGATCCGACGCTAGCTTGGGGGTTTTATGGCCACAGACTGAATCTGTACCGGGCCACTGTGCCTCACGAAGGCTTCCACTTGCTGAAAGCCATGGTGGACGAAATGCCGTTCGGCGGCTTCGTATTCACCAGCAATGTCGACGGTCAGTTCCAGAAAAGCGGCTTTCCGGAAACCCTGGTAGTCGAGTGTCACGGCTCGATTCACCATCTCCAGTGCTTGGAACCCTGCACAGATGCCATCTGGCCATCGCATGAATTTCATCCGGTGATCGACGAAGAGCATTGCAGGATCCAGAGCGAAATGCCCCGCTGTATCAACTGCGGTGGTCTGGCCCGGCCCGCCATCCTGATGTTCAGCGATTGGTCTTGGTCTGAAGGCAGGACGCGAATTCAGTCATCCCGGTTCACTACATGGCGGCGGACATCTGAACGGCCCGTGATCATCGAGATCGGGGCTGGCACCGCCATACCCAGCATGCGAGAGTTCAGCCACAGGCAACAGTGCCCGATTATCCGTATCAACCCGACGGAATCGCAGGTTCCGCGTGCAGGAGATGTGGGCATTCCCCTCGGGGCGCTTGCCGGTATCCGGGGCATAGGGGCTACATTGTCCGAAAACAGCCTGGACTTCACGGCCCCGACCTGAGTTACGTTGCCCCCGAGTGGAGCGTGACAACTACCACGAGTGCATTATCTCTAGTTTGTCCATGTGTCCACCTCCCAACAAAATGGACACGTGTACCCTCAGCTACCTTGCCTAGATAGGTGGACGCGTTGGAGGCTTATGGACCATTGACGGGAGAGGTGTGTCCGGTATGAGCGAAAAATGAGGGAATACCCCGATTCCTTCTACTGCCAGGTCCCCTCCATCGATGCAATTCGGTCACGGTTCGCCATTTCCACTCAATTTAATGCCGTCACACAAATTCTCGACGGATTGTTCAGCGTTTCCCTAAATCGATGCCACATATGTTCATCGATGGGAAGGAGTCACTCGTTCAGACAAATACTCGCTGCAAATCGTTCAGCAGGGAAGCCAGCGTCACGCCTGTGCCAAGCTTGAGACTGGCCGTATGGTCCGGCTGGCTTTGTGCTGCACCGATAAAAGTCGCCACGTCCGCGCCGACAGCCTCGGGCAGAGGCACTCGGGCATCCAGCGGCAGGATGCGGCTCAACCTCAACACGTCGTTGAAATGCTTGCGGATGTCCTTCTCATCCACCGCATGGCCTGCCGCCTTGCGCTCCCGCAGATCGAGCCATGCCTTCATCTTCAACGGAATCAGAACCCGCTCATTTACCCACGACAGCCCCTCAAAGCGCACCATGCCCTGATGCAGCATGGCGTAATACTCGTCATCCAGCAGAATTGCGGAAAGACTGGCGACCGATTCATCGAACGGAATGGGTGTCAGCACCCGTGGAGGCGAGTTGCGAATGCCATCGGGCAGCCGTGAAAAAAGCTCCAGCATGGCCGGAAAAGCCGGATCGGCGGGCTTGCTGAAACGGTAGAACCGGCGCGGTGCAGCCGCTTCCTGCTGCACCCCATAACCGCCAGCATCGACGAAACGCCAGAAAGTGCGACCAAATTCTGGCGTCAGCGCCTCCGCCAGCAAGACGATGTCGAGATCCTTGGTCAGCCGCGCATCCAGCCCCGCCGCATCCATCGCCAAAAAGCTTGCCGTGCCACCGATCAGGACATACTGATCTGCGAAATCGGCAAAGTATTGCCGAAACACCTCCAGCCCGTGTGGTGCGCTCATTCTTCAGCGTCCTTCATCATGACTTCCAGAGCCTGCGCCACCCGCTCATCTACCTCGGCCTCAGCCTGCAAACTCAGGAACAACGAATAGCGATCGACACAACGGACCGATGGGTCCATCAGGATGCGCGGCTCATAGGACCACAGCTCCAGTTCGACCGCGCCGTCAAAAGCCTCGTCCGCCGTGCGCAAACCCGGCAAACGATGCGTCAGTTCGCGCCATGCCGCCTCGGTCAGCGCGGTCACTGGAACGGCTGGGGCGGCCAGCATCGAATTGGCCGCCAGTGCCGCCAGCCCGGCCACCGGCAGTCGTGCCAGCTCATCGTCGGGCAGCGCGCACCATACGCGTCGCACGACTGGCGAGCGCAAAGCCGGTCGTGCCGACTGCCAAACCACCAGGCGTGCCCCATTCAAGGCCCATCGGGCACCGCGCCCTGTTCCGTCCAAATGCACAAATCCCCGATCCAGCAATTCACGCCGCGCGCGCGACAAGGTCATGGCGCTGTAACCGAACTGACGCGCAATCGCCGAAGCATGGCTGTCACCCTCCCAAAACCCCAGCAAGCCCGCCAGTAAGACCGCCTGCGCCGCCGGCCCCAAAGCCGGGGCATGTTGTCGAGCCTGCGCTGCGTAGTGCTCGCGCAAATCGACGCCCAGAGGGGGCAAAAACAACTGCCGGCCCGGTACGACAAAGGGCACGAACAATTCCAGAAGCCGCTGCCGCTGGCGCGCGGTCATCCCGGCCTGCCCATAAATCACGGGCAGCTTGGCCTGACGCTCCACGAGTCGCAACTGCTTTTGCAGATCGACTGGCGTGGGAGCCCCCTGCTTTGCCACCATCAGCAAGCACGCCTGTCCCCAAAGTTCGAGTTCATGAAAGGCAAACTCCTCCGCCAAATAGCGCGGCAGCGTCTTCACCCCAGGCCAGGCCAACAAGGCAGGCGCGGCAATACCCAGCGTCGTTGCCAGATAGGTTTGCAGAGCCTTGCGGAAATCATGGGTCACGATAATAACGCCTTTAATGTCACTTAACACTGAAGAAGTTAAACACCATAAACGACGTTAGTAAAGTCATTTCTCATCCGCTGGTTACCGATCCCGTGTCGCTGTTGCCGTCCCGCCAACGCCGACTATTGGTGACCAAATATGATCGAGTTCCCCGGCCACGGGAAGCGATACCACTGGAGGAGGGAGATAAGGAAAATGCATCATGCCCTCCTAGAATGATCAGCCATGCGCAGTACGTTCGACAACATCTGAAGGCATTGGGTGTGTCTTCACAAAATTTTCAATTCGCGACCATTTTCTATCACGTACAGCCTCACATCGCTGAGGCGGTATTGACCACCGGGCCCACCTTGGACGATATACCCCATGGGATCTCCAGCCTCAACGAAAACTGGAAATGGAAAACCTCCCCAACGCTTCGGATCAGCTATTGCCAGGTCATTCTGGTAGCAGTACTTGCTGCTACGCTTGATCTTGGCGTACAGCTGTTGGCCACGTTTGATCTTCTCGGCCTGTTCCTGTTCGTACTGTGCGATCTTTATCCGCCCATCCGGCGTGCTCGCATCAATCAGATCGTAGGCACTCATTTGCAATCCTCGTCAGACATTTCGCGCTTTCGTTGGACACCTGAATTGCTGTAACCGCGATGCTTGGCTTGTGTCTTTCGTTTGATTCTGCGCCTCACCTGCCTGCTCATGGGTTGTGGTTCTTGGGTACCACCATTTGCCAGAGTGTTGGCATCAAGGTATGCCATCCTCGCAATTATTAGTGACACGATCCAGCCTGCAGCTTCCGTGTAGGCTCCCACCCACACCATGAATGCGCCAAGCACGGTTCCAATTGAAATCTGGAGCCATAGGGGCCATATTTCTCCAGTTTCCGCCATCCACCTCAGAGTGGACTCCCTAAACAGCATTGGGGACAGGAGCAGGCTGAACGCTACGTAGAACTGGGCTGCATACCTTGCCGCCTTGATGTCATATACCCACCCTGCCACCACAGCGCCGGCAAATGCTGCGATCGGTATAAGTGCCTTGGCTTTCATGCTTGAGGTAACTGTCATTTCGTACTCATTTCACAGCCGCCCCCATTTCGCCATCGATTCAGGGCTTCAGTACTGCGTAAGGCCATTAGCTTGGCCACCAGGTCTGCATCGTTAGCGGCATCCACGGGATCTCGCGCTTCAAGGTCTTTTAACGCGCTTTTGACCCACGTCCTGACGGAGGGATCGGTCATTACGGCCAATCGAGCATGGTCGTAAGAATTGGGCTTTTCCAGCGGCATCAGTCCGCACCCTCCTTCAACAGAGTGGCGGCATCGCTTGAGGCCACCTTGGCAGCGTAACGGACGGCAATGATGGCCTTGATGACGTGACTGGCTTCGCGCCGAATCGCACTCAGCTTTTCCTCGGTGTCCTTGATAAGCGGCTTTTCCCATTCCTTTGCATGCGCGTAGAGCTTCGGCAGGTGGTAGCCGTGGCTGCCAGGGGGCTTGGTGATGGTGATCCTGATCATCTTCCTGTTGTCCAGCTTCTTCGACCCGTACCACTTCAATCCACACCAATCGATCCTGATCGAGTTGCCCTTCTTGTCACACCGCAGTTGCAGGGTGCTCCTGTTTTCCCATCCAGGAGATTGGCGCTCGTAGGACCTGACAGCCTCCCAATGCTTCATAACGATTTCGTACGCCAGGTCATGCAGGGCCTCCATGCGGTCTTCCAATGCATCTCTTGCCGCAATGTACGGGTCTTGTTTTTCCATGCTGCCGAGCTCCTATTACTACTAAGCAATCCGACCACGAATTGCTTCTATGAAATATTGCGTGATGAATTTCCTTCGCTTCTATAGAAGCAATCCGGTACCCGATCGCTTCTATAGAAGAGACGTGTTTGGGTTGATTGGAAAGGTTGCCGGACGCATTCGATGAAGGGCTTGGTGCTTCTATAGAAGCGAAGTACTGGCAAATCGCTTCTATAGAAGCACCGCCTTTGCTGCCCAAACCAGTCAATGCATGAAGAGCGATAAAGGTTCTCCAGATCCCCCACATTGACGAAGAATGTACTGGCACCGCCCTACCCTTTCCTGATGCTGAATTGACCATGCGTCATAAGCCATCCCACCTATTTAATTGCGTTTAGCCGTACTGCCTGACTTAAGTAGCGATCGATCAGCCTAGCAAAGCGATTGCCTGAATCCGATTCGAAAAGCATCAACTTTGGATGCTTTTCGCCTCAGTTTTGAGACATGCCACTGCTAAGTTGTCTAGCAGTCCGCTGGCAGTCATCAGGCAGGGACAACTTGCATGGCAAAGCTTGAAAGTCTTCCAGGAGTGCACTGGTAGTTCCCTGAAAGTTCGCCTCGCAGGAAATACGAATCGCAGTTCTCTCAAAGTTCTCTGGAGGTCATCTTGAACATCCTTGGCATCGATATCGGCTACTCCAATCTCAAGCTCGCTTTCAGCAAGAGCGGCGATAAACCGCAAACAATTCTTCGCCCGGCAGGCGCAGCTCCGGCCGACAGATTCGGAAATCGTTTCGACGGAAAGGTTCAGACCGATTTTCTTCACGTCCTTGTCGGGGACGAGGAGTTTGTTGCTGGTGTATCGCCCGACCGAGCGGAAATGTGGACACGCTCGCTGCATGCCGATTACGCATCCAGTCATTCCTATAAGGCACTGTTTCACGCTGGATTGCTTCTGTCTGAGATGGACAGGATCGACACCCTTGTTACCGGCCTCCCTGTCTCACAGTACCTCGACGAGAACCGGAAAAAGGTTTTGGTTGAGCAAATGCAAGGAACCCATCAGGTCACCCCCAAGCGAGCAGTCACCGTTGAAAACGTAAAGGTGGTCCCGCAACCCATCGGGGGGCTTCTCGACTACATCGCCCAGGAGGATGCAGACATCGAGGATGCCCAAGTCCTGGTTATCGATCCCGGCTTCTTCTCAGTCGACTGGGTGGTCATTGCGCACAAGGATCTGCATCGGCAGTCGTCAGGCACCAGCCTCAATGCCTCATCGGTTGTCCTGGAGGAGGCATCTCGTCTGATCGCCAAGGATCACGGATCCGCAGTGAACACCGAGACGCTTGAGAATGCCATACGTTCAGGAAAATCGACGGTATTGGTACTCGGACAACGCGTTGACCTGGCGCCATACATTGAACAGGCTGCCCAGACCGTTGGCCCGGTGGTGCTGGAGGCTATCCAGAAGTCGCTGCGCATCGAGAGCAGGATGCCCGACCTGGTGGTACTCGTTGGCGGAGGAGCAACCTTCTTCCGCGATGCCGTACAGAACACATTCGATAAATTGAAGGTAGTCACACCCAAGGATGCGGTGTATTCGAATGCACGCGGCTTCTGGCTGATGGGGAACACCTTGTGACCGGATTTCGCGTCATCATGACCGTCACAGAAGAGGCCAGCCCGGAGCTGTACAAAGCATTGAAAGCCGTCCCATCACGGCTTCGAGCTGAACGAGTACGTACCCTTTCCGCCATTGGCTTGACCGCCGTATCTGGCACCGGGGTGCAGACCAGAGTAATTGCCTCTGGCAGTGAGCATCCTGTACAGGATAAAGCTGCGCCGTCTGGCTCCGCTCGGGCGGTAAGCTTCGCAAGATCGCTTGCTGACGGCGTCTAACCTGAGACAACAGAACATGCCTTTGGTTGAGCGCAAGGTCGGTCGGCATCATCTCGCGTTCTATCGCGGATGGGTGCAGGGGTTGGATATTAAATCTCTGGCCGACCTCTACCTTGAAACAGGTCTGGATCTTCGGCTGGCCAAGGCAACGCTTACATGGTTGCGCGACACACTTAGCCAGGCCGCTTTACGGCATGGTCGCTGGGGCGAGGCTCGGCTTCTGAAACTGCATCTTGCCGGCGAACAGCGTGATTGTCAGAAAGACTATCCGGCGCTGGAGGAGTTTCGCGTTGAGCATGATCCCGAAGGGTTCTATCGCGAGGACGAGCTGATCCAGCTATATCTGCAAACTTTCCCCCAAGCGGCAGACAAGAAGGTTGGCCAGCGACGCCGCCTCCTCGAGCAGCAACTAGGGGCTTTGGTCTGGATAGAGCAACTGCTCGCCACGGAACCTGTTCCGGATGATTTGGTTTCTGCATGGTTCGACAAACCTGTCGCCGACAGATTGATTCTGGCTGGCATTTCCACCATTGGCGCAATGCACGAGCGCATCAGGGAGCGCGGATACCGCTGGTGGCTGACCGTACCCAAACTCGGCGAAAAAGGCGCGGCCAGAATCGTTGCTTGGCTGCGGGGGTACGAGCAAACGCTTGGGCCACTACCTGGTCACGCATTGGCACCGGTACGTACCCAGTCGACACCCAGCCTGATCCAGCAAAGAGATCGAGTAACCGCCATCGTGCCAATCGAGGCACTGGAGGTTCCCGCGTCTCTCGCAGGAGAATCAGGGTCCAATCGCTATCCTGGACGACCACGAATTGATGCGATCAATGATCACCATGCCATTCAATCCTGGCTGACAACGAAGGCCGGGAGCCCAAACACAGAGCGTGCCTACCGTAAGGAAGCTGAACGCCTCCTGCTATGGGCGGTCATCGAAAGACAGAAAGCACTCGCTGATATGGAGGTTGATGACTGCACCGCTTACCGGGACTGGCTATCGATGCTTGGCCGTACCGTTCCCTCTCAATGGCCATACAGAATTCCTCAGGAGAGTTGGATAGGAAAGCGGAACACCCCACGCTTCAGTCCGAACTGGAAGCCATTCGATGGGGCACTTTCAGCGTCAAGTGTGCGCCACACGCTGACAATAGTATCGAGCTTATTTGAATGGCTCGTCCGGGTCCAATACTTCGCCTTCAACCCGTGGGACGTAGTTGGGAAAAAACCGGCCTCTCAAACCGATGCGCCAGAAGACTTGGAACTGACCAGAGTATTTTCTGAGGCGCAGTGGCAATTCCTGAACGATCACCTTGCAACAAAGCCTGACGATCCACAAGCGCGACGGCTGCGCTTTGTGTTGCCGTTCGCCTACGCCACCGGCCTTCGGCTATCCGAACTGGTCGATGCCATGATTGGCAGGCTCTACACCATGCCGGTCAGAAATTCCATCCGGGCACGATGGATGCTCAAGGTTCGTGGCAAGGGAGGAAAGTGGCGCGCGGTTCCTTTGCCTGACAGTGTCCTGTCCGCTCTTCATCAATACCTCAGCCAACGTGGGCTGAACCCCGATCCTCTGGACAATCTACCCGAGACACCTCTGATCGCCAATCTGAATGGAATCGATGCTGTAACACCAAGCAGCCTGTACAAGACGCTGCGAACGTTGTTCCAGTCTGCCGCTGACGCATTGCGTAGAGACGGGCACACCCAAGAGGCAAAGGATTTCGATCGTGCCTCAGTGCATTGGCTACGGCACACACGTGGAAGTCACCTTGGGACCGCTGGCATGCCGCCGAATCTCATTCAGAAACTACTTGGCCATGCCAGTCTGGCAACCACCAGCATCTATACCGAGTCTGACGACGAGCGCCTATGGCAAGAGCTGACCGAACTGGAGGGTAGTCATGCGATTTGAGTTCCGCACTGCACGCCGGGGATACCTCTTGATCCTGGAGCAGGATCTGTTTGGCGATTTCGTATTGTTCAGGCAATGGTATGGGCTACAGAACAGGCGCGGCGGAATCAAAAGGCAGATCTTCCGTGACGAGGAGTCAGCCAGGCGCGAGTTTGTGAGAGTCCAGAAGTTGCGGGCCAGGCGGGGTTACTGTCCCCTTGGCCAATAACAAGGTGCATTTGAAATACTGCTGAGGCACTTTGTGACCAGCAACAGGCGCCGATCAGGCCATTCATTCCCCCTTGGTAGCTCACAGGAGACTTTCAGAGCACCCACTTTACCTCCAGGTTTTGATTTCAGCCTGCAGGAAACTTTCTGGGCACTTCTACGGTACCTGGCACAAACGGTCGAGGTCCCATGAAAGCGAAATGCACCTCCAGATGACTTGCAGGTAACTTAGTGACGAGTGGCGCTGCTGGGGAAGGGAATCACATTGTCTGCACTCGAGTCGCATGCATGGGAGGTTGCGGTTGCGGCATTTTTGAGCATCTCCGCGAATGTTCCTGACCTGGGGCTCATGCTGGCCAGTTGGCATCGTAAAACCTCGTCATCCTCAATCGCCTTGGCCAGCGCCACGGTCAGATCATCGTCCGACATGACACCCCCTGCCCTACTCTTCATCGCTTGTCGATTAAGGTATTCGACGAGACTACTGGCAAGTACGCGCCCCTCACCTGGCATCACGTCGAGGACCTGGAGTTCGCCGCTATAAACCAGATTTTCCGCTTGTTCGCGGGTAAGGCTGCATAACCGTGCGATGTCGTCGGTACTCAGAAACTCAAGCATCATCATGCTCCATCAACATTCATAGAGCTTGAATGTACCATCGCCTAGAGGCGTAAGTGATTGATATATCGTAGCCATTGGCAGGTCGATGTTTCATCGGTGGATTTATCACCGAAAAATGGCGTTCTTGATAATGGGGATTATCATGAACGCAACATGCGGTCTATTGCCAGAATTGCTAATCGTAGCAACGGATCCAAGCATTGGGCCAGATTGAGGTTTGACTGTTGGTCTACTGCATAGGTGAATGAGTGCAGATGGTCACGTGATAACCGTCACTCGATCTGAGCAATAGACATTCAGGGGACTGCTCCACTTTGAAACCTGCCGGATACCCAAGACGTGCTAATCGGCCTTTGCGGCCAGACAACCAGTAGTAAATGAGCGGCAGGAATGACACAGAAAACAGACCATGGCATCTGCGAGGCCTCGCAGGTCACCGCATCCAAAGATGCTGGGGCAACAGCCAGCTATTTCAATCTCAAAATCCTCACGGCACCAACCAGAACCATGATGCCGATCACCGCTCCGATCGCCCAGTCAGGCACGGGACTGGCTGTCCATGTTACCGCAAGCCCGGCGACGATAACACCCAAGTTAGCCAGCACGTCGTTGGCGGTGAAGATGTAACTGGCGCGCATATGGACGCCTCCTTCGCGGTGATGGGAGATGAGCGCCAGGCAGGTGACGTTTGCTGCTAGAGCCAACAAGGATATGCCGATCATCGCTACCCCTTCGGGAGAACTTCCTGCCATGACTCTGCGGCCAGTTTCAGTCAAAGCCCCCAAGGCGAGGAGGAGTTGCAGAAGTCCCGCGAGCTTGGCGGCAGTCAGCTTGTCTTTGGCATCACGTCCCACTGCATAAAGCGCCACCCCATAGACAGCCGCATCGGTCAGCATGTCCGCCGCATCGGCGATCAAGCCAGCGGAACTCGCTCTCCAGCCGGCAATCATTTCGATGACGAACATCGCCGCATTGATGGCCAGCAATATCCAGAGCACCCGCGATTCCGCAGCATCATCCGTAACACCCATGGCGGCATCTTCTGCCAGGAGCGGCCTTGATTCTTTGAGTCTTGCACCATAGCCCAGCGGTTCCAAATGGCGCAACAGGTCATCAGATGAGCCGCCGTGGTCAATGACAAGGGTCCGCCCAGGCAAATCAAAAGCCATGGATGCGACTTGCGCATCCGCGAGGCTAAGACGAATCATCTGCTCCTCGGACGGGCAGTCCATCCCTGGAATATGGAAGACAGAGCGACAGATCGGCCCCTGAATGGCAGCGCCAATCACTGCATTCGTCGATGCGGTAGCTGCCATTTCGGCGTTGCATCGGCAACCACAGGTACCTGGCTGTGTTTCGTTCATCGTATGGAGTCTTACATGGCGAGATGGCTGATTGGCGACTTGATCATTTTTTGATGACTATTGAGTATTCTTTGCCATTGGTAGTACACAAACCATCGGCGGCATTAAGATGCGTTTTCCACTGACACTCCATTGTCGAACTATCGTCGGCTTTCAGCGTATGTCTGACCGTGTGCATATGCGTTCTATGCCGGTAGGTCGCGCCTTGTGTCTCGTCTTTCGCAGGCGGCCCCAGCTGCCAGTCGCCTCGATAAACCTTTCCGTTGAGGGTCACCGCGATTCTGTCGGGGTCAAATAGATTTCGGGTCACGACAGCCGAGAAGGTGTCATTTCCCGATTTCATTGAACCGGTCGATGTGCAGGCAGCCAGGACGATAGTGCTGGCTGCCAAGAGAATCAGTTTTGAATTCATGGCGGTTCCCTCCTTTACTTCAACACAAAACGCGCAGTCGCAGCAGGCTTGCCGGGTAGGCTTACCAACACGACCGCCTTGGCGCCAGCCGCCACCTTGAAGGCGCCGACAGCTTCCAGCTTGTCGCCGGCCGGCTTGAGTTCGACTTCCTGTTTTTCGGTTCCTGCCAGCAGCGTTACCTTGGCGCTGGCCTTGGATACGTCCACCGCCTTGCCGTGGTCGCGCAGATGCAGTTGCAGCCGGTCGGGCTTGGCGACGAACTCGTAATCCATATCCTTGACCTCGGTGACGATGCCGCCATGCAGGGAGGCGTGTTCGTGGCCGTGATCATGCTTGTCGGCGGCATAAGCGCTGCCCGTAAAACCAAGAACGACCGTGGCGAGAAGATGAATGGTTTTCATGCGTGGTTTCCTTTCGCTTTCGTAGAAGTAAAAAAATCAAAGTGCCTCGGCATCCTTGTCCGACATCAGGCGTTCGGCATCCTGGCGGCCGAACATCCAGAACAGCGCGGGGGTCAGGAAGGTATCCAGCAGCGTCGAGCTGATCAGCCCGGAGAAAATGACGACGGCGACCGGGTGAAGGATTTCGGTGCCGGGCTGCTCGGCTTCGAACAGCAGCGGTGCCAGCGCAAAGGCGGTAACCAGCGCCGTCATCAGCACCGGCGCGAGCCGTTCCAGGGAGCCGCGCAGGATCATCTTGTGGTCGAAGTTCTCGCCTTCCATGCGCATCAGGTTGATGTAATGGCTGACCTTGAGAATGCCGTTACGCACGGAAATACCGGCCAGCGTAATGAAGCCGACCAGGGCGGCCACCGACAGCGGTTGCCCGGAAATCCACAAGCCAATGACTGCACCGACCAACGCCAGCGGAATGTTGGCCATGATCAAAACGGACAGAGTGACCGACTTGTAACGGCTGAACAGCACCACGAACATCAGCACCAGCGAGACGATAGACAGCAGGCCCACCAGCCGCGAGGCTTCTTCCTGCGCCTGAAACTGTCCGCCCAGCGTGACGAAATAGCCCTCGGGCAACGGGGTTTCGCTGACCACCTGGCGAATCTCCGCGACGATTTCGGATAAAGCCCGGCCCTGTGCGTTGGCGGATAGCACGATGCGGCGTTTGCCGTCGTCGCGGCTGATCTGGTTGGGGCCGTCGCTGTCCTCGATAGTGGCGATCCGCGACAAGGGAATCCGGCCGTTGGGCGTCTCCAGCAGAATCCGCCCCAGGCCCTCCACGGAACGCGCCGACTCCGGCAGGCGCACCACCAGCGCAAAGCGGCGGTTGCCTTCGACGATCTGCGTCACCTTCTCGCCTTCGACCAGGCTTTGCAGGGTGGCCAGAATCTGCGGCGCCGGGATGCCGTACTGCGCGGCGGCCGCGTAGTCGATGCGCACCTTGATCTGTGGCGCCAGCACTTGCTTTTCGACGGCCAGATCGGCCAGGCCGGGAATGGTGGCGAGCTTCGCCCGCAGCGCCTCGGCTTGGCCGCGCAAGGTGTCCAGGTCTTCCCCGAAAACCTTGATGGCGACCTGCGAACGCACACCGGAAAGCATGTGGTCGATGCGATGGGAAATCGGCTGGCCGATTTCGATGGCGCCGGGCAGGTTGCCCAGGCGCGCGCGCAGGTCGGCCTTGATTTCGTCCAGCGAGCGGGTCAGCTCGGCCGCCGGTTTGATGCCGACATCGAGCTCGCTCACATGCACGCCTTCGGCATGTTCGTCGAGTTCGGCACGACCGCTGCGCCGGCCGACGTGCGTCACTTCCGGCACCTGCGCCACTAGCATTTCGGCCTGTCGCGCCAGCGCCGACGATTCCGCCAGCGTTACGCCGGGATTGAGGCGCAAGCCGATCAACAAAGTGCCCTCGTTGAAGGGCGGCAGGAAGGTCGTGGGAAAGAAAGGCACCGCCGCCACCGCCACCAGCACCGCCAGCGCACCGGCGGCAATCGCTCGCCGTGGACGGTTCAGCACGACTTGCAGATGGTTCCGGTAACGCGCTTTCAGCCAGGCCAGTAGCTTCGTGTCGCCGTGATCGAGCGACTTCATGCGCGGCAACAGGTAGAACGACAGCACCGGCGTGATCGTTACCGAGACCACCAGCGAGGCCAGCGTCGACACGATGAAAGCGATCCCCAGCGGCACGAACAATCGGCCCTCCATGCCCGGCAAGGCGAACAGCGGCAGGAACACCAGCACGATGATGATCGTCGCGTAAAGAATGGCCGATCGCACTTCCATCGTTGCATGCGCCACCAGCGTCAACGGATGTAGCCGATGCTCCGGATGTTTGACGCGGTCTTCCTTCAGGCGGCGCAGCACGTTCTCGACGCCGACCACGGCATCGTCGACCAACCCGCCGATGGCGATGGCAAGACCGCCCAAGGTCATGGTGTTGATCGACATGCCGAAATACTGGAACACCAGCGCCGTCATGAAGATCGACACGGGAATCGCCGTCAGGGCAATCACCGTGGGACGCAAGGTGCCCAGGAAGAAAAACAGGATGGCCGCCACGAACACGGAAGCGCCAATCAGCTTGCCTTGCAGCGTGGTGATGGATGCTTCGATGAAACTCGCCTGCCGAAAGGTGACCTTAGGCGCTTCCATGCCGGCCGGCAGGGACTTTTTCAGATCGCCCAGAGCGTTCTCGATGGCATTTGTGAGCTGGATCGTGTCCGCCGTCGGTTGCTTCTGGATGCCGAGAATCACCGCCGGCTTGCCCTCGAAACCGGCATCGCCGCGCTTCAAGGCCGGCGCAAAAGTCACCTCGGCGATCTGGCGCAGCAGGAGGGGTTGACCGTTGCGCGCCGTCAGCGCCAGGTTCTTCAAGTCGTCGAGGCGCGAGGTGCGGCCAAGGTTGCGGATCAGGTACTCCCGTCCGTTGAGTTCCAGGAAGCCGCCGGAAGTGTTCGACGAATAGCCTTTCAACGCCGCTTCCAGCTGCTCATGCGCAATCCCCAGTTCGGCCATGCGCGCGGTATCGGGCTGCACCTGGAACTGGCGCACCTCGCCACCGATGGGGATGACCTGGGCAACGCCGGCAATCGCCATCAGGCGCGGTCGCAGTACCCAATCGGCGTATTCGCGCACCGCCATCGGCGAAATTTTCGCCGTGTCGATGGGAATGGCGATCTGCATGATTTCGCCCATCACCGAGCTGATTGGCCCCATGCGCGGCACCACGCCTTCCGGCAAGCCTTCTTCCATAGAGGACAGGCGTTCCGACACCATCTGTCGCGCCCGGAAAATCTCCGTGCTCCAGTCGAAGGTGACATAGACAAAAGACAGTCCTGCGCTGGAAATGGAACGCACGCTGCCCACGCCGGGCAAACCGTTCATCGTCGTTTCCAGCGGGAAGGTGATGAGTTGTTCCACCTCCTCGGCGGCCATGCCGCCGGCTTCGGTCATGATCGTCACCGTCGGCTTGTTGAGGTCGGGAAAAACGTCCACCGGCGTGCGCGTCAGCGTGAATGCCCCGTAGGCCATCAGTACCAGGCTGGCGATGATGACCAGCAGGCGATTGGCGAGGCTGTTGTCGAGTAGCTGCTTGAACATGTCAGCGCACCTGATTGACCAGACTGGCGCCCTGCGTGACGACCCGGTCTCCCGCCTGCAGGCCGGCTGTCGCCGCCACATGCGCGCCGTCCAGCGGCTCGACCGTGATCGTGCGCGGTTCGAAGCGCTCCGGCGCCGTCTTGACCCAGACGATGGTCTGGTTCGCCGGGTTTTTCGCCAGCGCTGCCGCCGGCACGCGGATGCCCTGCGCCTTGCTGCGCGTCTGCACGAATACTTTCACCGCTTGCCCCACCGCGAGGCGGCCCAACAATACCCCTTCGCTGCGGAACAGCAGCGGCAGCGCCTGCTCGCGCAGACTGCGCGCGGCGCCGATGAAGACCAGCGGCACGTTCTCGCGGCCGACGGCAATGCTGGCGGCCGCGACATCGGCGGCCAGCTCGGCATCGTAGGCCAGCGCCTCGATGTGCAATCGTTGCGGATCGACGACCTCGAACACCAGTTCGCGCGCATCTACCACCTGACCCGCGACCGCATTGCTCGACGCAATCACCCCCGCCACCGGGGCAAGCAGCGCATCGCGGTTGCTCAAGCCGCCGCCGACGGCGGCCATGCGCCCGGCCAGGCTGGCCAGCTCGCTTTCGGCGGCCTCGATCTCCTTCCTCGGTATCGTATCGGCAAGTTCCTTCAAACGTGCCAGCCGCTTTTCGGCGAGGCCGCGCGCCGCGCGCAGTTCCGCCAGCAAAGCGGCCTGATTCGCGCGTTCAATCGAATCGCTCGACGGCACGACATACGCCAGCACATCGCCCTTGCGCACACTTTGCCCAATGTTTGGGAATCCACGGGGGCCGGCTTCCAGCCGTCCCGCAACCATCGCCTGCACCTTGCCACCGGCATTCGGGTCCATGACTGTCTTGCCGGCCAGTTCGATGGTGCGCGGCAGTTCGCCGGCCTCGACGAGCAGGGTGCGCACGCCGATCTGACGCTGCGCCGGTTTGGGCAGAAAGACGCTGCCATCCGGCAGTCGTTGCGGGCCATTGCCGTTGGCCGCAGGCGGCGCATCGCCGTGGTCGTGGCCGTCACCCGCCCAGACGGGGGCAGCGATAAGCGCAAGCGCGAAGCTCGCGGCGGAAATCAGTTTGCGCGGGTTCATGCGGCACCTCCGGTCATATTGGGACGTGAAGCGCGCAGACGGCGCGCGATGGCGATCAATAGCGCCAGCCCCGCCAGTCCGGCAACGCTCCAGGTGAGGTATTCCTTCCAGTCGTGGCGATGGGCTTCAGCGACGGCGGTTTCACCGTGCAGATCAAGCTCCCCGGCCAGCAGATCGCTTTCCGCGCCGGCCATCACCGTCGCGGCAACGGCGATGACGCCGGGTTTGAGTTCCTGCGCCAAGGTCGCCTCGAATTCGCCTTCGGAATGAGACTCAACGGGCACCTTGATACCGCCCAATTCCAACTCCAGCTTGGCATCCTTGACCGGACTGCCATCGGCGAAGTGATCCAGATAGAGCGTGATCTGCTTGCCATTGACCACGCCAACCAGTTCGAACAGATCGGATACCGCCGCGAAACGCGGCAAGGCCTGGCCAGCGGCAGCGGCCGGGGCCGCGCCGTGATCGTGTCCTTCGCCTGCCCATGCCGTGGTCATCAGTAGCGCGAGACAAGCCGCCCCCATCAGGGCGAGTAATGATTTCTTGAAACGGTTCATGCTTGGATTCCTTATCGTTATTCGGGGAGCAAACCGAGGGCCTGACGCAAAAGGGAAACGGCCGCCGCCAGATCGATGCGCACGCGCGCGGCTTGGCGTTCGGCGTCGGCGGCTTCGAGCTCGATACGCAAGCGCGTCGGCAGATCACTTTCACCCAGGCGGAAAGATTTCTCGAAAAATCCTCTCGATTCGCGCGCCAGTTGCGCGCGCTTGTCGGCGGCGGCGAATTGCGTTCGGGCAGACTCGACGCGCACGCGCGCCGCCTCCAGATCGGCGATCAGCCGATCGCGTTCCAGTTGCCACTGTCCGGCGGCTTCGATGGCCTCGGCGCGGGCCAGGCCCGCCTTGGCGCGGTTACGGCTGTCCGAGCCGAACGGGAAGCGGATGCCGACAGTCACCGTCTGCTGGTAGGGATCGCCGGATATACCCCGGTCGCGCGTCGCCGCGAGCGTCAATTCCGGGTTCGCGCGCGTCTGGACTTCCGCCAGTTCCGCGCCCCGGCGGGCAACTTCGGCACGGTCGAGCAGTTCGACGACGGCCGGATGCGCGGCATCCAGCGCGGCAAAATCGGCGGGCACGGCCGGTGCTGGCTCGCCGGCTACTGAAGTTTCAGCCCCCGGCGATCCCGGCACCCCCGGCACTATGCCGATCAAGGCGCGCAGTTGTTGTGTCGCCGTCGCCAAAGCCGCGTCGGCTTCGGCCTTGGCCAGCTCGGCACCCGCTGCCACGCTGGCCGCCTGATGCTGGTCGGCGCGGGCAAGATCACCGGCTGCCACGCGCCGGGCCACATCCGTGGCCAACTGCCGGGCGCTGTCCCATCGTGCTTGTGCAAGCCCCTGTTCGATGCGCGCCCGCTGCCAGACCCACCAGGCTTCGCGCACGGCAGCGGCAATACGCAATTGGGCGGCCAGGGCACGGCTGGCGGTTGCCTTGGCTTCGGCATCGGCCAGTGTCGCCGTGCGCGAACGCTCGCCGGGTAGCCATAAAGGCAAGGCGATTCCCACGACGTATTCGCGGCTGCCTTGATTGCTGTCGAGTTGGTCCGTCTTGGCGGAAAGCTCAAGCGCCGGCGGCTCGGCCGTCCAACTGTCGGCGATTTGCCGGCGCGCTTCGGCGGCCTCGCGGCGTGCTGTCAGCGACTGCGCTTCGGGCTGGCGTGACCACGCCGCCTCGAATGCCTGTTTGAGCGTAAGTGGCGCGGATTGCGCCCATAAATTGCCGGCCGCCAACAGGCTGCCGATGGCAAGGCAGAGGGTTCGACGCAGCCAGCGATAGGGATATTTCCGATACATCCGATTCTCCAGTGATGAAAGGCACACAGGGGGAATCGGCGAGGCGCGACCCGGTTGGGTCGGCATGCAACGAACGGATCAGACCGTCACGTTACCTGCGAATACAGGGGGAAAGAATTACCCGCCTCGCCGATCAGGCGAGGGGCGCCCAGTTCGGACGTTCGGGCTGGTAATGCGGCGAAGTGTTCAGGCTATGCCGATAATCAACGACGTCCGTTGACGTATCCGTTGGGGCTGAAACCTGGATTTCACCGAAGATTGCCACACAACAACTGGCATGGCAGGCACCGCAGTCATTGTCGATGCCACCGGATGTTTTTGGATCGGCTTGGTCGCCATGGCTGGCATCGGTCTTGTGCTGGTGATCGTGATGGCCGAGGTGCTTGGCGGCGGCGCCCGTCTCATGCTGGCAATAAACCCCCACCGCTGCCCAACTAAGCTGGAGCGGCAGAAGAACCAACAGGAAAATGGCGAACAGACGACGCATTTGGAAATCATACCAGAAACGTCGGGAATAGCCGGCGAGCTGTTTGGCAAGGTCGGCAGGTAAACCTAAACCTGCCACCTACCATTCAAATACCAGCGGCAGCTTCGGCCGACCAGCGGCCCGCGAGTACTGACCTTGATGGACTGGTCTACTGTGTTACCTTCCATTGAACCTGTGCGGAGGATAGGCTGGCAGGTGTGGATAGACTCAGCCCGTGTAACCAATAAAAAAGCCCGGCTCCTCTGGTAAAGAGGAAACCGGGCGTGCTATTAAATCCGCCTAGATCAGCCAGCAACCGCAGCTCGATAAGTTGATGCTGGAGTTGTCATGGCATGACCACAGGCCTTCATTACCTGTCCAATCAGCCTGCCCACAGCCCGGAAAGGCTCGTAGCAGATCGACTGGCCAAGTAGCTCATGCGCAAGGGTTGCCGAAAGACCGCTCACAACCCTCTCCGGGATTCCCTTGATCCTTGCATGCTCTGCCGGCGTGAACTGGCGTAGCAGATCCGGATTGCTGGGATGCTGGAGCTTCGGGTCGGTCGATCTGACCTTCGCATAGCCCTTCGTGATCGTCGGACACTTGGTGTCAAACGGTGTCACGATCTGCATGGCAAAGCCTTTACCTTCGGCCTTGTCACGATCCTGTTTCGCCTTCAACCCTTCCATGCGACTCCAGCAGGAGGCATCTTCCGGAACGGGATCGAGGATTTCAGCAATCCGCTGTTCCCTTCTGTCCGGCCGTACCAGCCCTGCGAAATCGAAGGCAAGACCTCGGGTGACTGCCACCATGCACATTCGTTCCCTGTGCTCCAGCGCGTTCCATTCTGCAGCCTGCAGCACTTCCTCGTAAAGGTCGTAGCCGAAGTCGCGTAGTTGATTACGCAGGATGCACATCGAGGCCGACGTGAGGTATTGCTTGACGTTTTCCAGAAGGATAACGGCCGGCTGTACCTTAGCGATGATGGCCAGGAATGGCACCACCAGATGCCCGACATCGGGATGGGCTTCCGGGTGTTCCAGACCACGTTTGGCTCGTCCGGCAACTGATGCTCCGCTGCACGGCAGACCTGCTTCCAGCACCTCGACCTTGGGCAGCTGATTCATCGCCCATGTGTCGAATGCCAGTTCCTGCATCGGCGCAGCCAGGGGCAAGGTTTCGCCATCCCAGGCCTCATTCATTTCCGATGCCTGCTCGAGTAGCTCTTCCCGTATCTCATTGGCAAATGCAAGCTTCGCTTCCAAACCGGCCTCGTTCAGTCCGGCATGAATGGCATGCGACAACACCCCGCCCCCATGCGAGAGGGAGCCCACCAGGATCGGCGTGCCTGAGTCCAGCTTTGCCTTGAGTCGTCCGAGTCGTTCCTTGACCGCAATTTCTGTGGCCAACGGCAGGATAAATATCTTGCCATCCTGAACAACCACTCGAACCGCCTCGATCCCATCGAACACGGACAGCAGTTCTCCGCTGTTGATGTCAATCACCGGTAGCTCGCGTTCGCCCTTGAGCTTGCGCGAGACAATACGGCAGCCCGAGTCCGACAGTTCGAGCGTCAGCATTTGCTTGTCGAGATCCTTCTTTGCCTCAAAGCGCTTCCCCGGCAAAAAACCGCCGAGTAGCGCCTTGCTGCCTTCCAGCCACAATCTCGGTTTCCCGCGATGTTGGCCGATCTTGGTTACTTCGTATGATTTCACAGGGATCCTCCATAGGAAAACCGGGGGCCCCGACCCCACTGGGGACAAAAGCACCCCGGTGGGTTAAGTGACTACATCACAATGTCGATCCATCAATCGATACAGCAGTTACAGCAAACCCCTTTCGCTGAAAGAGAGCGCTTTATTGCCGGCGATGACGAAATGATCGAGCGTTCTCACATCGACCAACGCAAGAGCTGTCTTCAACGCATTTGTTAGCGTCTGGTCGGCTCTCGATGGTTCCGGGAATCCGGACGGGTGGTTGTGGGCGAAGATCACGCCAGTCGCATTGACCGCGATCGCCTGCTTCACGACCTCTCGCGGATACACGCTGGTTTGAGTGGTGGTCCCGCGAAAGAGCTCTTCCGCCTTGATCAGGCGATTTTGCGCATCCAACCATAGGCACCAGAAGGACTCGTGCTCCAAGTGCCCAATTTGGGCGCACAGGAACGACTGAACCGCTGCCGGTGAGGAAAGACTGAGATCGCCATTTGAAAGCTGCTCACTGAAACATCGCGTGAACAGTTCCTTGGCGGCGGCTAATGCGGGATGAACGACGTAGGGAGTCATTTCTTCGCACAGCTGCTGCTGGCGGGGTTTGGCGAATCCCAATATCTCAACAAGTGGTCTGGATGCAAGCGCCTTGGCCGTATCGTTGCCCACCAGCAATGCCAGTAGCTCTGCGTTTGATTTCTGCTTCATGGTGCCTCCAAAATGAAAAGGGGGCACCCTCCCCTTACGGGGATAAGTACCCCCGTTGTGGGAATGAAATGTCACGCCGCCAGAAGTAGCGGCATCTGTATTTTTGCTTCGAGAACGCCAATGCTGATTCCATGGCGCTCCTGTACGGAGGCTAGTGCGGCATCGATGCTTGCCTCAGCACCGCCGCTCTCACCATCCGTTCGCCCTCGACTGAGTTTCCAGAATGGATCATTCCAACCGGAGAGATGTTGCTTGGCGACTTCTGCCCGAACCTCTTTATCCAGTTGCTCGGCCTGGTCATACTGCAACCAGAATCCCTCCGGTACCGACTCGCCCTCGGGTGGCAGCCATTGACGATGGCGACCGACCATTCGGTTGAGACGATCAATCAGCTTCACGTCTCGCGGATAGAAATGGATCGTCCCCATCCCCTTGAAATAACGGACATCAAAAAAATCCGTGCTCATCCGTTTTGACGTGCGAAGCATGTTGAAGCTTGTCTCGAAAAGACGGGCCAGACCGAAGTCGGGTTCCTGCTTTCCGTCCAGCAGTGCAAATACCTTATCGAAGTCGCGCAGCAATTGAAGCGAGTCCCAGGATGGCTCGTTGCGCCATGAATCAGCGCGGTGGCCAGGCAATATGAAGCGTGTGCCTTTGATCCTGATGCCACAGGTGCGATGCTTGTCATTCGACTTCCAGCCACGGTAATACACGGTGTTGTCCGAGTAGTAGCGGGTTATCTGATCGAAGACATCGCACACCATGCCCAACTGGATCTCGCCCTGACTTTCGACGAGGCCCAGTAGGAATCCATGGATGTTGCAAGTGCTGAATTCGAGGTGTTTGATATTCTCGAATTCGGCTTCCAGGCGCTTCTGTGCGGCAGACGACAGCTTTGACAGCACTTGGGTTGAGCGCAGGATATTGCTCCATGCCTGATCCTTCAGCTTGTCGTATCGATTGCCAAGTTCGGTGCGAACAAAGTCCAAGGTTGAGGCGGCTTCCTTCGCAGGAATGTTGCCGTTCATCTCGGTCAAAGTTTTCCCGATCAGGCCAGAGTAGTGCTGTGCTCGCGCCTCGGCATGGACGGACTCGCGCATGGCGCGAACCGCTGCATTGAAGGTAAGCACGGCATTTTCGATAAACGAGTTGGGTAGCACCAGCTCATTCATCTCCCGATAGCCCTCAGCCAGCTTGGCGTCGGACATGGAATCCCGTTTCAGGTCTTCCATGATGATGCCGACGATATCCTTGCCGTAGTTGGCTTCCTTGACGAGGTGCACCAGCGCAATTTCGACCTCTGTTTTCCGTTTCGTATCGGGATCCATGAAGGCCTCTTCGATGAACTCGACGGAACCATGCTGCTCGATGATCCGGGTCAGCATTTGGCGTTCCTTCGAATACGGATTCCGGATCGTTTCCGCATTGATGATCGCCACCACTTCACCGTCAAACAGGATTTCCCAGGCCTTCAGGACATGATGCGCACCCTGAGCAAACGGTGGATTCATGAGGATATGGCTATACGCCGCCGCACTTGAGAACTGCATGAAGTCAAGTCCGACGATGGTAAAGCCCTCCTCTTTCAGATTCGGATGCTTCGAGATGTCGATCTCGCAGCAGTCGATCTTGATTTGCCGCCAGGAATCGTAGCGCCCCGGATGTACCTTGGCCAATTCGCCGGTACCGGCCGATGGTTCAAGAACACGAGAGAATTCCTTGTTCTTGAAGGTTGCCCATGCCTTCCGTGCTAACTTTTCGGGCGTTGGGTAGAACTGATGCTCATCCATGATGCGTCTCCTTTTGGAAACACGGACGCACCAAGCCCTTGCGGGAATGGCGTGCCCGCAAGGGTTGAATTAACGACGGGTCACCCCGACGCAAGTTGTTTGCTGTTTGTTTTGACTCCCCAGCTGGGAGCATCGATCACCTGGCGTAGCCGGGCGACTGAATTCCGATTTTCCTGAACGGCCTGTTTGTTTCCAGACGGTTCAGGAAAACCCCGTGCCACGAGGGCACGGGATTCCTGTCATGCAATGGTCGAATGCATTCCTTCACTCGCCCAAGCGAAAGATGCGACCGATATAGCTGCCGATCGCAACAATCTTCTTACGGATCTTGTACAGCGGATGAAAAGACGGCAAAGGCTCGATATAGGCCAGCCCGTCTCTCTCCCTTGTTCCAAACAACATTTGACATGCACGCATCAGTACCTCCATGAAGACAAGGGAGGCTCGCCCCCTATCGGGGGAGATGCCCCCCGGTAAGGGATTGCTGTTACTTGCCTTGCGCTTTACACGCGTAATCAACCACGAAGGTCAAGCGACCGTACTTTGTACCGTTTCGCTCAAATCGCTTCTGAATTGCATCGTAGTGAGAACACAGAGTGCGAATTAGCTCGGCTACATTGACTTCAAGGCCAGGCACCCGCTCGGACCTGACAGAGAAGACCGATGCTGGAGTCGGCTTTACGAGCTCTCGCACGTTGGGCAGAACATCCCACAGGGTGTCGATTGCCTTCTGAACGATCGCTTCAGACTCTGTTCGATGGAGCGAGAGATACTTCGCTTCACCAAAAAGAGTGTTCCATGGCGTGCGCTCATGACGGTAAATATCCTCCATCCCGTCAAAGCTGCCACCTTTGAAGCCATTCACCAGGCTGCCGACCTGCATTTCAGTCGGGCCATCAGTCCATCGCACGGTCAGCGAGCCAAACGAATCCTGACGAACGCTGAACTTGATTCCTGAGAACAACTCCTTCAGGATGATGCGGACATTCACAAGGCAGCGCTTGAAATCACTGGACTCGGTCTCGCGCTTTATTAATTGCGGATAAGTCTGACGAAGCCGATCGCACTCCTTGTTGAAGGTAACCTGCCTGGCATCCTCTTCTGCCTGGCGGCGCGCCTTCTCAATGGCAAGATTCGCCTTGAGTTCGACTACCTCCGACATCGAGGCCACTTCCGCATAGATCTTCCACTGCACAGAAGTTCTGGCCAGGCTTTCCGGAATGCCGCGAGATTCAGTACCGTCATCCCAGACAATATCGAGATGGGCACCCCCGCCTGTCACTCCGATCCCACTTGCGATCGTTTGACACGATCCCGGATCTTGTACGCCATGAATGGCAGTGACAACGCCATCGGTACCGCCATTGAGAATGCAATGAATCCGCTGGCCAACGTGTATCAGCTTGCCAGACTCCAATTGCTGCTTTATTTGTGACATGGTGCAACTCCTCTTGGAAAGGCGGGGCACCATGGCCCACATGGGGCCGTGAACGCCCCGTGTGGGAAATGATTTGCTGACTTCAGTATGTGGTTTAGCTCACCCCCGTTTGGGGGGCATAGCACTCGACACACTCCGCTGTCAGTTGGTTGTAAATCGAGCTCCAGTACCCTTGTTCTGACCAAAGCTTCGCCAGCTTCAGGGCTTTGATGCGATCCAGATTGACGCGATCATGAACAGGTTCTTCGTTCATGCCCTTGTCGGTAAGTGGATCATGGACTGTTGCTACTGCTTGATAAGTTCTGTCGATCATCTGGCCTCCTTCCCCTGCAGCCCGATAGTTCCGGCCTTCAGGATCTTGTCCGCAGCGGCAAACACCCGTCGCGATGACTTTTCCGGAAATTCCTCTCCGTCCAGCCAGCTCTGAATGTAGCCACGGCTTTCCTCCATGCCTGACAACCCGAGGGTCGCGCAGCACAGATACGCGGTAGCTTCGGCTTCGGCTTCCTTGATGCATTTCGGCATCGAGGGGCCATCGGCCATCGTGCCAGTCGCATCACCGGTGGCCGTATGACCGAGCAGATGATGAGCAATTTCATGGAACAGTGTTTTCCATGGCATTGCCGCTACCGGATTGACGGCAACCTCGCGGACACCCAGCTTGGCATAGCCCTGGCAATTTCCGTCAGCCATCTCAAAGCGAACCTCCCTGATGTCCAATGCGACAAGGGCTTTCGCCTTGTCCCACTCGGGCATGATCACTTCGGGACTGAATGCTTCACCCTCAGTTTGGTCGAGTGAGAACCAGTTGCGCTTCAGGATGAAGATAGTGCGGACACCATCTACCGACTCTTCGCCGGCATCGGCATCTAATGCCTTCTTCTTAACGGTTACTGGCATCACCAAGGGAATTGCCTTTTCGCCCTTCTTGACGCTACGCCCCAGTTCCTTCCAACGCATGAATGACGCGATGGGGGACAGAGGCAAGCCGCGACTGGCAAGTTCAAAGGAAGCCAGAAGCTGATTGCCCAGCGAGTAGTTGTGAAACACCGAGTACGCCTTTGAAAGCGTGCCGGGAACTGTCAGTGCCTGTTTGAGCAGACTCTGCCAATCTGGTTTGTCTTTTGATGACATAGAGACCTCCGAAGAAGATCCGCCGGAGGCACCATCCCTGCCGGGAGTAGAGCTCCCGAGCGGGTAGGTTTAGAAATGCTTAATGAGCTACCAAATGTAGCTTGCTGCCAGATCGAACTCATCACGCGTACAACCAATCCGTTCGCGCTCAAAGTCGCCTACATCTTGATGGGGATGCTCTCGCATGTCGTCGTAGTCCACCACGACACACGGCACTCCACCTTCAGGAATATCCCGAACAGCAACGGAACGTGTCACTCCTTCGCTCGCAAATACCACCACTTGGGTGGTCTCATTGAGCAGCGTCCGAGTGGGCACCGCAGTTTTTTCAGTGACTGATGCCGCTACTTTCGCCCACAAACCGCCACCTTGAGGAGACGACCCATTGAGCTGAACTTCCAGTCGGTAATGCGTTGCCCAGTCCATGCTGTCTGCTTCCGGGATGTAGCCAGCCGGAGTGGTCACCTCTCCGCCGCAGTAATCACAAACAATCTGGGCGACATCGGTGAAGAACCGCTCAAATGTTTCCTGCTCCTCGACCTCCCCCGAGAAGGGGTTGGTGAGTATTTCGGAAACAATTGAAGCCAGCATTCCGGTGGTGATCATCAAGGAAGTCATGCTTCGACCTCCTCTTCAGCTTCGTCATCGTCGAATTCGTGACCGAACTCATCGATGCAAAACTGTTTCACATCATCAAAAGGGCTATCTGTTATCACGCCATCGCTGCCATATACCTTGCCGGCAAACCAGCAGCCAGTTTCGGCGTAGGACAGTTCGACCTCGATATCGGAGTACTGTTCGCACAATGAATCGATGACAGGCACCGGAGGGCTCCAGGCGGTACTGAAGTAGATCGTAAAGCTTTCGGATTCCATCGATTCGACATCAACTTGCCCGCCGTTCCACTTGGTTCCCCAGTTGGCAACCGACCAGTCGTACCAATCCTTGAACCCATATTTCTCCCGATTGGCTTTCGCCTGACGCGCTTCATTGAGATTGAACGACCACGACAACCGGTTGCTAAGCTGGTAGAGGCGATGCTCATACTCGATAAGGCGAACCATCTCCTCGCGCGTTTCCGGCAGTAGACCGCCAGTCAGTTCAAGGAAAAGATCGCGCCACACTGGAAGGCCCAACATCCTGGCCCAGTCTCCGTAAAGGATGTCCTCGCCCCAGCTTGTGGATGACCCAGCGGTGATGTTCAACTCTGGCGGCATCGGGACGATACCGTTGAAGTCGAATTCACCTTGATCTACTTTGGTCGCCACGATGATCTTGGCGATAGTTTCTTTCGGGCCTGAGACCGAAAGGCGGTTTTCGCACCAGTTAGGCATATTGCGCTCCTAAGATAATGCGGAGGCACCACGCCCCTTGCGGGGGCGTGATAGCCCCCGCAGGGTTGAGAACTTCTTTTAGGCAGCGATGTTGCGTGCTGCGATCTGATGCTGATTGTTTGGGAAGGCCAGCTACCTTCATGTCCTCATGGCGTAGCCAGGGGGAACAATTCAGCTTTCCTGAAAGCGCTGTCCAGCGCTCTCGGGAAAGCCCAGCGCCGAAGCGCTGGGGATGTTGCTACATATCGACTCCCTACGCTGCATTCCGCATGGCACGCTCGATCATATTCATGACCGGAAAACCTGCGCTGCCTTTGGTTTTAAGGATGTCGAGCCAGTCCAGCGACTTTTCGCCAGGCGAGATTTCTCCTGCCGGGATAATTGCCGATGCCTGGATACCTCGTTGCCAGAGACGCTGGACAAGCTTCTTTGCCGCTTCCTGTCCATGTCCCTTGGGGTGTTGCTCGGTAGGACGATCTTTGTCGCCGAAGATGATGACTCGGGTTGCCCAGTCGGGAGGAATCAAGTTCTCCATCAGAAGCGCATTGACTGTGCTCCAGACAGGGAAATTGGATCCCTTCGTTCCCTCAATGACAGCCAGGGATGTTTCGACGCCTTCAGCAACCAGCAAGGTGGATGACTTCCCGCTTGCCGGTGACAACCGTATGGCACCACCTATGATCTGTCGATAACCGGGATATGCCATGAGCTTCTTTGGCGACTTGACAGGTGCCTTGATGCCATCCTGGGTCAGATAGATGCGGTGGATAGTCACTGCGTTCCCCTGAGTACCAGACACCATTGAAATCATGGCTGGATACTCACCACACTTCTCTTTCCCCTCGTAGTACGGCAGTGAAGGATGGAATCGAAGTGCTTCTGGCGGACTGAGTGCAATGCCGCGCCGCGCCAGATACAGCCTGGCTGGCTCTGCATCACGCTCGCAGATCTGGATGGATTCATTCCAGACCCGATTCAGAGACTGACGAAGTTTCTCGTCTTCCCTTTCATCCGACGTCTTCTCGCGCTTCACGACCCGTGCTGGTAACGGCCGGGTTGTGCCAAGCTGCAAGTAGCCCACAACCTCGCCGAGTGCTTCCTTGAAGTTCATGCCGGCAACCCACATCAGCGTAGCAAAGCCATCTGCATGTACTCCACATGTATTACAGACGCCACCCCCTGTTTCCGCAACGTCCGGAAACGTCCGGTATCCATCCTTGCCACCATGAACCGGACAAGGTACGTGATGCCCCGGACGCTCGAGAGCTGCTCTCAGCTGAGGCGCCAGAGACCGAAGAATCGAGTCCCACATGCCTTGTGCCGCGATTTTCACTTCCTCTATTTCCATGATTGCCTCCATGTGTTACCCGGACCGGGCCTGCCAAAGCACCCCAAACGAGGCGCTTTGGTAGGCCCCGTCGCGGGCCGATGAAATTCCCACCGGCATGGAGACATCCCTGCCGGGATGCTCTCCCCGGCAGGGACTTTGTGTGTTGCTGATGTGCGCGCGACTAACGCAGGCTAGAAAGGACCGTCGTCATGCTTGGCCGGCGGCTTTTTGCCTCTTGCAGGCGATTCCTCGCTGGCAGGATCATCTTTCGACTTGCCGCTGCCATTGGGTAGCATCTTCATGCTCTCCGCGACGATCTCGGTCGAATAGCGGGTTTCGCCTTCTTTATCCCAAGAGCGCGTCTGCAAACGACCTTCGACGTACACCAGGGATCCTTTCTTGAGGTGGTTGCCGACGATTTCAGCCAGCTTGCCGAAGAACACGACGTTATGCCACTCTGTCCTCTCCTGGCGCTTGCCGTCCTTTTTCCAGGTCTCACTGGTGGCGATGCGCACGCGTGCGATCGCTTCCTGCTCCTGGGTGAAACGCACATCCGGATCAGCTCCGAGGAAACCGATCAGTTGAACCTTGTTAAGCATGGTGAATCTCCTTCATGAAAGATAAAAAGGCGAGCACCATGTCCCTGACGGGAGCATGGCGTCCCGCCGAGGGTTGAAAATCAATTTCAGGTTAAGACCCTGAACGTCCTGCCATGACAGTCATAGCGAGAATTTTTTGCATAACCGTAAGCCACAGAGCGTGAATATCTGCATTACACGTTTCGCGGATTCTTGACATGGCAGAAATCACATGGGACATCCTGCCGCCAACGAATTCAGCATGAAGGCATCTCATACTGCTGCTCCAACTGCGCAAACAAGCCGCTTCACATTCCTTGGCACCATCACAACTTCTTCGACGACCTTGCAGTTGTCGATTAGATCGATGAAGTTATCGCGGATAGCATCGCATGCCCTGTCGAAGCGGCAAACCAGCTCGACTCGATCACGAAGCTGTCCAATTGACCATTCCTCGTAATCTTTGTCTTCATCCATTCCGCCGCTCATGACACGCAGGATCCTCGGTTCGTGCTCATAATTCACACGTCCCTTGTCTCCATACGCACCGCACTTCCCGCACTTGTTGCCAAGCGTGTAGTTTTGGCTTTTGAGTTCGGCTAGATATTTCCGAACCAGCGCAGTCTTCTGGACTTCAGGAAACTTCAGATCTTGGATCGAAGGTTGCTCAAGATAGACTTCTGCCCGGAACGTGCAATTAGTCCGCAGTACTTCTGCGGCGACAATTCCCTCATTGCCAGCTGGAATAGTGAAGACCTTCGCGAAATTGCGTTGCCCGCATGTTCGGCACCATGACTTATGCCCGGTACTTTCATGCGCTGACCTGTAAAGGACGAGATAGCCGCCGGAGCGGCCATTCGACCCAATGGTAAATTCACCACTACACTCAGCGGTAAATTCATCGATTGGGAAACTAATCTCGTCCCACCAACCATCAGCGGATAGAACATCGAACGCTTCTGACGCTTGTTCATGGGTCAGACCAAGGGTGCTAATCTTGATTTTGTTGGCGTAGCTTTTGGATAGATTCCACGAGTTCATCGTGGAGTACCGAAAATGATTAACCAAAAAGTCTGTCATTTTCCGTCGGCTACGAAGATCAACTTTTTTCTCGTAAAACATGACGCCTCCAATATTGAACCCACTGGAAGCGCAGAGTCCCTACCAGGAGCACAGAGCGCCCCACAGCGGGAGTTTGAAAGTGAGTGGAATTCCACTCACGGTGTATGCTGATTGTTTGAGAAGGCCAGCTACCTTCATGTCCTCATGGCGTAGCCAGGGGGAACAATTTAGCTTTCCGCAACGCTGATTTCGCAGCGTTCTGGAAAACCCTCCCCGCTTGGGGAGGGGGAGATGCATGATTGCCGCCAGGCCACGTCTCAACTCACCATCTTCATCTGGGGGCCGGAAGCTTTCACCGAACCGTCCATATTCAAGAGATTGAGCTGGTAGTAGCGATACAGCAGCAGTCGCGCGATGTAGGCAATCGTCGACGGGTATTTCTCCTGCGCTCCCGAACCGGGAGTCCTCCCGATAAAGCTTCCGAGAGGTTCCTTGTAGTTAAGAAGCTTGCGCAACTTCATCCCGATCCATGCGAGGTCAACAATCCGCATGTCGATCGACAACAACTTGCATAGGCCATCAAGATCCTTGGGGTACGAGCCGGATAGCCAGACCGAATACGGCCTGCAAGTGCCATCTGGCAGCTCCAGTTCCTTGATGAACATCGCGAAGTCTTCACCGGTTGAGGGATTCTTGACATCGAAGGTTTTGGAGAGCGTCCCTTCGGTTCCCGTTTTTGGTTCCTTGCGGAACATCATCGCGTTCACCAAAGAGTTGTCTCCTTCGCCATCGATCCAACCGATTTTCTTGACGTGATACTGAACGACGCGCGCAAACGCACTGACCACCCCAGGAACGCGAACCTTGTCGCCATCTGGCGGAAGTTCGATTTCACAGGGATAACCGTCGCACATCACGAGCGATTCCAGCTTGAGAGACAACCAGGATCGATCATAGGTGCGCATGTCTGCGGAAAGCGTCTTGGCAATGGCTCCCAGACCGCGCGGAGCCTCTGCACCGTTGATCCACACCTCGAAAGGATGAACCACGCCGTTGACGTAGTGACCGATCATGATGGCAAAGTCACCTTGCGGAGTTTCAACCATGTACGAGTAAGCCGGGTTTCCCTCCGGCATCTGCGGCCGACTCAGCCACCGCAAACTGCTCATCACGGTGTTTGGCAGAGCTTCGAGTCGAAAGCGGCGATCCGGGTCGGTTTCATCCGTCGCCAGCGCTTGGTTGCCCGAGGTAGTCGAATTCACTGTTTGTGGATTGCTGTTCATTGCCGCCTCCAATCAGTGAATGGTTTCATCAACACGACGATCCGCCATCCTCTCCGCATCGTGGAGATTGTGCGTAGCGCCGTAGAAGTGAGACATGCACATGCGCCACCAAAAGGACTTGGCCGCTTCACGCGTCATGTTTTTCAGAACTACGACTGCAGGCCTGTTGACGGCCTGACGAACGATGGAAAACTGGCCAGCGTTTTCAACGAGATTCACTTTGTGAAGTGAATTCGACACAGGAATTGCATCGATGATTTTCATGTTGATCTCCTTTGCGATTTGAAGCGACAACCCCAAACAGGGCCTGCCGTAACGCCCAGCGGGCTAGACGCTATGGCAGGCCCTGGGTGGGACGTTGGGAATGACCCAGCGCAAAGGAGATTCCCTGTCGGGAAGAGCCTCCCCGGCAGGGTTGTTTTGCACCTGCTGTTTCCAGCGAGTGATCTTGAATGCTGTTTGATTTGAGTCGCCAGCTACGACTATCAGCCTTCCGGATAGCCGGGAGGAAGAATCTGGGTTTGCCGAGGGGCACTCATGGAACACCCCTGGGAAAACCCACGCGCCGAAGCGCGTAGGGTTCGTTGTTGAATCAGAACAGGCCGTCCTGGCTCTTGCACTTGCGGTATTCGCGCATCAGTGCCTCCAGTTCGGTACCGTCAAGCTCACCTTCGGCGCGGATGTAGATCTCATCCAGCGCCTCATTGGTCTTTGCGGCGGCCATCTGATCGAAGATCACCTTCAGCTTCGGGTTGGGCGCATCCTCGGCCTTGGCGGCATCCGCTTTGGCAGCGGGCGCGGTCTTGGCTTTGGCGGGCTCAGCCGGCTTTTCGGCAACCTTGGCTTGGGTGGCTTGCGCAACGTCGGGTTCGGTAATTTCGCCCGTTTCCTCATCGACCACCGGGGCGTAATTGCCCTCGATAACATCGTTCAGATTCAGGTTCTGTTCCTTACCCTGCTCGGATGCTGCATCGAGTGCAAGCGCAGCCGCCAGTTCGGGAGATTTCGGCAGGAACTTGCAGAGCCGACGAATCGCCGTCTTGAGTCCCATCGCCGTAAAGTCCGAGTCCCAGACGGACTCTTTCTTGTAGCGCTTGGCTGCCTGATAGCCCCGCGAGTTATCGCGGATCTTCTCGACTTCCTTGCGCCCCATCGCCACGAACGTCCTGCTACCGTCCTTGAACACAGCGACAGCATAAAAGCCTGCCACGTCGCCGCGCTCTTCATCGGATGCCGGGAAACCGCCAAACCCTGTCATCGGGTCGTGATCCAAGCTGCGCTCCATGCCGAGTTTCAAGGTGAACTGGTCATTCACACGAACCTCATGGGCATAGATGTCCTGAACCAATCCCGATTGACGTGCCAGCTTCATGAGTCCGGTGTAACCGGGAATCAGCTGACACTGGTTACCGAATGGCACCAGGTGCGCCTCTCCCATCAGCCCGACCTCCAGACCCATCTGCGAGGACTGTATGACTGCCGCAAAAACACTGCGGGGGTCGCACTCGCCAAGCTTCGGCGTCATACGGAACGCCGTCAGCGCAATCCGCGCCATGCGATCCGGGTTGATGTGCTTGGGCAGGGCTCGGGCGATTTCCCCCTTGAACTGCTCCAGCATGGCCGGGAAGTTCTTGGGCTGCTCGTTTGCGTCTGCCGCAGCGTTGCGATTGATGTTCTTGAGTGCTTGCAATGACATGGTGGATCTCCTTCATGAAAGTAAAAGGCGAGCACCATGTCCCTGGCGGGAGCATGGCGGCCCGCCGAGGGTTGAGAACTACTGATTATTACGGTGCCCAGTACGGGCTGCCGTTGTTTCTGTTGCACATAACATCCGCCGTCTCGATTTCCGAAATGACATAGTTACGCTTGACGCAGGCCATGAGCAGCCGACGACTTTGCTTCAATTCGCGGCGACAACGAGCGACTTCGGCTTCTGACTGTCTAAGGGCTTCGGCCTTCCGTCTTGTCTTGGCTGCCAGATCAAGGATTGGCTGGCCAACCTCATGGAGGTAGTCCGCAAGCGCCTCAACCGGATTGGACAACATGCTAGTCATCCAGATTGAAGTTGGCTGCCCAGCGCGGCAGATCGATCTCTTCGATCACACCGCTCGGTTGGTAAGCCGGCCATTGGTTGTTTTCTCGACACCACTTCAGCAGCTGAAGTGCGCCGCGATACTTCGCACGGCCGACCTCGATCATTTCGTCACTTGCCTTGTAGACCGCCGTTGCAAACGGGGCGTCCTTCTCGACAGCAATGAAATGGAACGGAAGCGTACGGCCCGTCAGGGCTTTTATCCCGTCCTGATAATAGGCTGCCTGCAGGTCGTAGCCCATCGTTGCAATAACTCGGGAAAAGCCTTCTGCCGAGGCATCGCAGCAAGACTTCACATCCACGATGCCGGTGGTCATTTCGCCTGCCATGACCAGCCAGTCAGGGCGACATTTGCACGGGATCCCGGTTTCTGAATCCATCCAGAAGCCTGACATTTCCGCCAGCCCTGTGGAGAGCAAACGCGCCGCACCCTTATGCCGGGAGATGCTGGCCTGAATCGACTGAATGGCCAACATTGCTGTCGGTTGCAGAATCTGCTTGCCGCCGTACAGTCTGGCGATCGCATCTTCACGGAACACGAAACGGGAATCGACATCGGCTACCTTGATGGCATCCTTGATCTCATCCTTCTTCATCTTCCCAACCTTGATGCCCAGCGCTTCAGCCGCAGACTTGTAATCATCCAGGGATTGCAATGTGCCTTCCAGCCTGGATTCATCGAAGACTGAATACACCGAGGAGAACTCAGCCGGTTCCAGAACCGCCATATGCAGCGCGGTCCCGAAAGCCATGGCCGGCGTTGGCTCAGGCGGATTGGCTACGTACTCCTGATAATGCGCAGGTGAACGCATCAGCTTCACTAGACCTGAGTGTCCAACAGCCTCCTTGTTGCCGTGATATTGCTCGGCAGACATCGACAACAGACCTACGTTTTCCATCTTCATGGTGGTACCTCCAAGGTAATGGGGCACCACTCCCCTAGCAGGGGCGCGATGCCCCGGTTAGGGAACTGAATTGGCCATCTCTGACCACTTTGGATGCTGCTTATTTCGAGCGGCCAGCTACCCCGACTTTGACACTTTCGAGGCACATTTCAGACCGACACCCATCAACCATGCGGGTTTCCGAGCGTCGAATCGCAAAACGCCTAGATACATGGATTGTTGATTATCGCCCCGGAAGGCCGCTACGATACGGGCCATGTACCTACGCGAGAGCAAACAACGGCGAGCGGATGGCAGCGTCGTGACCTATCTGCAACTGGCGGAGAACGTCTGGGATGCCGCCAAGGGAAGGTCGCAAGCCAGCATCGTGCATAACTGCGGGCGCGCCGACGATCCCGACGTTGTCGAGCGTCTGCGCAGGCTGGCCAAAAGCATCCTGCGCCGCTGCTCGCCGGAAGAGATCGTCGCTGCCGATGGCGACTGGCGCCTGATCTGCGCCTGGCCCTACGGCGACCTCTACGTCCTCGAAGCCATCTGGAAGCAACTCGGCATCGACGCCATCGTGCGACAGCAGGCCAGCCCGCGGCATCTCGGGTTCGACGTCGAGCGCGCCCTGTTCGCTCTGGTCGCCAATCGTGCCTGCGCGCCGGCCTCGAAACTCTATTGCCATGAACAGTGGCTCAAGGAAGACGCGCATATCGACGGGACGCAGGGATTGAAACTGCACCAGCTGTACCGCGCCATGGACTTCCTGGAAGCGAACAAGAACGCCATCGAGCACGCCATCTTCCACCGGGTGGCCGACCTGCTCAATCTCGACGTCGAGGTGATCTTCTACGACACCACCTCGCTGCACTTCGAGACCGATGAGGAAGACGAAGGCGACAAGAACGGAAACGTCCAGGGCAGCCAGGCGGCCGGCAAGAAAGTCTATGCCGCTCCTCGCAAGCGCGGCCACAGCAAGAACGGCCGCAGCGATGCGCCGCAGATCATCGTCGGTATGGCCGTCACCCGGGATGGCTTTCCGGTGCGTCACTGGGTCTTCCCCGGCAACACGGTCGATGTCACCACCGTTGCCCGGGTCAAGGAAGACCTACGCGGCTGGCAACTCACGCGCTGCCTCTTCGTCGGCGATGCCGGCATGGTCTCGCAGGCCAACTTGCAGACCTTGTCCAAGGGCGGCGGCAAGTACCTGCTGGCGATGCCAATGCGCCGCGGCGACGAGGTCACCGAGGACGTGCTATCGCGACCGGGCCGCTATCGCACTGTCGCCGAGAATCTGGAGGTGAAGGAAGTCATCGTCGGCGAGGGCGAGCGGCGGCGACGCTATGCGGTCTGCTTCAATCCGCTGGAAGCCAAACGCCAGAAGGCACATCGGGAGGAACTGCTGAACGAACTGGAGGCGGAACTGGCCAGCCTGTCCGATCTGGCCAAGGTGAGTCACACGAAACGGGTCTGCGCCTTGCGCAGCAGCGCCCGCTACGGGCGCTTGCTGAAGGAAACGAAGCGGGGCTTGGCGATTGATCGCCAGGCGGTCGCCGAACTGGAGCGTTTCGACGGCAAGTTCGTGGTGCATAGCAACGACGACACGCTCACGGCCGAGGACATGGCGCTGGGCTACAAACAGCAGCAGCGGGTGGAAGAGGCCTGGCGGACGATGAAGAGCGGATTGAAGATGCGTCCGGTGTTCCACTGGGCGCCCCACCGCATTCATGCCCACATCGCCATCACCGTTCTGTCGCTCTTGCTGGAGCGCACCATCGAGCACGCGTGTCAGGATACCTGGCGCACTATCCGGGATGACCTGAAGCGCATCCAGTTGGCGCTATTGTCCAGCCCCCACGGTCGTGTCTGGCAGGTGACCGAGCCTTCGCCGGATGCCGCTAACCGATTGAAGGCATTGAAAATAAAGCCGCCGAAGCCGATCCTGAATCTGGATTGACCGCCTTCCCCGCCTAGATACACACCGATTTCGGCTGTCTCGCCGAATGCTTTGCGCCATGCGGCTTTCCGTGGGGCGTGTTACTTGGCGGTGTCAAAGTCGGGGCTACCGCCATGAAGCTCCAGAATAACCAGAGCGACAATTTCAACTTTCCTTAATGCACTCTCGAATGCATTAAGGAAAGTCCAGCGTCGTGACGCCGGACTCTGACATGCTCATTAAACTGGCGCGAGATTGCACAAAGCGTCTCGGAGTTTCCAAAGAACTTTGTGATCGCACGCCCATTGGATCAATTGATCCATGGTGTCCGCATCGATCGAGTTACATGCGTTACGGTCACCCTGGACCACCTTTTCAAAAAGATGCGACAGGCTCATGGCATCCGCTTCCTGGCTCTCACCGCAACCCGAACGCCTTGACGATCGGACGACTGATGATGAATCCTGAAATGACGCACATGGTGATGATCGCAAATATCATGGCTAGGCTCCTGGTCGGGTTGATTGAAAACCCCACAGGAATTGCCAGGCTTGATTCGCGCCCGTAGCAACCCCGCAGGCCTAATGGCTCTCTCTCGAAAGCGATTAGGCCTGCGGGGATTCCCACAGGCGATTAATGCTGCTGCCGGTTAGATGCCCAGCACCCGGACAACGGGACGGCTGATGATCCAACCAGTGATACAGCAAGCGATGATGACGAGCGACATGATGCCTCCAGATAGAAAATGCGGAGGCACCACGCCCCTTGCGGGGGCGTGATAGCCCCCGCGGGGTTGAAAAACTGTTTAAGCCACAAACTCGAAGGAAGGAGACTCGGGCGTAACGTCCGTGACGGGTTTGCCGTCCGACTTTGCCTTACTCCTGCGCTTGCGGGGTTTTGTGGGTTTTGCGTTTGCCGGCTCCAGCACGGGCATGGGAATGCCGCGCCGGATGAACGCCGGAACTTCGTACTTCGACCAATCTTCAACTTCGTCGTTGGGCACGGCCATCCCCGTGGTGTCCAGCTTCCGTACTGCGCTGGGGAGGACGGGAATTGCCTTCGGCATCAACAACGCCATCAGCAACCTTCCGACCTTGACCAAACCGCGCAGTGCCAGATACACAGAACCCAGCAGTGCCATGACAAGAAGAACTTTTTCCATGATGCCTCCAGAATGAAAAACGGAGGCACCACGTCCCTTGTCGGGGCGTGATAGCCCCCGCAGGGTTGAAAAACCGTCCTGCATTCGCAGGCGGGAGATCAATGCTCTTCTGGAGCGCCGATCTCGATGGTTGAAGTCCTTTGACGCAGGTTCACGGGGTACGCTGCCTCGACACGCGCAAACAACGCGCATGCAAGGTCTTACAGCTGCACCCAAGCCCAGCCGCATTGCCCTGCGGTACGGGGATGGGCGCTTCGGCCCCCTTTTGTTCGTCGTCGCGCATGACGCGATCGTCGGATGAATGCTGTTTGTTTTTTTCGGCCAGCTACCGAAGCATCGAAGGCATTACGCACCTCGAATGAATGGCTTCATTGTAACGACCGTTTTAGCAATAGCAATGTCTAAACAGTGCGTTTTGGTGTGCTTTTCGGTTCAGTTTTGGGCGTTCCATTTTTTATGATGATGCGGTTTAACTCATCGGGAGAAACCCAAAATGGCAGCCAAGGAGGTAGCAACAACCGCAGTACAGAAGGAAGTTCCCACCGCATCAGATCGTTCAAAAAGTCATCCCTATTTCACCCAGAAGGTCCGCCTGCATTCCTTTCATGCCCAGCAGGTTTTTGATCGTGGTTTCGATCTCTGTACAACGGCAATCTTCTCCCTGTCAGTCGTTCTGAGAATTATCGGTACCGACGATCAGGCGCGGGATGTCGAGGGGATTGTCGATGAGCGACTGAGTGCAATGTTTGAAGAAATTCGTGGTGAGGTTGCTCGCCTGGACAAGCTTGCCGAATCCAATGGGATTGAGTTTTCCGGGATCGATTACTCGCACCCGAAAGAGGTCGAGGCGAAGATAACCTCGCCAAGAGCTGTGCGCTATATCGGCCTGATCCGTGAATTCGATTCCTTGGTGGCCAAGCTCGATACCCTCTGGCTATCCGGCGTTATCCCCGATGGCATCTACTCCCGCAGCATCTATGACTGGAAGCGCCGCATCCTTCGATTGGCTGGCACCATTCGTTCAATCTCAGGTCGTGCAATGACGGCCGCTCGAAGAAAGGAGTCTCAAGGCAAGGACAAGGCAGAGGTGGTTTCAATCACTCACGAAACTGCCGCTTCAGTCCCTGAACAAGTAGTCGCATAGGGGTTGAGTGAATCTCAATCTGTACCAGGAGCGTGCCGTAACGGCTAGCGGGCACTGCACGATCCTGGCATGTCCCGGTTCCGGCAAAACCCGGGTTCTTTCGGCGCGGGCTGCTCACCTTCTGGCCAACAACGAGAAAGGTCGATTGTGCGCAGTGACTTTCACTCGGGATGCTGCGGATGAGCTTCGATCCCGAATTCTTCTAGCCTGTGGGCCTGACCACGCAAGACGGCTCGCTGACGGGACATTTCACTCGCTGGCGCTTGCTCAGATCAAGCGCTTCAGTAAAGGGAAGCCACCGAGGCTGCTCGCAGAAGGTGAACGGCTTGCCGTGCTACGACGATGCTGGAAACAGCATGCTCCAAGTCTGTCCTTCGAGAATGTTATTCAGGGAATCGACCGAGTTAAGTCCCGTCTGGCGCTCCCTGTGTTTTCTGATCCGGCACTTGAATCGGTTTTTCTCGGGTACCAGGATCTGATGGAATCCGAAGGATCCATGGATTTTTCCGATCTGCTACTGACCACGGTCAGCAAAATGACCAGTGGCGAAATGTCCCCTCTGCCAATTCGCTGGCTTCTCGTCGATGAGGCGCAGGATATGGATGAGGTACAGATGGAGTGGATCCTTCTTCACGGCCGCTCCGGTATCGAAGTGACCTTGGTCGGGGATGACGATCAAAGCCTTTACGCCTTCCGCCATGCCCTCGGCTACGAAGGACTCCAGGAAGTGACCTTTGCCCTATCAGCTACTGAGACTACCTTGCCGATTAATTACCGCTGCGCTCCCAACATCCTGACCCATGCGGCGAAACTCATCGAGCACAACAAGAATCGGGCGCCCAAGAAGATTTCCGCACACAAGGAGGTCTCTGGAGAAATAAATGTACTGCGCTTGCCAGATCGATGGGCTGAGGTCGATCAGATCGGCAACACAATCATAAATGGCGGTGACAAACAGGAGTGGGCAATTCTTTGGCTGTTCACGGGTTTCCTACGGTAGTCGAGCATGCTGAAGGGATTCGTTGATAGAGGAACGATGGGGTGTCCTCGGTGTTGAGCTGGAAGATTTTGAGTTTGAAATACGTCATGTCGCGGAAGCCACGGGCTCTGCGGCGCAGGAGGGCGATGGAGACGTTGCCGGCTTCCAGGCGCGAGGTGGTGATCGGATGATCGGCATACGCGCAGATGCCGGTGCGGTGGGACTGCAATGTCTTCACGAACTTTGCCAGGCCGGCGATCTTTGCGGCACGTGCCATACCGCACCAGTCGTCGAGACGCGTCGCCATGTCGGCAACTGCGGAGCCGGGCTGCCACAAACGCTGCAACTGTTCCTTGAGGGCATACAGCGTGGCCAGCGGCTGGTTCTGTGCGAGCAGCTGATTGAGTCGCTCTTGGTCGGTTTCCTTGAGGGTCGTACGATTCGACAACAGCAGCCACAGGCTGCCCTTGATGGTTTGCTGACCAGTCAGGTCTCCCAGCGTCTTGGCCGCCTTGAACTCGGCACGGCGGCAATCGCGGATCACCTTGTTGAACATCTGCATGACGTGGAAGCGGTCGAAGACGATGGCGACGTTCGGCAGCGACGCACGCACGGCAGCGATGTAGGCTGGCCCCATATCCAGCGCTATGGCCGCGATGCCGGCGGCGCATTCCTGTGTGAGGGCATCGAGGAACTCCAGCAGCACGGCCGCTTCGCGCCCTTCCTTGATCCACAGGATGCGCCCGTAGTGCCTTCCCGGCGACAGGTCATAGACCAGGGTGAAGTAGCTCTGGCCTTTGGCGCGCGCCACCTCATCGACGCCCAGGTAACGAATCCCTGCCAGCGTCTGCGGGCGCGGCATCGAGAGTGTCTCAGCCAGGTGGGCGCACTCGATCGCCTTCACCGCGTCCCAGGACAACCCCGTATGGCGTGCCACCGCCGAGAGCGGCATGTGCCGGGCCATGCCGGCAATCAGGCGGGCATAGCGCCGCGTGACGCGTGTCTTGGGGGCTACGAAGGACAAGGCCTCTACGCGCGCATGACCATGACAGACATAAGTCTCGGCGTACTCGATCTCGATTTCACAGGGCCAGCCGCCGATCGGAACGTCTCGCACCGTTCGCCGCAGCAGGCGATTCACTGCGCCACGCCGCTTCGTCCAGTGATCCACCGGCCGGCGCCGGCGGTCACGGGCGCAGATGACGCGCACTCGCCCACGCTCTTCGTTGAACACAACGTCCTTGATCACTTGCCCCTCAAGCCCCAAAATCTTCGCCGGGATGACCGCTCCCATAATGTCGTACCTACCCGAGTCCTGGAAAACCCGTGTGGATACACCATCTCAGGGATGTCGGTCATCTCATTTCTCCGTAGGATTTACCGGAAGAGCCAATTCTTTCGCGTACCAACCTGATCCTCGATGCCTCCGAAGTTGCCCTGACCGACATGGGCATTCCCTATCGGCGCACGGGCGGCAAAAGTATCTGGGAACACTCGATTGGTAGCGTTTTCGCTGGGCTCCTGCGAAGCGCCGTCGATGACTCATGGACAGGTATCGCCAATGCGCTGTCCTTCTGCGGAATTCATGCCGAGTGGGTGAACAATCACTCGCGAAGAACATCGGGGGGATGCGCTGGTCGATTGGATGCTGCAATCGATCAGGTGAAAGATGATGACTCAAGGAAGACCGTAGTGCGATTGAGAATGGGGCTTGCCTCGTGGTGTGATCAGGTCGCAAAAGGTCGATCTGCCTTGGTTGTGCATGGTATCGCCGGATTTCTGGCCGATTACTGCAAGCCGAACCAGCTCAATATGCTTTACAAGCTCGAAGCGGTCTTGGCCAGAATGCCGGGCACACTGGCTCAGCGACTCGCTGCTCTGGGGAGAAACAATCAAGCCCGCCAGCAACCAACGATCCAGATCATGACCCTACATGCCTCGAAAGGGCTGGAGTTCGATAACGTCTGGATTATGGGATGCGAAGATGGAAACTTACCCCACACCGATTCGACGGAGGAAGATGAGCGAAGACTGCTCTATGTGGGCATGACGCGGGCCAGGAATAGACTTGTCCTGAGTAGCGCCATGGAGGAAGGCCTTGAATCGCGATTTCTCAGTGAATCCGGTCTGGATTAAAAGATTGGACACCACCACATTGGTTGCGACCAAGGTCGCAGAGATGTCACGGATTGATCGCCGCGAGCTTCTTGGGCCTTCCGCGAGGGCGACGAGTGGCATGTAAGCTATTCGGCGAGTTCGCTTCACGCTCCTGGTTGTCGTGGCCGAGCTGATACTGGTCACGCGAAGCCGCTCGACAACTAGCACCAACCTGTGGTGCTAGAGATGATACCCAAGCCTCCAGATCAGCTACGCGATAGCGTAATAGGCGACCAAGCCGGACAGGCAGAGGAAATCCTGCCGGTGCTGGACGCGCCCCGTAAGCCCAGCGGCGTAATGTGCCGCGCGCAATACCGATCGCATCAGCAGCAGATTCAAGATCAAGTAGCAGTGGTGACATGTTGCAATTGAACCAATCGCGACATGCCAAACCGGGGGTGAAAAGCATCAATAATCGATCTGTTTTGATCTTCGTGCTGTGAATGGAGTGCACGCATAAAGCAGTTATCGATCATTTGGACCCCAAGTATAGGATCGCATTTTGAAGCTCGAAACCTGCCGTTAGCCCAATTCACTCAAATCGGCCTGAGCGGCCATTGGGGGTGGCCAGGATGTCGGGCCGGTGTTCTGCGGTCAACGGACCTTCAGACCAACGCGGCGGAGAAGGTGCGTATTCGAGCGGGATACCATCCCGCTCGGACACATTGACTTGATCCTCACCACGGGCTGGTTCTGTTTGGGGCATATCGGCCCAATGTGACGGTGGAATGACGCTAAGATGACATCAAGCAGATGGCGTGTTTGTCACCCAATCGCCGTCGTTACCCAGGAAGTGCGCCATGAAGATCGATCTCCTTGACGAGCAAACCGCCTATGCCGGGTTTTACCGCCTGCGACGACTGAAGCTGGCACATGAACGTTACGACGGCGGAATGACCCCGCCCCTGGTGCGCGAAGTGGTCGAGCGCAGCGATGTCGGCGCCGCCTTGCTGGTGGACGATGCACGCGGCCGGGTGGTGCTGGTCGAACAGTTTCGCCCCGGCCCCTACGCGGCCGGCCAGTCACCTTGGCTGGTCGACATCGTCGCCGGCCGCATCGTGTCCGGGCACACGCCGGAAGAAACGATCATCCGCGAAATCCTCGAGGAAGCCGGCGTCGATTGCCATGACCTGCACCCGATCGGTTGCCATTACACGGCACCGCATATCACGAGCGAGCGCGTGCATCTGTTTTGCGCGCAGGTCGATTCGACCCGGATCGCCGGAACGCATGGCGTGGCGGATGAGGGTGAGGATATTCGACCGGTGACGCTGGAGCGTATCGAAGCATTGCGATTGCTGGAGTCACATACGCTCTCACTCTGGGCCGGTCTGGCCCTGCGCTGGCTGGCTGCCCGTTTCTGAGCCGTCCCGCCAGCGCCGACTTTTGGAGATAATCGGCGCATGACCACCACCAAAACGATTCGTCCGCTGGTGCGCCCCCGCCTTTATCTGGGCGGCGAGCTGTCGCTCGGCCCCGGCAAGATCGACCTGCTGCGCAAGATCGGCGAATGCGGCTCGATCAGCGCGGCGGCCCGCGAACTGGGCGTTCCCTACAAGCGCGCCTGGCTGCTGATCGACACCCTGAACAAGGGTTTTCCTTCTCCCGTGCTGGATACGGCTGCCGGCGGACGCTCGGGTGGTGGCGCGCGGCTGACACCGCGCGGCGCGGCCCTCGTCGCGGCCTACGATGCGCTGGAATCTCGCCTGAACGAAGCGGCCCGCAAGGAATTGCGGGTGCTGACGCAACTGGCGAAACCATAGGCGGAAATCGAAGGCGGATTGACCTGGGTTGCGAACCCGCCTAGACTCGCTATGTCCTTAATGACATAGCGTAAGGAAAGTCATGAAAAAACTGCTGATTGCCGTACTGGGTTTACTGGCTGCCGCTGCGCATGCGCAGGACGCACCGCCCATCGCGGCTGCGGCCGACCTCAAGTTTGCGTTGGCTGAAATCGCCCAGGCTTTTGAGAAGGCGTCCGGCCAAAAGCTCAAGGTGTCCTACGGCTCCTCAGGCAACTTTACGCACCAGATCGAACAGGGTGCGCACTTCGAACTGTTCCTCTCCGCCGACGAGAACTACATCTTCCGACTGGCCGACAAGGGCATCGCGGCGGATCGTGGCGCGCTCTATGCCGTCGGGCGCGTCGTGCTGTTCGCGCCGCACGGCTCGACACTGAAAGTCGATGAGCAACTTGCCGACCTGAAAGCCGCGCTTGCCGATGGCCGGCTCAAGCGCTTCGCCATCGCCAACCCGGACCATGCGCCCTACGGTCGGGCGGCGCGCGCTGCGCTCCAGCATGCCGGTCTTTGGGATTCAATCCAGCCGAAACTCGTGCTCGGCGAAAACGCCAGCCAGGCCACCCAGTTTGCCGCCGCCGGATCGAGCCAGGGCGGCATTGTGCCGCTGTCGCTGTTCAAGGCGCCGGAGATCGCCAAGTTGGGATCGTTCGCCCTGATCCCGGCCGAGTGGCATGCCGCCGAACCGTTGCGGCAGCGCATGGCCCTGACCAGGAAAGCTGGCGAGACCGCGCGTGCGTTCTACGACTACCTGCAACAGCCGGCCGCCCGTGCGGTGTTCGTCCGTTACGGCTTCGTGCTTCCCGACGGGAAGTGAATGGATAGCGCGGCATTCGTCCTTTCGCTCAAGCTGGCGCTGGCCACGCTGCTGGTGCTGGTGCCGCTTGCCTTGATCGGCGCGCGGGCGCTGGCGCGCTGGTCGTCGCCAGCCCGTCCCTGGGTCGAGGGTCTGCTTGCGTTGCCGCTGGTGCTGCCGCCAACGGTGATCGGCTATTACCTGCTGGTTGCGATGGGCGGCCATTCGCCGCTCGGCCAGTGGTTCGAGGCAGTCACCGGCCACACGCTGGCCTTTAGTTTCACCGGGCTGGTCGTCGCCTCGGTGGTCTTCAACATCCCGTTCGCCGTGCAGCCGATGCAGCGCGCCTTCGAGGCCATCGAACCGGAAGTGCTCGAAGCGGCGAAGTGCTGCGGCCTGTCGGCCTGGCAAAGCTTCGTGCGCATCGAACTGCCGCTGGCCTGGCCGGGCATCCTGTCGGCGGGCGTGATGACCTTCGCGCATACGCTGGGCGAGTTCGGCGTGGTGCTGATGGTCGGCGGCAACATTCCCGGCGAGACGCAGACCATCGCCATCGCGATCTACGACCGCGTGCAGTCCTTCGATCATGGCGCGGCCGGCGCGATGTCGCTCGCCTTGCTGGTGATCTCGCTGGCGACCATCGCCATCTCCTACGGCCTCGCCGACCGTCTGCTGAAAGCGCGTCGCGCATGAGTTTGCGCATCGAACTCCGCCATGAAGCGCCGCGGCTCGATTTCGCCGCCGAACTGCCAGAAGGCGTGATCACCGCGCTGGTCGGGCCGTCGGGGTCGGGCAAGACCTCGGTGCTGCGCGCGATTGCCGGCCTGTTGCAACCCCGGCAGGCGCGTATCACGCTGGCTGGCGAGACTTGGGACGAGGGCCCGGTGCGCCATCTACCCACGCAGCAGCGGCCCATCGGCTTCGTGCCGCAGCATTACGGCCTGTTTCCGCATCTGACCGCGCTCGGCAACGTCGAGACCGCGCTGCTGGCCTTGCCGGCGGCGGAGCGCAAGGCCAGGGCGCTGGCTTATCTTGAGGCTGCCCATGTGGACGATTGTGCGGAACGGCGCCCAAGGCAGTTGTCCGGCGGTCAAAAACAGCGCGTGGCACTGGCGCGTGCGATTGCTCGGGAACCCAAGTTGCTATTGCTTGATGAACCCTTCTCGGCGGTGGATCGCGCCACCCGGAAATCGCTTTACGTCGAACTGCGCCTGCTGCATGCCAGCAGGCCGACGATGATTCTGCTGGTCACGCACGATCTCGACGAGGCGGCACAACTCGCTTCCCATCTCGTGCTGCTCGACGCCGGCAGGGTGATTCAGGCCGGCCCAACGGATGAAGTGCTCACGCATCCAACCACTGATATTGCTGCACGCCTGCTCGATATTCCCAATATCTTTTCCGGCGCGATCGAACATTTGGAAGGTCGAACCCATCTGCACTGGGGGCCGCATCGTTTAGTCATCGGCAAGAGCGAGCATTCGGAGAAAAGCTGCCGCTTTGCCGTCCTGCCGCAAAACGTTCTGCTGGTTCGCCCCGATAAACCATGGGGAGGCCACTTGGAGAATCCAATCGATGGTCGGATCGCAGACATCCTGCAACTGGGACCGGAAGCCGTTGTCTGGATTGAGCCGGCCGGATTGCCGAGCGAACGCTTACAAATGCGTCTGCCAGCTAGAGCACTCAAGCGCCATGCCATGACGATCGGCGATAACGTACAGTTCAGCCTGCGGGCAGCGGATCTGATTCTTTTGCAGTAGCAAGGCCGCTGACTGCCGTCCCGCCAGCGCCGACTTTCAAGCGAACAGGTAGCGCAGCGCCAGTCCGAGCAGCACGATGGCCAGGAAGCCCTTGAGTGCCCTCTGCGGCACATGGCGCTGACAGCGTGCCCCAAGATTGCCGCCGACTAGTCCACCCATGCCGAACAAAGCGCCGAGCGCCCAGTCGGGGGAGGCAACCACGCCGACAGGTGTGGGCAGCACTGCGTATCCAATCACGGCGGATACCGAGGTCAGCAAGGTCGCCGTGAGCGTTGCCCCGGCGACGGCATGCACCGGCAGGCGAAAGAAGGTGACGAGGATCGGCACCATGAACGAACCGCCACCGATGCCGTAGATCGTGCCGACGACGCCGACCGCGAAGGAAAACGCCAGCACGGGGATCAGCGAAGGGAGCGACGGCTCTAATGGGTCGCTGTTTCCGGGTGGTGACCGGCGCATGACATCCGCCAGCATGCGCGCTCCCAGGTAAAGCAGAACCAGCGCCACGAAAATCTCGAAATCCGCCCGCACGGCTAGGTGATGGGTGCGTACCCAGGCGCCAAGCCACGTCCCCGGTATGCCACCGGCCGTGATGATGAGTCCGAGGCGCCACCAGAGGCGCTTGTCTTGCTGGTAGCGCCAAACCGAGCCGGGAATCGAGATCAGGTTGTAGATCAGGTTCGTTGCGCTGGCCGACGGGCCGGCGTAACCGAGCACGGAAAGCTGGAAGGGCATCAGCAGGAAGGCTCCCGAGATGCCGACCATCGAGCAGAAGAATGCCAATACAAAGCCGGCCAAAGGCGGCAACCAGAGGAAGGTATCGATGTTGGCAACGGCAAAATGGAACGTTCCCACGGGGTGGAACTATAGTGCTGTCCGTATCACACTATCAAGGTTGAAGATCGGGCGCCGTCCTACGCCGTTGATGAAGCGGTTTCGTTCAGACACCCCCAACCTCCCAACGTCAGCAATCCACATGACATCGGCTATTAGCCTGTGACAATTCCACGGACCGAAATGGCCGACGCCATTCCGGAGAGCATCTGGCTGGTTTCAGAGTAGACCGGCCCGCTGAGCGTCAGCATTGTGGAATGGGTGACAGTCCGGACCAACAGCGGTCTACATTCGGGAAGCACAAAGCGACTAACTACCGATCACCCCCCCCCGCACCAAACTCATCACCTGCCCCATATCCAGTGACTGCGCCTTATGTTCCATTTGCGGGAGGTACTGCTGCTGCAACTGCTTGGCAGGAGTCAGCAGGCTCTGGAAAGTTTCCTGCAACAACGCGGTACTCATGGTCCGACCACCGGCGTAATACCGCTTCGCCACCTGACCGAGCGCATAGGTGGTGGCGAATGAGAAGGCCATGCCGGTGGCAGCGCGACCGATCTTCCCGAAGGTTTTTCCTGCCGCCTTGCCCAGCAAGCCGCCAAGCAGCTTTCGGCCGAACTGCTCCAGATACTGCGAGGTCAGACCGACTCCCGCGGCGGCGATGAACTCCTTGATATGCCCTTGATCCAGTTCAACTCCATGAGCCTTACCGATGCCATACACCATGCGGATTTGGAGCGGAATGATCGCCATCGATGCCCAGGACTGGGGTAACAGTTCAAGTGCTCCGTTAAGCAGGGCGCTGTTGAGGATTGTCTTGTCCAGTTCAGCATCCAGGGGGCCGACTTGATCCAACTGCTTCACAGGCAAATCGGCGGCGGAAACAATCGGATCGATCGCCTGTTCGATTGCACTGGATTGGCCAACGTCGAGATTCAGGGAACGCTTGAGTTCGTCAAGGAAGGTGCGTTCGGTCGGACTCATGCGCCCGTCAGCCTCGCAGACACAAACTGCCATTTCGTAGGCGAACTGGCGCTGCCCGATATCGGAAAGTGTGCCTGCCGCCGTGTCCAGCGGCAGGCGTTTGAGCAGGACGTCTTGATACAGGCGGGCCATATCGAGGCCAGGGGTGCCTTCGGATAGTGACTCCGCAATGCGTTTTACCTCTTCGCGTTCACGGTCGTCCTTGACGCCATCGGCAAAGGCGGCATGCAGGCACAGGGCGAGGATGGAACGTTGTTCTTCGAGTGTCATGTGATTATCCTGGGGAAGTTCAGAAGCGGGGGCGGTCACCAGCGAGGGTCGGCTTACCTAGCCCGATCAAGTGCCTGATCATCCATTGAACATGGATCATCTATCGGCTCCAGATGGGAAGTGATATGGCAGTTGGGGATCGCTGTCCTCAGGTCACGTTCAATTCGCTCAACCCAGTTATGGGCCTCCTGAACTGACCATTTTCCCGGCACTAGCGCATGGAAACTGATGAACGACCGTCGTCCAGCCTGTCGTGTCCGCAAGGCGTGGTAGGCGATGCCCTGTTCGATGTAGCGATCGAAGACTTCGGTAATGAGGCGCTTTTGCTCTGGCGGCAAAGCAGTGTCCATAAGCCCGGAAGCTGAGCGATGCATCAACTGCCATCCCGTCCAGACAATGTTCGCGGCAACGAGCACTGCAATCGTCGGATCCAGCCAGTTCCAGCCTGACATCGCCACAAGTCCCACCCCAAGGATGACGCCAACGGAGGTCCAGACATCCGTCATCAGATGGTGGGCATCAGCTTCGAGCGTAATGGACTGATGCTCGCGGCCTGCCTTCAATAGCAAGCGTGCCACAAGCAGGTTTATGACTGAGGCCGCAACTGAAACAACCAATCCAATGCCGACAGCCTCGATCGGCCGGGGATTTATGAATCGTTCGATTGCCGTATAACCAATGCTGACGGCCGCCAGGACAATCAGGAAACCCTCGAAGGCGCTGGAGAAATACTCGGCCTTACCGTGTCCGTGCGGGTGATCCTCGTCGGCAGGTTGTTCCGCCAGCCAGAGCATCCACAGCGCCATGAGCGCGCCCGCGAGATTGACAAAGGACTCGATGGCATCCGAGAGCAGGCCGACCGATCCGGTCAGCTGCCATGCCACCCCCTTGAGCAGAATGGTCGCAATTGCGGCACCAATGGAAATCCACGCATAGCGTTGCAGGCTGGGTACGCCCGAGTCAGTCATCATCGTGCTTTCTGCCATGCTTCCTTTTTCCCTCACGCTCCCTTCCTGGCATTCGGATATCGTGTTCGTCGGCGTTCTTGTGACATTCGGCGCAGTTGCTGTAGTCGCGGATGCCCTCCTTGATGTGCTTGCGGCGGATCTTTTCCTGCGAGTGCTCGTGACAGCCATAGCAGGTATAGCTGCTGTAGTCGTTGCGGACATGGCAGGTTGCGCATTTCACATTGTGGTCGCGATCCAGCTCGAAATACTTCGCGTGATCGAAGGTGGCAGGCGTCCATTTGTCCTGGCTGTGGCATTGACTGCAATTGCCTGTGATCTGCTGGTGGAGACTGTCCTTGGGGGACTTATGGCAACCCTGACATTCTTCGCGGGTCGCCTTCTCCAGCAACCGATGATTGAACTGCCCGGTCGGTCGGAAACGTTTCACCCCGGCATGATCGCTATGGCAGGCGATGCAGTCCGAGCGGATGAGTTTTTGGTGGAACGGTGTCGATGTCAGAGGCTTCTGGACTGGCAGACCTGTCGTGGTGAGTTTGCCGATTTCCTCCGGCTTGTGACAGCTGACGCACCGTTCCGATTCGGCACCGGTGAAGGAGGCGTGACAGGCAAAGCAGTCTGATTCCAGTTTTGTATGGCCAGGAATCAACTTGCCAGGGCCAACCATCAGGTGGGGATAGACGAAAGCCAGAATGGCCAACACAATCAGGTTGGCGGCAAGGATCCACTTCAGCGTGCGGTTCATGCCCAGCCCCAGAACAAAAAGATGCTGATGATGTGGCCCAGTGCCAGGACAGCGAAGACGATGAAGATCGGGATATGTACTTTGCGCCACTTCGTCATGGCATCCAGGGTGACCGCATCCCAGAACACCGCGCGCTCAATATCCTCTTTGGACATCCCTCGCAGTTGGTAGTGGTCACGCTGCCCCAGAACATGCTCACGCGAACGGCCGAGAAGCAGCTTGCCCACCATACCGCTGATGACATTCACGCCCATCGCCACTGTAGCCAGCCAGGGCAGGATGGCGTTGAAATGAATGCCCGCATGCAGCAAGACCATCAGGGAACCCAGCCAGGTACCGACTTCGTGCATGCTGAGCCAGGATTTCATATTGCCCGAGGTGATCATCTTGCGCTTGCGTAACGAATAGATCAGGGAACCGATGATGAGCAATGTTCCTGGGATGCCCAAGTAGCGCCCGATCCAGACCAGATTGAAGCGGTGCAGCAGATAGTCGCCCACCAGGGTTGCCACACCGAGCAGGCCAACCAACAGCGTAAAGGGAAGGATATGATTGCGCCAGAGGTTGTTGGTCATCTAGGCCTCCAGAGTCACGCTGGTTTTCGGGGTGCAACTACACAGCAGGCAACTACCTGGTTCGGGATCAAAGTCTGGCGCATGACCGTAAGCCACTTCGCCTGCTTTGATCGTGGTTTGGCAACATCCACAACTTCCCGCCCGGCAACTGGACTCAACTTTTACCCCATTGGCCTCAGCGAAATCCAGCAAACTCCCCATACCCGGCTGCCAGGGAATCTGTTTGCCCGATTTGGCAAAGGTGACGACGATGTCGCTTTGTGTTGCTACCACAGGTTCAACGGCTGTCGGGTTTGCCGAGCGCTTGATCGATGCCGGGCCAAAGGCTTCGTAGTGGATGCGGCTCTCCGGCACGCCCCAGTCTTCCAGGCCCAGGACGAGGCTTTCCATCATTGGCGTCGGTCCGCAGATGTAGAAATGGTAGGGTTTAAGGGGGAGTTCCGTCCTGAATAACGCGACATCCACGCGCCCTTGATGGTGATAGTCACGCCCCAGTTGATCGCCCGGCAAGGGGTCACTGAAACACAGCCGCAGATGGAAGTTCGGATAGGTCGCGGCCAGCGCTTCGAGATGAGATCGCTTGATCGGCTCGTTGCTGTTACGCACGCCGTAGTAGAGCCAAACTTCCCGGCCAGGCTGTTCGGCCACACACCAGTTGAGCATGGATAGCACCGGGGTGATCCCGATACCGCCACCGATCAAGACGACTGGTGCGTCACTGCGGTCGATATGGAAGTGACCGCCAGGCGCGCGGACTTGTAGCACGTCACCCACCTGGACGTGGTCATGAAAGTAATTCGACGAGCGGCCCGGGGGGTAAGCGCTGCCTGCCGGTGCGGGGACGCGCTTGATGGAGACGCGGTAAAACCCCGCGTGGGGCGCATCGGACAAAGAGTAGCAGCGAGTGATCTGCTCCGTCTTGCCGTCGGGCGCGGGCACGTCAAGGCGGAATGTCAGGAACTGACCGGGCTTGAATTCCGGGAGCAGCTGCCTGTCCTCCGCTACCAGGTAAAACGAGCAGATGGATTGGGCACCGTCCTCGATTTCCTTGCGATCAACCCGAAAACTCCTGAAGCCGCTCCACGCCGCGACAGATGCCGGCTCGGAGGCCGAAGGCAAAGTCTCTCTAACAGGGGCGCCCCCACCCCCATCAGACCCCACGCCTGTGCGCAGCGCCTGATACTCCCCCCAATGCCGCCAGAAGCTGATACCCAGCCACAACGCGATTTGCAGCGTAATCCCCAATACGATCCAGAGAAGCAAGGAGGCTGAGGTCATTTCAGGTGGCATCATGATTCTGGCAGTCTTTCACGTTCAGCTTAAGGAACCCTTAATCAACATCCGTTTGACATCCGCTTCAATCATCATCGTGCTCGCGCCCTTTCGAGCGACGATCACGTCGATCATCCTTGGGCAGGGGCTTGTCGCCCCAGGCCGCACGATACGCCTCGGCAGAAGTGAAACGGCATTTCTTGTTTTCACCCACCTTGCCCAGCAGTGTCGTGTTGGGTTTGGCCGGAATGCCGGTATGCGCCCGAATCTGTTCCCTGATTTGATCGCAGGATTCCGCTTGGACCTCAGGCGTGGCGGCATGTACGGTCGTCATGGACAAGGCAAGCAGGATGATCGAGATGGCTTTCATGATTTGATTCCTTGGGTCTGATGGATAAAGGGTGTCACCGCATTTCAAAAGCTTCTTGGTGGAATCTGAACCGGCCTTGTCCGATACGCCCGAGTTCATGCTTGAGCTTTTCGGCCAGGCCTTGTGGCCCGCAGAACCAGATTTCTGAGCGGCGTGAGCCAGTCTGCGCAGCGGCAACATCGGCAGCGCTCAATGTTTCGCCCTGTTGGGCGCCATGAATGTGCAGACGGATGCCAGGCACTGCGGCGCAGCTTGCCTCGAGGCGGGCGACAAAGGGATCATTGGCTCGATCACGGGTGCAGTAGTGGAGGTCCGCAGAAACCTGGCTCGGCGTTTGTTGCAATGAATCCAGCCATGCGAGGAACGGCGTCACCCCGATCCCGCCAGCAATCCAGATTTGTTGGGCGTTCGTATCCTGCCGGGCCATGTCGAAGCGACCATAAGGACCTTCAACCTTCACTGCCTGGCCGATTTCCAGCCTGTTGCCGAGGGTGCGGGTGTAATCACCCAGTGTCTTGATCTGGAAAGTGATGGTCCGATCATCGCGATCCGCACTGGCAATCGTGAAAGGATGCGCGCCTTCCTTCGCGTCGAAGGTTACGAAAGCGAACTGGCCGGGACGATGCCCTCGCCAGCCATTGCCGAGTTGGCAACGTACCGTCAGCACATCCGGAGCAGGCTGTTCGAGGGCCACGATCGCCCCATTCACCTGGCGTTTGCGCCCGATGCGGCCGACCAGTGAATGCAGGGCACCATAGATTCCGCCCGCAATGAGCGTCGCCAGGAGAATCCCTACTGGCTGGGCCCAGTAATCTGTCGGCGCAAGCATGACTGCATGCAGCGCCAGCATCAGATAGATCACGGGCATGGCCAGATGCGTCAGTCGCCAGGTTTTGTAGGGGAATCGCTTCCATAGCGTGATGGCCAGCATGGCCAGCACCACATAGAACGCCCACTCCCCCATGTCCTTCGCCAGATCACGCATCACTTCCAGGAAGCCGGTGAATTGTTCCTTGGGGATGCGGCCTTCGCGCCCGACCATCGCTTTGAGAATATCTCCGACGACTTCCTCGACGAGCCAATGGACCACGGCGAAGCTTACCGCGAGAATGCCGGCCCATTTATGGGTCCGATAGACGCGATCCATACCGCCCAGCGGGGTTTCGAGCCAGGCGGGACGGGTGGACAAAAACATCGCCAACGACATCAGCGCCATGGATAGAAGGCCGCTCAGATAGAGCACTTCCTGGCGGATTACCCACGGCAGAGTGCCGCCACTGCTACCGCCCGTGGCAAGCACATCCATTCCCCAAGCGACAGCGACAATGGCAAGCAGCAAACCGAGCAAGATTTTCATGTCAGGACTCCTGATGGATCATTTTCCAGCGGCGGGTTGAAGATTGCCCTGTAGGGGCAAGTCATCCCGGCAGCGTCGTTCGTTGCAGTCAGCCGAATTTCGCTGCTTATTCCTTGCGTTCCCACTGTCGTATTTATCGCGCTTGGCGTCACGTTGCCGCTGATCGATGACGTCACCCGTCTGCGGGTGCACGTACAGCTTGATCCGCCGTCCCGCCGGGTCGGTGGCCTTAACCTCATAGCTGCCGTTTTCACGTTCAATCTTCTCGATATTCCGATAACCGGCAGATTCCAATCTGGCATGCACTTCGGGGATCGACAGCCATTTGGCTTTGTCGGCGCTGGCAGGACGGCCATCCTGGGCATGACTCGACATGGAGAAGAAAACAGTGGCCAGCAATGAAGCGATGGTTAATGTGCGCATGGTGAATACCTCCAGCTCGGGTTAATGTGGGAAGCGGTCATTCGTCGTAGGAGCCTTGTTCTGCTGCGGTATGGCAGGCGACACAGTTCGCTTTGGTGCGCACCTCCTTGTGGCGCCACTCCCAGTCGGGAACTTTGCGATGTTCGCTGACCCATTTGGGCAATTCCGTGATGCGCTGTGGAGCCGCCCCGGCTGCCACGCCTTTGAGCAATTTGCTGCTGTAGCGCTGGCCACCTACATCACCGGCATTGGCAACGAGATAGCTCGTAATCTTTTCGGCGGTGGCCGCATCGAGGCTGGCGTTGTCGCCGAAATGATTGTCCAACTCACCCATCATGCGTTGCCAGGATCGTGCCGGGAGCATCGAGGGCGCAAAAGCCAGATGACAACTGCCACACTCTTCCTTCACGACTGGATCGGCCACCGGTGCAAAGAAATGGCGATCGCCTGCTTGGGCGCGGGCTAATACAAGGGCAGAAAAAACCAGGGTCACGAGACCGATGGCCAGCGGACGATAGGGAATGCGCACGGGTGTCTCCTTTGTATGGAATTACTGACCGATCACGAAGGTGAGCCAGTCACCTTTTTCCTGGGGGGTGCATTCGCGCCCCAATACTTCGGTGCAATTGCGCTTGAACCACTTTTCGACTTTTGCGGAGTCGGTATAACGCGTTGGCGTCACCGACACAGCAACCGGTTCGATGGTCTTGCCGGTCAGCGCCCGTCCGGCACCCCGGGTGTCCTTGCCATGACAGGTGGTGCAGGAGGGGGTGTCGGGCTTGCCTCCCGAAAAACTTTGCGTATGCAAGGTTTGGCCGCGTGCCGCGGAAAACCCTGTTGTCTTGGCGGCTGCGGCATACTGGGCCAGCAGGTCTTCACGCGGACCGGCGAGTGTGGCGGTGCTGAGTATCATGGCAACTATTCCTGAGGTGACGACCAACATGTTCTTCATGCGTTTCTCCTGGCGGTTATCGGACTGTGGAGCGCACTTTGCGCCACCTTGTCTGAATGAATGCTGAATTGCTTGTTCATCCTGTGTTCAGGTTCACAGCGCTAAAAGATCAGGCAGGAAAACTGTGGAGTTGAAGATGTCGTCGAGAATCGTTGCTTTTTTGCGCCACACGCTAACCGGCCTGGCCTTGCTTGCAATGCTGGGGCCGATGAACGGTTACGCAGGAGATAAAACCGACCATGACCGTGCCCGCCAAGCTGTCGAGGCAGGGGACGTGTTGCCCTTGCGCACGATTCTTGATCGGGTCGAGCGCGAGTATCCCGGCCAGGTCATGGAGGTTGAACTCGACCGTGAAAAAGGTGAGTGGGTTTATGAAATCAAGTTATTGCGCAAGGGAGGCGCCTTGGTGAAACTGAAAATCCACGCTCGAGATGGCACCACCCTCGGTTTCAAGGAAAAGAATGACAAGCCGCATCGCCAAGGAGAGCCTCGCTGATGCGCATTCTGGTCGTCGAAGATGAACTGACTCTGGCGGCACAACTGGTCGAAGGTATCCAGTCGGTCGGCTATGTCGTGGATGTGGCCCATAACGGGGTCGATGGCCACTTCATGGGAGAGACCGAGCCCTACGACGCCATCGTGCTCGACATCGGCCTGCCGCAGATGGATGGCATCACGGTACTCAAGAAATGGCGTGCGGCAGGTCGTACCTTGCCGGTGTTGATCCTGACGGCTCGCGACACCTGGCGAGAGAAAGTGGCCGGCATCGATGCCGGTGCGGATGACTACCTGACCAAGCCCTTTCACATGGAAGAACTGCTGGCCAGGCTCCGGGCCCTGATCCGCCGTGCCGGCGGTCATGCCAGTACCGAGTTGGTTTGCGGTCCGCTTACCCTGGATACCCGCAGTAGCCGGGCCAGCGTGGATGGCACCGCCTTGACGCTGACGAGCCATGAATACCGGGTGCTGGCCTACCTGATGCATCATCCGGGGGAAATCGTTTCCCGCGCGGAACTGACCGAACATATTTACGCCCAGGATTTCGATCGCGACTCGAATACGGTCGAGGTATTCATCGCGCGCTTGCGCAAGAAACTGCCTCCCGGACTGATCGAAACCGTGCGCGGATTGGGCTACCGGCTCAACAAAGCGCCATGAACCTTTCCCTCCTGCGTAACTCCCTGCGCATACGCTTATTGGTGGGGACACTTTTCTGGATCGTCATTTCGATTCTGGTTGCAGGCTGGGGACTTGGCCAACTCTTCCATCAGCATGTCGAAGCCCAGTTCGATGCGGAACTGAAAAATCATCTGGATCAACTCACGGCCCAACTGATCCTCGATGAGCAGAATCAGGCGCAGGTTCGATTGCTTCCAAGTGACCCGCGCCTCAACAAACCTCTGTCAGGCCTGTATTGGCAGATCGATCGCATCGCCGCTGCGGGTGATCATCCCGTCAAGGCTGTGTTGCGTTCTCGCTCACTTTGGGATGAGACGCTGGCCGTGCCGGCCGATACCCCGGCGGACGGAGAAATTCATCGGCATCGGATTGAAGGCCCCCAGGGAGTTACACTAAAAATAGTGGAACGGACCGTCACCATTGACACGCATTCCCTGCGGTTGATGGTCGCGGCCAATGAAAGCCTGATGACAGGACCTATCGCAGACTTCAAAGGCCATCTTTGGTTGGCATTGGGCATACTGGGAATGGGGTTGACGTTCGCAGCCTCAATGCAGGTGTTCGTCGGGCTTGCCCCCCTGCGCAGCATGCAGGATGCCCTTGGGCGCGTTCGGCAAGGAGATGCCCGAAACATGGAAGGCATCTTCCCGAACGAGATCATGCCGCTGGTGAATGAGTTCAACACGGTGCTGGCGCAAAACGCCGAAGTGGTCGAGCGTGCCCGGACGCAAGCCGGCAACCTGGCCCATGCGCTTAAAACACCGCTGAGTGTCCTCGCCAATGCCGCCAATGCTCCCGAGAAACGAGATGACGACTTGGCACGTCTGGTCGCATCGCAAGTCGATACTGTGCGCAAGCAGGTCGATTACCACCTGAGCCGGGCACAAGCTGCCGCAGCGGTAAAAGTTCCGGGCATGCGCACCGCCGTTGAGCCCGTCATCCGGGGACTGGTACGAGTCATGCAGCGGGTGCATGCAGACCGTCAGCTCGAGTTTGTCGTGCTTCCCGATCCAGCCAATCTGGCATTCCGTGGTGAAGAACAGGATTTACAGGAAATGCTGGGGAATCTGATCGATAACGCATCGAAGTGGGCCAGATCACGGATCGAGATTCAAGTCTCGGACGAGTCCGGCAAACTCCGGGTGCGCATCGATGATGACGGCAAGGGCATCGCCGAGACCGAACGCGATCATGTCCTCAAACGCGGGGTTCGCGCAGATGAGCAGGTACCCGGTACGGGGTTGGGGCTCGCCATAACCGCCGACCTGGCGCGAATGTACGGCGGTGATTTGGTGTTGGCGAAATCCTCATTGGGCGGGCTTCGGGCATCATTGACACTACCGGCAGTTTGATTCCTTCACCATGGCACTTGCCGGACTGAGGATGGCCTCGAGGGGTTCACTGCTGAAAAGGAAAATCGTGTCGGAAGCCATCCCGTGGGATTGGCTTTTCACCCCAGGCATCACGGTAACTTTCGGCAGAAGCGAAGCGGCATTTTGGTGTTGCAACACACTGAGTTACTTGTTCATCCGGCGTTCAGCTTCGATGAGCATAATTGGCCGAGTTGAAGAAGCGATATCGTCAGAATCATTGCCTATTGAATGCTCCCATCAACCATCATCCGTTCTGGAGAATCACACCCATGAAATCCTACCTTCTCACCGCACTGACTGTGCTGACCCTTGCCGCTGTCGGCCCATCCTTCGCCGCGAACGAAGCCCACGGCCATGGCCACGGCACGACGTCCGCCACCTTGCAACTCAACGCCGGCAAGAAATGGGAAACCGACACCCCGCTGCGCAAGTCCATGGGCGAAATTCGCCAGTCGATGGCATCCTCACTGCACGCGATTCATGAGAACAAGCTGACGTCCAAGAGCTACGGGGCGCTGGCGAAAAAAGTGGAGGATGCAGTTGGCCATATGGTTGCCAACTGCAAGCTCGGCACCCAGGCCGATGAGCAACTGCACATCATCATCGCCGATCTGCTCGCCGGCGCTGAACAAATGGCGGGCAAGGTGAAGCAGGCCAAACGCATGGACGGTGCGGTCAAGGTTATCGGCGCGCTCGACAACTACGGCAAGTATTTCGACGACCCTGGCTTTCAGCCAATCGCGCACTGAGAAAACGCCAGCAAGTAATATCGCGCCGCCCTGCCGGCGCCGATTTTGCTGGCTGATTGCCCGCACCGCGCCGCTCGAATCAGGTGTTGCTCGTTTGAATCACGGCAGGGTCGTCGGCATGCTCCAGAAGAATCAGACGCACGCGGTCCTGCCATAGCCTTCGGAACAACCGCTGCTCATCGATGGTTGCATCGCCTTTAAGGCATCGCAGCATCAGTTCGGCAATACGTGGATCTCCAGGAACTTTGGACAGGTCTGCCGAGACCTCGATACTCTGTTCAGAGTCCAACCGGGTCAGTCGCAAGCTGCCTGCCTTGATAGGCTGTGAGAAATATAGTTTGTTACGGCGGTTGAATTGACCGCCCAACCCACGAAAGCCTGTATCGGCGGTGGCTCCTGTGATAAGGGTTGCGATCGAAGCGATCACCCCGGCAACCCCGGCATCGGGTGGCTCCGCGAAATCGACGCGAATCTCGCCGCGCACAGGTAAGTCATTGCCATATAGCGCCGCCAGCCCCGCCCGCACCATCAGAAAAGCCGAAGCCACGGTCGGGCAACTGTGGCCGGCTAGTCGCACGGCGTCTTCGTAGCGGTAGTCGATGAGGCCGATCTCTGCGGCGCCAAGGAACTCGGCGAGCGGGTCGATAACGCGAATGATCGGAGCGTCAACAAAGAAATCGGGGAATCGCATTTTGTTACCTGCGGAAGCTTGCACTGAAGGAGTTACTTGATAAGATAGTAACAGGTTACTTACTTATCGCCAATCATGAACGATATCTCCGTTCTCCAAGATCCGCCTGCCGAGCCCCGCCAGCGCCAATCCGCAGAAACCCGGCGCGAGGAAACCGTCGAGGCGGTGATTGATCTCGCCAGCGAGCATAGCCCGGAAGGCATTACCACGCAGGCAATCGCCACCCGGATCGGCGTCACGCATGGCGCGCTTTTCAGGCACTTTCCGGACAAGGCGGCCATTTGGCGCAGCGTTTTTGACTGGCTGGGGATCCGCCTTGGCCGTGTCGCCGACGCCGCGATTGCCACCGGAGGCACCCCGCTCCAGGTGCTCGAGCGCCTGTTCCATGCGCAGGTGGCCTTTGTTTCGGATCACCCCGGTGTTCCGCGCATCCTGTTCCACGAATTGCAACGCCCAGCCGGATCCCCATTGCAAGGGCTGGCGCGGACCATCGTCGGTGGCTACCGGGAGCGCATCAAGATCTTGATCCACCGGGCCAAGGATGTTGGCGAACTGCCGACCAGCCTCGATGAAGACACGGCCGCGATCCTGTTCATCGGTACGATCCAGGGCCTGGTGGTTCAGAGCACCCTGTTTGCCGGCGCCTTCGACATGCGCGAAGCCGCACAGCGCATTTTCCCCCTATTGCTCGACGGTTATCGTGGAGTCAAGTCATGAGTCTTCCCCACAAACGCACACTGGTCCTCGGCGCTCTCGCCGTCGCCTTTCTCGCTGTGTTCGGCTGGATCATCGCCACCCAGGGGCCGCTGGCGCCCGTCAAGGTCACCCTCGCCGAAGCGGCGGAAACGAAACTCGAACGCACGCTGTTCGGCATTGCCACCGTCGAAGCGCGGCGCAGCCATAGCATCGGCCCGACGCTGGCCGGTCGTGTGGCACGCGTGCTGGTCGATCAGGGTGATCCCGTCAGGGCTGGGCAGTTGCTCGCGGAGATGGAACCCGTCGACCTCGATGCGCGCCTTGCAGCCGGCGCTGCCTCAGCCGCAGCGGCCACGCAGCGCGTGCAATCGGCCGAAGCCGTTCTCGCCGAAGCCAGCAGCCGTGCGCAACTGGCGAAAAACAGCGCCGACCGCTACGCCGACTTGCGCAAGAAAAACTTCGTCAGCCAGGAAGCCGCCGATGCGAAATCTCATGAGGCCGCTGCTGCGCAGTCGGCACGCTCGTCCGCCGCAGCTGCACTGGCTGCCGCGAAAGATGATGCACGGCGCGCCCAATCCGAACTCGCCGGAACAGGAAAGAATCGTGAGCACCTGCGGATGACCAGTCCGGCGGATGGCATCGTCACAGCACGGCTGGCCGAACCTGGCTCCACCGTGGTCGCCGGGCAGGCGGTCATGCAGGTAATCGATCCCGCCAGTTTGTGGCTGCGCGTACGTATCGATCAGGGGCGTTCGCAAGGTCTGGCGATCGGCCTGCCGGCCCAGATCGCATTGCGTTCGCATCCTGGCGAAAAACTCGCAGGACGCGTCGAGCGCGTCGACTGGATCGGCGACTCGGTCACCGAGGAGCGCATTGCCAATATCGTATTCGACAACGTTCCCGCCGGACTCGCCATCGGTGAACTGGCGGAGGTGACCCTGAGCCTGCCGGTGATTGAAAAAACGCTCGTCATCCCCGCTGCGGCGCTGCACCGCCAGGGTACAAACAGCGGTATCTGGCAACCGGCCGATAACCGCGCGCGGTTCGTGCCGGTAACAGCTGGCGCGATGTCGGCGGATGGACTGGTGGAAGTCCGGCAAGGACTCGCCGCCGGCGACACGGTGATCGTGCATAGCGCCAAGGCGCTTGCCGACGGCACACGCATCAAGCCGGTGGATGCACTGAAATGATCAACCTCGCCAGCCGCGACGTCCTGCATGGCTGGGGCAAGTTTCTGTTCACCGGCATCGGGCTGGGGCTGTTGATCGGTGCGACGCTGACCATGGCCGGCGTGTTCCGTGGCATGGTCGACGACGGTCAGGTGCTGATCGACAACAGCGGCGCCGACCTATGGGTGGTGCAACAGGGCACGCTGGGGCCTTATGCCGAGCCGTCCAGCCTGCGCGACGATGTGTGGCGCGGCATTGCCGGCATCCAGGGCGTTGCGGAGACCGGCAACGCGGCCTTCCTCACGATCCAGATGGCGCATGCCGGCAAGGACACGCGCGTGATGATCGTCGGCATCGAGGTCGACCGTCCCAATCGACCGGGGACGCCGCCCTACCTTACCGCCGGCCGGCCGATCTTGCAGGGTCATTACGAGGCCATCGCCGACGAGCGCGCCGGTTTGAAGCTCGGCGAGCGGGTGAAGATTCGCCGCCACGACTACACCGTGGTCGGCCTCACGCGACGCATGGTGTCGTCATCCGGCGACCCGATGATTTTCGTGCCGCTCAAGGATGCGCAGGAAATTCAGTTTCTCAAGGACAACGACGCGCTGGTCAATGAACGTGTCCGTACCGCCGCCAACCCCAGCTTCAACCGTCCCGGCGTGCCCGGCCTGCTTGAAGCGGCGCAAGCCAGCGCGACCCAGGCACGTAATGTGAACACCGTGCTAGTACGCCTCGTCCCCGGCGCCGACCCGGCCGCCGTGGCAAACGAAATCCAGCGCTGGAAACGACTGACCGCCTACACCAAGACGCAGATGGAAGACATCCTCATCGCCAAGCTGATTGCGACGTCGGCAAAGCAGATCGGCATGTTCCTCGTCATCCTCGCCATCGTCACCGCCGCCATTGTCGCCTTCATCATCTACACCATGACGCTCGCCAAGGTGCGAGAAATCGCTGTACTCAAACTCATCGGTGCAAAGAACCGCATCATCGCCGGCATGATTCTGCAACAGGCACTGGCACTCGGTGTGATCGGCTTTCTGGTCGGGCGCACGGCAGCCGGCTTATGGGGGCCAGCGTTCCCTAAATATGTGCTGCTGTTGCCGCAGGATGCCATCGGTGGCTTCGCCATCGTGATGACCATCTGTGCGTTGGCCAGCAGCGTTGCCATCCGCGCCGCCCTGGCCATTGATCCGGCCGAGGCGATTGGAGGCTAAGATGAAGAACGCTCCCGCCATCCAGCTCAGCGGCCTGAAGAAACGCTATGGTACGGGCGACGCGGCTGTCGATGCGCTCAAAGGCGTCGACATGACCATCTGGCCCGGCGAGGTCGTTGGTCTGGTCGGCCCCAGCGGTTCGGGCAAGAGCACGCTGCTCAAATGCCTCGGCGCGGTCATCGAACCGACGGGCGGCCATATGGAACTGGCCGGCGAAACCATTTACGACGATGGTTGGAAAATCTCCGACCTGCGCGCCCTGCGTCGCGATCGCATCGGCTTCGTCTTCCAGGCGCCGTACCTGATTCCCTTCCTCGATGTCACCGACAACATCGCCTTGCTGCCGATGCTGGCCGGGGCAGACAACAAGGCCGCACGGCACCGCGCGCTGGAGCTGCTGACGGCACTGGATGTGCAGCATCGTGCCGGAGCGCAAGTCTCGCAGCTTTCCGGCGGCGAGCAGCAGCGCGTCGCCATTGCCCGTTCGCTCGCCAACCATGCGCCGATTATTCTGGCCGACGAGCCGACCGCACCGCTCGATTCGGAGCGCGCATTGACGGTAGTGCGCATCCTCAACGACATGGCCCGGCAGTACCAGACTGCCATCATCGTCGTCACCCATGACGAAAAGATCATTCCGACCTTCAAGCGCATCTACCACATCCGCGACGGCAAGACGCACGAGGAAGTCGGAGAGGGGCGAGTAATCTGATAACGTAATCTATGGTCAGGCGGCAAGAGCTTGGTGAGTTCTGCACGCGAAGCAAAATACTGGTAGGGATTCTGTGGCTATGTATTCGCCTGTCATGAGGCTATATCCTGCTGTAAATGCCGCAACCCTTCAATGGCAAGAGGCATGACAGGGTTTTCTGAATCTTTGGCATAAACCATGTAGGCAGGATGCTGGTATCGGGGTGCGCCGGAAACTTCAAACAGTTGGCCTGCGGAGATAAGTGGTTTGGCCATGCGTAAGGGCAAGTAGCAGGAGCCACCGTTCGACAGCATCAATTGCACGCCGAGCCAGCCGATATTGACCACCTGAGGTGGCGGCTCCAGGTCCGGGTAGCTTTGTGCATGTTGAATGTCGAACGCCGGACCCCACTCGACATAGATGTAATCGTCAAGGGGACCCAAGTCATCGGCCCGGCTGCTGACCAGAATCAAGATTTCATCAAAAAGATGCTCAACGACGAGGCCAGGACTGTGACTCGGCGAATACATCACGCCGATATCGAGGGTGCCATCTATCAGGTGCCTCATGAGATCCTCTTCGAAGCCAATCTCGTTGCGAAGAGCTACCGCCTCAGCGTGGGAGCGCAGCCATTGCACCCACATGGGCAACAAGCCATCCCAGAGAGCAATGCGGCCACCAACCCGAAGCGTTGCTCGATAGCGGCTTGGCAACCCCACGTGCTGGCGCGCCTGCTCTGCGGTCAGCGCCAGACGTTTCGCGTATTCGGCAAAGCGTCGCCCACCCACCGTGAGGGAGGCCCCGGCGCGATTGCGCACAAAAAGGCGAACTCCCAACTCTTCTTCCAGCCGTTGAATCCGGGCGCTTACCGTGGATTGCGTGACATGCAGATGCTCCGCTGCAACCAGAAAACTGCCGTGGGCCACGATGGCCAGAAATGTCCTTGCCTGATCAATATCCATCGTCACTCCTTTACTAATATTGACAAAGCCGATATGTATCACAAATTAATATCGTTTGACTTGCATTGGTGCCGTCGAATAGTCTTTAGCCGTCATCAATTGGCGACAGGAGACAAGCATGAATACTGCAGTCGAAGCTCTACGGGATAGTGAAGGCTATCTGGTCGATCCGGAAACATGGAACGACCAATTGGCTTGCGAACTTGCGTCTGAGGAAGATCTGGAGCTGGCTGATGCCTACTGGCCGATTCTGAACTTCATGCGCGAGTACTGGCGCGAACACCAGGTTGCTCCTGATGTTCGTCACGTGGTGAGCTATTTGTCCAGTGAACAGGGGATCGACAAGCGTTCGGCGAAGGATCAATTGTTCGGACTGTTCCCCTACGGCTATGTCAAGCAGGCCTGCAAGATCGCCGGAATGATGCGGCCTCGTGGCTGGAGTACAGGCTGAGCTTAAAAGAACACAGGAGGCAGACCCAATGAGCCTTGTCTGTGAGTGCGACGTTGGCGAGATCGTCCTTTCCGATGTCGATGTCGTCGAAGCGATGGCCCATATTCCAGGCTTTCTGGATATCAGTACAGAGGATTTCCAGGTGCTGTATCACCTGGCTCACCACAACGCGATTGACCGCCTGACGGGAAGAATTCGCGCAGCCAACCTGATGCGGACGGATCTGACGGCAATAACCACCGGGATGACGATGGAAGAGGCAGCATGCAAGATCGTTGCCAGTCGCTACAAAGGGTTGCCGGTCGTCGATGCTTCCGGACGGGTGGTCGGAATGCTGACGGAAACCGATTTCCTGAGACGCCTGAAGAGTGAAACCTTCCTTGAACTGATGTTGCACCTGATCAGCGATCAAGGCGAGCTAAGCCACCGTTGCCATGAAACATGTGTGCTAGAGGCAATGAGTAGTCCAACGATAACGATCGGTCCACAGGCAGACTTCCGAGAAATTCTGGATGCCTTCAAACGACATGATGGGCGCAGCATGCCGGTGGTCGATGAGAAGGGGCTTATGCTTGGCCTGCTGCTGCGCAAGGATTTCCTGTCGGCATTGGCATGGGACATACCGCCTCTGTCCTGACGATAGGTGAAACGTACCGGGTGATGCTGTGCAGCGGGGAATGTCTTGAATGGTTATACCTCGGTCCAGATAGCCGTTCCGTTTCATGGTGGCAGGACGTGTCATCCGGCCGGATTTTCAACGAAGACAGCATGATGTATTCATGGCAGATCCTCGAAGCGGCTGGCTAGCACACCAGGCTGCAGCGGACAGAGCGGACGCGCATGTTTCACGCTATGCATGAACCGCTACCAATAATTTTCCGTGGCGAAGTTGCCGGGCGTTTTGCTGCGGTCCATGCGCAAACCCCGTTCAACCAGTGCGTCGCGCACATCGTCCAGCATCTGGGGATTGCCGCACACCAGGATTCGACTGTCTTCAGCAGATAATTGTAGGCCAGCTGTTTCTTCCAACCCCCCGCTGGTGATCAACTTTGGCAAGCGTTGATGCAACACACCGGGCCTGTTTTCGCGCGTCACGACTGGGACAAACCGTAGCGGCTTTCTACCTGCACCCAGCCATTCTTGCTGCCCGAGCGCGGCCAACTCATCGACGTATGCCAGTTCCCTGGTTTCTCGTGCGCTGTAAGCAAGTACGCGTTCATCGTAACGCTGCCACACCTCGGGATCCTGCAGGATGGAAACGAAGGGAGCCAGCCCGGTTCCACTCGCCATCATCCATAAGTGGCGACCACCGACAAAGCGTGACGTGGTAAGAAATCCATACACCTGCTTTTCGACATACAAGGTGTCACCAATCTGTGCCGTGGCGAGCCGGCTGCTGAAAGCGCCACCCGGTACGAGAATTGAGAAGAACTCCAGATACTCATCATGTGCGGCGTTTGCCATCGAATAGGGTCGCCAGATGATGCTGCCCGGTAAGCCGCTTCCGCTTGTGATGCCAAGCCGTACCCACTGTCCTGGTGTAAAGCGAAATGTGGGGCTGCGCGATACACGAACTGAAAACAGTTTCTCCGTCCAGCGCCGTATGGACAGGATGCGTTCGGCCGTCGCCTTTTCCAGAGGATCATGGGGAACGGCTCGCCGGTATGTTTGCGCCGAATGCATCAACCATCCATTAGCAACAAACGCTGCAGCTTGCGAGGGCTTGCGACAAGATCTGCCAACGTGTAACGATCCAAAGAGGCATACAGTGCGCCTAGGGCCTCTTCAAGAATATCCGCGAGACGGCATACAGGTGCGATGCAGCACGCTTCAGATGTTCCACCCATGCATGCAACGAACGCGGCCTCTCCTTCACTCGCTCGAACCACTGTACCAAGACGAATTGCCTCTAGGGTTTGCGCGAGACGCAGGCCACCCGATTTGCCGCGCAGGGTTTCAATCATGCCGCTGCGGCCAAGATGATGCACGACCTTGGTCAGATGGTTTTCTGAAATACCGTAGGCCGAAGCGATTTCCGGGATTGTCACCCTTCGCTCGGGTTGTAGAGCGAGATACATCAGTACGCGCAGGGTGTAATCGGTGAAAGTTGTGAGTCGCATGCAATCAATCCGAGGAATGAGGGGCCTTGTTACGGCAATTTGTAATCCCGGGAGTTAGTGGTAAATTAAAGATGTATTGATGATACATCTTATAATGACCTTGTCCACGCCTTCCATCTCTATGCAGCAACGATGCTCGCCGGCCGATGCAGAGGTTCACTATGTGCCTACCGAGGTAGCCAATTTGCCATTCCTTTGAGCTTCTGTAGGCGCTTAAGAGGAAAGCCACAATCTGCTGATTACGGCACTGAATTCTGAAAGGTATCTCTTGATTCCGAAGCCATTCTTTGCAGCGGTTCACCGCGGCATGTTCTTTTCCGGAGCGGTGCAAGCCTTGCTCGTCATGATTTTCTGGGCAATCGACCTGGGAGCGCGCCGGGCTGGCTTGTGGACCGAGCCTGCATGGTCCTTGCCATCCTATTGGCTACACGGGTTGGTGATTATTTATGGTGTTTTCCCGTTCTTCATTTTCGGCTTTATCCTGACTGCAGGACCACGCTGGCAGGGTTACGAGGAAACCCCTCCCCATGTGTTCATCCCTGCATTCTGGGGCCTATCGCTCGGCTGGCTCATGACCTGGGTTGGGGTAGTTGCCTTACCGATATTGCTGGTACCTGGACTTGTCGTCATTCTCATGGGATGGGTGATGGCAGCTCGACACCTCTGGCGCGTTGCCGTCTGGCCCAATGCCGAACGCCGGCACATACGGCTCGCCGCCTCGGTCGTAACTCTGGGAGCGCTTGGCCTGTTCCTGTTCGCCATCTATGCCCTGACGGGCGAGCCGGTGCTGGCACGTCTGGCAATCACTATAGGACTCTGGAGCTTTTTGTTGCCGACGTTCGTCCTGGTCATCCACCGCATGCTGCCGTTCTTTTCAGCGAATGTCATCCCGGGCATTGGCGGTTACCGTCCGTACTGGACGCTCTGGATCATTGTCGCCGGTGCCATGGGACACGGACTGCTGAATTTCTTCGATGCCCTGCAATGGACCTGGCTAGCCGATCTGCCGGTCGCGCTCACAGCGGCGTGGCTGACATTGAAATGGCGCATACGGGAAAGTCTTGCCGACAGGTTGCTGGCGGTTCTGCACATTGGCTTTGCATGGTGCAGCCTGTCATTTGCGCTCTTTGCAATCAATAGCCTCTTGCTACTGGCCGGATACACAGGACTCGGTCTGGCACCACTGCATGCGCTGACACTGGGCTTCCTGGCATCAACGCTCATGGGCATGGCTTCGCGCGTCACACTGGGACACTCAGGAATGCCGCTTGTGGGAAATACCGCAATGTGGCGCTCCTTCTGGCTCATGCAGTTCGCAGCACTTCTACGCATGGCAGGAGAGTTTGTTCATCCTTCTGCGCCTTGGGATTTTTCGTTTCTAGCTTCCTTGGTATGGCTATGGGCTTTTTTAAACTGGGCCGTGAGTTATGCGCCCTATACCTGGAAACCAAGAGCCGATGGCCAGCCTGGCTAATTGCAGACGTGTGTCCCAATTGGTGCGTAGTGCAGTTCAGCCGCTGAGATTCGCTTCCTTAAGGCGGGCTCTGTTGAGTGCTGGTTTGCCTGATAGCGGTCATTGCTTGAAGAAAATCTGTTCTGCAGTTTGGCCGACACCTGCCGTAGGTTCGGCATCGGTTATACAGCGGCTTAGGCCGAGTTGTTGCCTGATGCAGCCGGCATGAGGCAGGTGTTCGGCCAGTGCGGTCATTGGGAGCAGCAAGGATGTTGGGCCGGTATCGCTCAGGTTGCTGCCGTTCAACCGCTGATCGAGGCGAAGTTGTCGTCAGTCCACTTTTTTGTAAGTAGGGCGTGTCAGGCAATGGCGGGATCGGCTTGGATAGGATTTGATTCAGGAATCAAGTGTCGCCCAGACAAACCCAGCATAGAGTATCAGCAACAGCACGCCGCGGCCGCGCACGATCTGGCCCCTGCGGTTGGGCAAAAGCAGCAGCAACGCAATAATGCCACAGGCGAGTGTCACCGCCACCTCGGCAAGCGGTGCGGCAATCGGATGGACCGTGCCTGCCACACCAACAATAGCCAGGCCATTGAACAAGTTGCTGCCGATCAATGTACCGACACCCACATCGTCGTGGCCGCGCAGGCGCGACAGGATCACCGTCACCAGCTCGGGCAGGGATGTACCGATTGCCACCAGCAGTACGCCGATCACGTAGGTGTCGACGTCAAGGGCCGCGGCGATGCCGGTCGCCCCACTGACGAATAAGCGACCGGCGGCGACCAGCGCGCCAAGACCGAGCACCCCGAGTAACAGGCTCTTGCCGGCAGACAGTTCGGTGGCCTCAACATCTACCGCCACTGCTCGCTGGCGCAAGACGCTTCGGACGGTCCAAACCAGCCAGGTGAGGAATACGGCCAGCAGCACCAATGCCTCCGGACGCTCAATTCGTCCGTCCAGCATGAGGAAAAAGGTAAGCACAGGGACCGCAAGCGCCAGGTAGAAATCACGGCTGAAATCCTGGCGGGATGCCTGCACTGACCGGTACAGCAACGCGAGCCCAAAGATCAGTGCGATATTGACGACGTTGCTGCCCAGTGCGTCGCCCAGGCCGATCTCCGGCTGGCCGGCGAGTGCGGCAACGGTGGAAACTGTTAGTTCAGGGGCGGAGGTAGCGAAGGCTGCCAGGGTCGTCGCAACAACGATCTTCGGCACGCGGAGATGAATGGCGGCACCGAGGATGGACTTGAGGAAAGCCTCGCCGCCCGCCGCCGCCAACAGTACGGCACCCAAGATGAGCGCCAGATCGGTCATGGTGTGTGTTCGGGTGCCTCGCGCGGGTCACAGATGACCAGCACATCGCATTGTGACTCCCCTAGCACATGCTTGGTCACACTGCCGAGCAGCAATTCCTCAGCAATGTGCGCGCCATGCTTGCCGACCACAATCAGGTCGGCATCGACTTCCTGCTCGATGGCGATGATCTGCTGTGCAGGGTCACCGTGGACAATTCGTGCAGAGTATTCGACCGCCGTCAGGCCGGCGGCAGCCGCCAGTTCGTGAAGACGTTTGCGCCGGATTTCGCCCTCGCTAGTGACGTACCGGCGGATGACCTGCTCGTCAACGCCTGCGAATGCCAGTTTGCCCTCGTAGGGTAGTTCGAAAGCATGCAGCAAGACCAAATCGGCTTTGGGCGACCAGTATCTCGCCAAGCGAATCGCCTCGATCGACACAGGTGAAAAATCCACAGTAACCACGACGCTGCGATAGGACTCATGCGGTGCTTGCTTTACAACCAGCACTGGTCGTCGGACAGATTTTCGAAGCAGGCGCATTGCGGTCGATCCCAGCAAAGCGTGACGCAGGAACGACTCCCCACGTGCCCCGAGAACTACCAAATGAGTGTCCTGCGCGTCTGCCTCAGCAGCGATCGTCGCTAGCGGATTCCCCTCGGCTACGCACGTCCCTGCGGAGATGCCACGATTGATCGCTACATCCAAGGTTAACTGCTCGATGCGCTGGTGGGCATCGCTGTTCAAAGCCGCCTTTACATCGAACACGTCGTCCCCCAGCATTTCGCGCAGCTCGTCGAGAGTATCCAACTCCATGACGTGCAGGATGCAGAGTTCGCTTTCGGTACTGGCAGCCAGGTGAAATGCACGTTCAACGGCATGACGGGCGGGTGCGGAAAGATCGGTGGCGACGAGAATCGTCTGAGCGCTTGTCATTGGTCATCCTCCTTCACTGGGGTTTCAATCACCGGCTGGTAGTCCCCATCGCGTATGTCCTGCAACATCTGGTCAATATCGATGGTGGGAATCCGCAACATTCGCAAGGCAGTGGCACCGAGACGCAGGCTGGATTCGATCGCCTCGGGATAGGCATGGATTGCTCCGGCGTCGATGAGGGCCGAGCTGGTTTGGAGATCGCGGGCGCGTGCGATTATCGGCACGTGCGGGCAATGCAGGCGCAACGCGGCAACTGTCCGTAATGCAACGGCATGACTGTCAACGGTCACGATGGCAAGGCTGGCGCGCTCCGCCCGGGCTGCTGCAAGTAGGTCAGCATCGGCGATATCGCCATACAGCACGGTATGGCCGTCGGTCAGCCCTTGCTGTACCCGCGTCGGATCCGTATCGAAGGCCACAAAATCGACGCCGCTCGATCTCAGCAGTACCGCGATGGTGTGACCGACCCGGCCGTAGCCGCCGATCAGTACCTGAGGTGGCGGTAGCCCGGCAAGCCGGTCCGTCAGAGCCGGAGTATTGGCGACTGATGTCGTTAGACGGGTCGCAATTGCCTGGTTGTAACGAATCAGGAGTACGCCGGCAATCATCGAGAACAGGACCGAGGTCAGCACGATCTGGCCGACTTCCGGATCAATCACGTTCGATTCGAGCGCAATGGCAAGCAGGGCAAAGCCAAACTCGCCGCCTACCGCCAGCAGGAGAGCGGTTCGCCAGGATTCGAGGGTGTCGATGCCGCTGCGCCGCACGATCACGGCGACAACCACGACCTTGCTCAACAGCAGCAGCAAGGCGCCCAGCAGGGACCAGTGCCAGATGCGGGGTAACGTACTGGGATCGATCAGCATGCCGATGCCGACGAAAAACAAGCCAAGCAGCACATCGCGAAATGGACGGATGCTGGATTCCACCTGGTGGCGGAACTCGGTTTCTCCGAGCATCATTCCCGCCAGAAAGGCGCCAAACGCGAGCGACAAGCCTAGGCTATTGGTCGTCCAGGCGGCTGCCAGCACCACCAGCAAGACCGTGAGCGTGAACAATTCGGCCGAACGCCGTTCGGCGACCAGGTGGAAAAGTGGTCGCAAGGCCCAGCGTGCGGCATAAAACACCAGGGTGAACGCCAGTACGGCCTTGGCCATGGCCCAGCCGAGTTCAGCGGCTAGCGCGTTCATACCCGTGGCGGCGCCCAGCACCGGAATCAGGATCAGGAATGGCACGGCCGTGACATCCTGAAATACCGAAATGGCGAGGCCGAGCCGACCGTGAGGGGTAGCGTCTTCACCCTGCTCGGCAAGTTGCCGACCGATGATGGTGGAGGATGACTGAGCGAAGACGGCACCGATGACGAAGGCCACTGCGGGACTCAGGCCCATCATCCACAGCAATGTAGCCACGGCAGCGGTGGTCAGGGCGACCTGTGCGGTACCCAACCCAAGAATCTGATGACGCATCGCATGCAGTTGCGGCAGCGAGTAGTTGAGCCCGATCGAGAACAGGAGGAAAACCACCCCGAATTCCGCGAGCACCTTGAATTCCGAGACATGCACGGTTGGCCCCGCGGTGTGGGGGCCAAGGAACAGGCCGACGAGCAGGTAACCAAGGCTTGAGGGAATATGCAGCCGCTGGAAGGCGACCATCACCGTCACACTCACTGCCAACAGCAGGATGATTTGAACCAGATGATCCATGCGACCTAGGTGCTCCTGATTAATAGTGGTGTGGGTGCCTCGTTGCAGTGACTCATGATGCTGTCTCGTGGTTCCTCATGGCAGTGCGGGCCGTAAACGCGTAGATGACGGCAAAACGCTACAGTTACAGGTGATTGATGGTGCCAAGGCAAATATTGGCAACGCCAACGAATTCCACGGGCGGCAACATCACCCCTTCACCCGGGAAATGGGGTTGGCGCAGAAAATCCCGGTTTGAACCCTTGAACAGGGGAACGAAACCTTGGGGACAAGTTAATCGCCGAGTGGTGAGACCCAGAAGGAGGGGTGGCATGTGTCGATCCTCGTGCGGCGGCCCGACCGACACTAATACCTGTCCAAATCGAGTCAAATAGATTTAGACACCCGTAACGATGATAACTTATAGTCATGGACCGCAAAAGCCAAGTTCGGCGATAGGAAGCACTCTCTGATCGTGCAGGGTGACGTAACCAAATGAACAACACAATCCATTGGGGAATTCGAGCGGCGCAACTTACTGGCGCATTCCGCCTGGCCATCGTAGGACTGGTGATCACCATTGCGAGTTTCGGACATGCTCGTGCCCAAACTAATGCCGGTTGGCAGTTTATCGGGCAGGCCGGTGCTGCCAAGGTGGTAACACTCGACAGGCAATCTAAAGTCGTCCTTGACGAAAGGGTTTGGACTGCACTGAGGTCTATTTGTCCCGGTTCGTTCTGTCATGCTCAGTTTTTCTGGGACGATGAGTACGCGACGAAAAAGGATTTGCCAGCGAGAGAGTTATCCGATCACGCCATCCTTATTTACTCGACGAACAGTGGTTTTCAATGGAATTGTGCGTTTCGCCCTTTCGCGGACAACTGCTTCAAGAAATAGTCTGTCGATGACATTTCTCTCTCTCTAAGGCGAATATCAGGCGATGGAAGGCAGCCTTATTCCTTGGGCTGTCAGCCCTCGATCAGAACCTGACGCCGGAAGCCACATTTGCGGATAAAACTGTAGGCGGCATCAAGGTCGGCCCACACGCGCTGGCTGCCTTCAGCGTTGAGTTCGATTCTGTTGACGACATCTGCCGGCAAGGCCCTTCCATAGGCAGAAACAGACCATGCTGCATTTGGCGATGCCCTGCTGATGGATATCGTTTCGACGATGCCATTTTCTATTAAGACGACAAGATCCTTGGGAAGCATTTTCGAATTGATATTGCTATGCGTTGGCCCTCTCATGAGGGAGGCAGGTTTTGTGTCACACGAATTTTTCATACTTGCGAGGTCGAGTCCGCTTTCTTGAGTAATTCGTACATTTCGTCCTTGAGCCGTAATTTCTTCCTTTTCAATATCTCGATTTCCTCATGACTTGCCAGCTCGATATGGGCCTCCATCTGCTTGATCCTCTGATCCAGTTCACTGTGCTTGCTGATCAGGTGGTCAAAGTGACGGTCATTCGCCTTGAGTTGAGAAAATAGCTCACGATATTCCGGAAACATTGCTGTCCTCCTTGGTGTTACGGGAACCCAAAACTGTCAGTGATCTGCTTTTAAAAATTCCACTCATAACCTCATTACTCAAACGTCGTCAGCACGAACCGGGTATGACGACCTTTTCCTCCAATGCGGCGAATCTTTTTATTTCGCTGCAGATTGCCGATGACCGCAGCGAGCATTGAATTGGCGGTATCAACACCAAGTTGGAAAGCCAACTTGCGCAGGTCAAGGAAGACGTTTTTTTGAAACAATTTCAATACCGAATCGGGTGAAATCGAGTTCAAGTTGTTCCTCCCGGGATTTCCGCTCGGATTGCACCTACAGACCCTGTTCAGTGATTGATCTGCCCCTCAGCCAACAAGCGATCTATTTCCAGTTCTGCCTGTGCCCAGTCTTCTTCAGTAAATCCGGCATTGAAGCCTCGTTTTTCAGCGATGTAGTAAGCGGCGACCTCGACATAGTGATAGCGTTGCTCCGGCGTGACCGGATGCAGCATGTCACTGTTCTTTTCTGCCGAATCGGGGGGCGCTTTAACGGGTGAAGTGGTGTTTTCTGATTTCGCCATTTAATCCTCCTTGGTGTGGTTGTTCATTTAGACCGTTTTGATCGGGACTGCGATTTGTGTGTTTGGCGGGATGAGTCATCTATGCTGTCCAGCCCGAATGCGTTGATCTTGCGTGTGATGGTGTTACGGCCAATGCCCAGCAAGCGGGCGGCATCCATGCGGCAGCCTCCCGTGGCGGCCAGTGCGCAACGGATCAGGGGCGACTCGAATTCCCGGCTCATGGCGTGAAACACCTGCCCTGGTTGTTGGGTAAGCAAACCATTCGTGTGATGTGTCAGCGCCTTGATCCACGGGAGGTGAATGGCGATGCGGCTTGCTATAGGGTTCTGGCGGCCGTGGTGTCTGAGCCGATGGGTTGGGGTTGAAACAGAACACGTTCGACCCGCAGGCGATGAATCTTGCCGCCCGGCAAATTCCAGTCAATCGACTGCCCGGCACTCAGGCCGAGGAGCGCGCAACCGACAGGGGCCAATACCGAAACCCTGCCCGTCACGGGATCAGCCTCGTCGGGGTAAACCAACTCGACTTCTCGCGTCGTTCCGGTACTTTCGTCGGCGTAGATCAGGCGCGAGTTCATCGTGACCACATCCTTCGGGATACGATCCGCTGGAACAACAATTGCGCGCTCCAGTTCTTCGGTCAAAGCGTGGTCTCCGACGAGTTCACGCAAACGGACGTAATCGTTCATGGATACGACCAAATCTTCCGGCCTCTGTGTGGAAGAGCCATGGCGGGAATCGGCGGATGCATTATCGTGTTTCATTATGGTGCATGTTATCCAACAGTCCGTGGCTTGATTAGTCCGAAGATCGGAAACAAAATGTATCCTCGGGGGATACAATGAGCGGCACGCAGGACGACTCGGATAGGGTGCGGCTTTATGTTTGATCTGAATTTATTGGCTGTATTTGCCCGCGTCGCCGAGGCGGGTAGTTTTGCTGAGGCCGCACGACGCCTGAGCACTTCCCGTTCAGCGGCCAGCAAGGCGGTCGCCAAATTGGAAATCGCCTTGGGTGCCCGCTTGCTCAATCGCACCACGCGGCACTTGAGCCTGACCGAGATCGGCCAGGTCGTGGCAGCCCATTCGGGGCGGATTTTAGAAGAGGTTGATCAACTCGAGCAGGTCGTCGGCAGCATCAACGAAGAGCCCCGCGGCACGCTTCGCGTCAGCGCCTCGGTGGCCTTCGGCACTTTGCACGTCGCCCCGGCGCTGGCGGACTTCCTCACCGCGTACCCAAGTTTAAAGATGGAGCTCAGCATCACCGACCGACTGATCGATCTGGCCGAGGAGGGGTACGACATGACAATTCGCGTCACAGCCGAACCGCCGCTTCTCCTGGTAGCGAGAAAGCTCGCACCCGTGCGGCGAAAATTGTGCGGTACGCCGGCGTATTTCGAAAAACACGGTTTGCCACTCACCCCCGCTGATCTGGTTCATCATAACTGCTTGGACTACACCCGTTCCGGAGAGCATGGTTTGTGGCGATTCAATGGGCCAAGGGGAGAAATCGACGTGCCGGTTTCAGGTTCGCTGCATGTCGATGACGACGAAGCCCTGTCGCAGGCAGTCTTGGGTGGCCTTGGCGTGGCGCTGCTACCGACTTTCATCATCGGCAAGGATTTGCAGGATGGACGACTGCAGGCGGTGCTTTCGGAGTACATCCCCGTTGAGCGCCACGTCTATGCGATGTATCTGCCCTCCCGGCACCTGCCGGTGAAGGTGCGCGCCTTCATCGACTTCATGATTGCTCGCATCGGTACCGAGCCCTATTGGGACCGTGACAACATGACCGTGGCAATGTCGACTGGTGCGGCCTCGCGAACAGTAGCGCCGTAGCCTTGATGCCGTACCGCATCTGATCCGTGACGAAGCGCATTCCCTCGAGGCCAACGACAGCAACCCACATTGTCGTCGTCCAGACAGAAATGTTGTGTCAGCTCAATGAACGGCAGATTCCGACAACTTGGAATTTTCGGGCAATGGCGGCTTTCGATTCTTGCCAACGGCGGATCAGGGTCGGGTAGAGCCTGCCAACCTTGAAAGTTGAATGTCTCTTCCCAGCCTAAATGAGATGGTGAAGCCCCTGGCCATACGCCCCATACGGACTGCTACGCGGCCTCCCGAAACACCCGCTACACAATCAGCAGATGAACCCGGCTTTGATCGTATAAGTCGTGGCAAGCTCAGAGATTCTGTACGGGGCTTCAAAACATGCTCAGATCAAATGCCTTGGACGCAGAGGGGAGCACTTGGCCACGAATCGTGGTGATTGACATGCAAGCCACTCGATTACGATAATGTCTCATCTGCGGGAGAGAGAGTTCTGGTACCCGGACTCCGCCGAAGGCGCAAACTCCCATAATCGCTCAGGCATAGTGAACCGCAGAAATGATTCGCCGGCTGGAGAGAAGTTACTGGTGCCTTGAGTGCCTCGTGACTCACCGAAGGGGCAGGCTCATAACGAGCCCAAACTCTCAGGTAAAAGGACAGGGGGAGAGGCGTCGAGGAGGCACCCAGTCGGGTGCTTCTGATACTTGACGGAGCCCCTCCATGCTGGACAGTCTCGCCCTAGTTTTTCAGCCCTTCGCACATAAACAGTTTGACCTGCTGTTGCTCATATACCTGATTGCCATCACTGCCGAAGCCATGTCTGGAGCTTTGGCAGCCGGCCGACACAACATGGACATATTTGGTGTGGCCGTGATTGCGTTTGTGACAGCCCTGGGGGGCGGAACGATCCGGGACGTGATCCTTGGCAATTTCCCAATCGGTTGGACCCAACATCCGGAATACGTGTACCTCGTGATTCTGTCTGGAGTCGCGACAACCGTTCTCGCCAAATTCATGCACCACATGAAAAAAGTATTCCTGATGCTCGACGCGTTGGGACTCGTGGCGTTCTCTTTGATCGGATGTAATGTGGCCCTGCAGCTGAACTATCCGATCGTGGTCGTAGTGATGGCCGGGATGGTGACTGGCATATGCGGCGGAATTCTGCGTGATGTTCTGTGCAATCAGGTCCCGGTGGTTTTCCGTCGCGAACTGTACGCCAGCGTGTCGCTGTTTGTCTGTCTGCTGTTTCTCGGACTACGTTCAGTCGGCGTCGGGTCAGATTTCAGTACTGTTGCATGCTTTACCCTCGGATTTGGCTTTCGCATGCTGGCACTGCGTTTTTCGTGGAAGCTCCCGACGTTTTCATACCAACATCGATGGGATTGAAATCTGTCGCCGTACCGCATGCCTGACCGACCATCTGGAGACTTAAATCATGTTGAATTGTGACCCCGAAACAGGGGTATGCAGCCTGCCCGAATCGTCCGATAAGACGGCACCGCAAGTGCCGTTATCTACGCTTGTTCCAGTCGCCCGCTACATTGGCGACCCGATGTGTTCCTGGTGCTGGGGGATTTCTCCGGCCCTGAAAGAGGTATCCACGTATTGCCAGATCCGTGGCCTCGACTTCAGCGTGCACGTTGGCGGCTTGCGCCATGAGTGGGAGAACATTCATCGTGTAACGGGCCAGCCGTTCGGCTTTTCTGTCCTGGATGAAGCCGAATTTAACTACGACACCGAGCCCGCATGTCGTGCGGTTGTTGCGATTAGCCGGTTACAGGCGAGTAGCCAAGTTCTCCTGGCATTCTTTTCAGGGATTAACGGCAAGGTTTTTGAGGTTAACGACGCGCTTTCATTCATTGACCGGGCGCGACTCTAACTACTTTGGTGCCTTTTCAGCTGATGAGGCAGGCATTGAACTCTACCAGCGACTGAACAGCTGGTATCCGGCGCATTGCTGCCCGACATGGGTCTCAGGTTCACAGTCGGCAAAGGCCGAACCAAAGACATCGGGTAGTCGAGTCAAATGACCGGTCATATCGAATTGTTGATTTCTTATGCCTGACTGAAGGCCAAAAGATGAAACGGAAACCAAATTTCCGCTGCGCAACTTGAATTCAGTGATTACCCGCAAGTTTTTGAGCCAGCTTAGTTGCCTGCAGGTGCGTATAGCGCTTTAGCATCTGCAGTGTCTTATGCCCAGACACAGCCGCAAGTTCCAAGACATTGAAATCACCCCGCTCAGCCAGTCGAGAAAGCGCTTCATGTCGAAGATCATGGAAGGTGTAATCCTTGATCTTCGCTCGTTCGCAAGCATAGCTGAAGGCATGGTAGAGCGTCATCCGTTCAACTGGTAGAACAATCCCCGTTTTGCCCCGAGGCAGGGAATCGAGAACCCTCAATGCAACTGGTGACAGCGGCACGGCCCGAGGCTCCTCATTTTTAATCTTCTCGGGATCGTCAAGCATTGCGATCAAATTCTTCTTGTCGACTTGCTTCCAAGTCAGAGACAGCAACTCACCTTGACGCATAGCGGTTTCTACAGCCAACTGGACAGCAGGCCAGAGCCAAGGATTTCTGGACTTTTTACACTCACGCTCGAATGCCGCCCACTCGTCTGAGGATAACCGGCGATCCCTGCCCTTACCTTCTGTAGGCTTGCGGATCTTTTCGACTGGATTGCCTCTCGGCAGAGCAATGCCCTTCTCCGTCTGAGCAAAGCCAAGTAGCTTACTGAGCATGTAAAGCTCTTTGCGGACAGTGCTCTCCTTTACTGGCGGCCGATCTTCATTTCCTTTCAACCGGTCATCGCGATACTTGGCAACAAGCTTTTGATCGATGGCCGTCAGACTGTAAGCTCCTAGCGCCTCATCAAGACGATCAAGCTGAAAGCGCCATGCCTCCTTTTCATCCTCTCTTACTCGGTAATGGTGGGGAGCAAATTCGGTTTTGAAGTCCTTGATTAAGTCGCCAAGCGTTGCACGCTCAGCCGCACTGGTACTGGTAAACAGCCCTCGCCTCATATCGGTCTCTACCGATTGAGCCCAAGCTTGAGCCTCAGTCTTTGTCGGAAAGGTGTGGCTCTCGTCGGGATACCCCTTCCGACGAATGATCGCCTGCCAGTACCCGCTAGCACGCTGCCGAATGGTTGCCATTTCCGCCCTCAAGTGTGACCAAAGTGTGACCGTAATTCATTTTGGCCACATGATAACGCCCTGAAATCCTCTTGTTTTCTGCGTTTGATTGAGATAAAATCTCCCGCCTGGAAAGCGTGTGTAGGTTCATAGCCTACCGCGGGTTCGAATCCCGCCCTCTCCGCCAGAATTATAAGAAAACCGCCTATCCAGGCGGTTTTTTTTCGCCTACACCTGCGTGTCTGCGCGGGTTACTGCGGGTTCATGTTTACTTTGCTGTTCCAACAACCAGCCCCAGTACAGGCCAATTCTCTCTCTAGTGCCACTGTTTTCTCCGTATTCGTTCGCCAGTGAAATGTGGCGAAGTAAATGAGTCGGCAGATTCTGACTGTTTTTAATCAATCGGTTAGCCACTTACTTTTCAATCGGTTTTTTCGTGGTTTTGGTGGGCAACGGAACCTCTGGCATGCCTCTGCGACGATCATCGCTGGTCATCGTGTGGCCCACCGATAAAATTCATGCCATATGCCTATGATCACTACACCATCTTCCCACGCGCTTAGCCGACTTAAAGCTGCTGCTGCACTCATCCCGATGATTCGTTCTGGCCTCGCAGGCACGAAGTTGTCGCGTGAACAGGCGGAAAGCATGACTTCCTTTCTCGAGTGGGCAGCGAGCAGTACGCCTGAAGATGATGTCGAGCAGCAGTTCGTGAATGAACTCACCGTTGGCATCGCCGGCTTGAAATTTTCGCTCTGTCAAAGACCGACAAACTCCTTGCTGCCGAGCATTTCCTGATCAGCCGATCGATTCGTGCTCGGCAATCAAGGATGCGACAAGAGCCCGTTGCTCATCCCAAATTACCGGGTCCATTGCCGAGAAATCGAAAAGCCTGATCTGGTCCGGGAGGTCGTCGTCGAGGATTGCCGCGACTAGATCAGGGGCCAGTGTCGTGAGCCTCAGCATCCTGGAAACATATGGATTGCTTACCCCTTCGAGATCGGCAAGTTCCTGTTGAGTACGCACTTCGCCCGAGTCGAGCATGCGTTGCCATCGGTGTGCTCGCGCCAGAGCTCGCTGGAGTGGGGTGGGCTCCTTATCCCATGGGCGAGGTTTCAGAACTTCCCCATCCGGCAGCGTGACAAGTTTTCGGCCACTGCGACGTTTGAAATTGATCGGCACAGCAACGGCGATGCGGCCGTCGCTCGCCAACTGGATTTCTGCGTCACCAGCCCGCTGAATTTTGAGGTCGCTCATGCCGCCACCTTGTCTTCATTACGCTGGGTGTTGAGTTCAAGGAGAACACGTTCGATTCCGTTCGTGCGCAGCCTGAGTTCCAGTTCATTGGGCGAAACCACCACTTTCTCGACCAGAAGACTGACCAAACGATGCTGCTCGACCGGAAACAATTCATCCCAAATTGCATCGAGCCGGGTCAGCCCAACCGCAACCTTGGCCTCGTCTAGCGATGGGTCGAGAGCTGTGGAGACAGGAACAAGTAGTTGTCGTCTCTTGATGGCGGTGAACGGCTGGGTTGAGCAGATGGTTCTGCTTGACTCTACAGCCCCTAGACGTTCCTGTTATTCGTCACTTATTTGCATTAGACGAATATATGGAACATACTTCATCAACCATGCGCCACGACACCCACACCCAACGCGTCCTTGATCTGCTTTGTCAGAAGGGGATGCTACGTCCCAGCGATCTCGATGATATCGGAGCTCCCCGGGTGGTCCTTACGCGCATGACGGCCAACGGTCAGCTGGAGAAAGCCGGGCGCGGCATCTACCGACTGCCAGGCTATCAAGGCTCCGAGCATGAGAGTCTGACAACCATTTCGACCAAAGTGCCGCAGGCGGTCTTCTGCCTGCTCACGGCCCTGCAGTTCCATGAGCTGACCACCCAACTACCGCGAGAGGTATGGATCGCCATGCCTCGTGGCAGTCATACGCCCAAGATCGACTACCCTCCGGTCAAGATGGTTCAGTTTGCGGGTGAAGCCTATTCCGAAGGGGTTGAGATCGTTGAGCGGGATCAGGTCAAGCTCCGTGTCTACAGTGTTGCCAAGACCGTCGCCGACTGCTTCAAGCACCGCAACAAGATCGGACTCGACGTCGCGCTGGAGGCGCTGAAAGATGCACGCGGAAAGAAAAAGGCCTCGGCCGATGACCTCTGGCGTTTCGCCAAAATTTGCCGAGTCGCCAACGTAATGCGCCCGTATCTCGAGGCGGTGGAATGAACAAGGATCTCGCCGCATCGGTTCGGGCACGCCTGCTGAACGTCGCCAAAGCTCAGGGCGCGGACTTCAACCAGGTGCTGGTGCGCTTCGCCCTGGAGCGAATCCTCTACCGACTGAGCCAGTCGGCGCACGCCGATCACTTTCTGCTCAAGGGCGCGTTGCTGTTCACGCTCTGGTACGACATGCCACACCGCACGACGCGCGATGCCGACCTGCTCGGTTTCGGGCCAAGCGACCTTGAATCGATCGCCCAGACATTTCGTGACATCGCCAGCGTTGAGGTTGAGGACGGCATCGTCTTTGATCCAGCAACGGTTAGCGTCGAAGAGATCCGCAAGGATGCGGGGTACGCTGGCGCTCGGGTTTTGATTACTGGCGAAATTGCCAAGGCTCGCTGCAAGACTCAGATCGACATCGGGTTCGGTGATGCGGTCACGCCTGGCCCGGTTCACGCCGTCTATCCAGTGCTGATCGAAGACTTGCCGGCTCCTCGGCTGCGGACATACCCCGTCTATACCGTCATCTCGGAGAAGCTGCACGCCATCGCCTTGCTTGGCATGACCAATAGCCGGTTGAAGGATTACCTGGACCTGTGGGTGTTACTTGACCGTGAGGCTCTGAATGCCAATACGCTCGCGCGGGCGATCGCCGCAACCTTCATCCGGCGTGGAATGCCCGTCCCGGCTGTCCTGCCCATCGGCCTGACGGACGAGTTTGCGACCGACTCATCACGCCAGGCCATGTGGCATGCGTTCCTGAAAAAGAACGAAATCACCATCACTCCACTTTCTGATGTGGTGGCAAAACTTCGGGTAATACTTGAGCCGGCACTTGCTCAGGCTGCAACATTCTCGGCCACGGCAGACTTGGTCGACGTCGACAAGCAGGACGCTTCGTAGGCCTCGATATCGACCAGTCGGTACAGAACACGCCCCTGCAGTTTCAGAAACATGGGGCCGATCCCTTCGCTACGCCAGCGTTCAAGGGTCGCCTCACTGACACCCCAGCGCTTGGCAAGGGCTCTTTGGTTGAAATGAATGATTTCCATGCAGGACTCCGAACGGGTTGGTGGGAGTCCATGAAGGCGCTGTTCCGTCCACAAGCCAAGTCAGGCTGCCGCATCAATAGGGTCGTGGGTTCGACTGCGCGTTTCGGAATCGAATAGACGCCTGCATTTTCGATGGGCCTGACCATTCGCATCTGATAGACTGGCGGCAGATTCGGCGTCTTTCCGCGAATGTTCTCAGCAGCTTTTGCAAGCAAGAATGCGCCGAGTTGGTGGGGTTTGGTACTGGCTGCCGCTCCACCGCCAGATTTCAGGATGCTGAAGAGATACCGCCGACATTACCGATGGGATACAATGTTTTGGACTCGGGAGGGCATTCCAGATGTTGTTCATTCTCTACTACATTGTCGCCATCGTCGTTCTGGTCCTGCATTTCACCGGCTTCCTTGCCCGGCACAATCTCGAGTGGCTGGTGTTGATGCTGGCGGTAACGGTGTTCCCCGCAGTCATCTACCTCTGAAGTTCATCAGCAGCGCGCCGCGATAAATCGCTTCACGGCATCGGCGTCGGCGGCCATCACCTCCACGCGCTGCGGCAGTTTTTCCATTCCCTCCAGTTCCGCCGGCCGCACCGGATCGCGGCCGAGCGCCTCGCGGATCGTCTCGGCGAACTTGACGGGCTGTGCGGTTTCCAATACCACCATCGGCAGGCCAGGCTCGCGGCACTCGCGGGCGATCTTGACCGCGTCGGCCGTGTGGGTGTCGATCATGACCCCATGCCTCCCCCAGATGTCGCGGATCGTCGCCAGACGGTCGGCGTGGCTGCTGCTGCCTGAAACGAAGCGGAATTCCGGCAGCCTTGCCATGTGGGGGGTGCCGCGAAGGTCGAAGCTGCCGCCGGCGTCGACCTTCGCCCAGAGCTGCCGCACCACGGCCGGATCGCGGCCCACGAGGTCGAAGACGAATCGCTCGAAGTTCGAGGCCTTGGAGATGTCCATGGACGGGCTCGACGTCACGTGCGTCTCGGCCGTGGCGCGGGGCCGGTAGATGCCGGTACGGAAGAACTCGTCGAGCACGTCGTTCTCGTTGGTGGCCAGCACCAGCTTCGCGATCGGCAGGCCCATCATGCGGGCAATGTGGCCGGCGCAGATGTTGCCGAAGTTGCCCGAAGGCACGCTGAAGGCCACTTGCTCGCCGTTGCGCTCCGTGGCGGCGAAATAGCCCTTGAAGTAATAAACGATCTGGGCAAGCACCCGCGCCCAGTTGATGGAATTGACGGCGCCGATCCTGTATTTCGCCTTGAATTCGGCGTCGTTCGACACCGCCTTCACGATGTCCTGGCAGTCGTCGAACATGCCGCGGATAGCGATGTTGAAGATGTTGGGGTCGGCGAGCGAATACATCTGCGCGCGCTGGAATTCGCTCATCAGGCCGTGCGGCGAGAGCATGAAGACGCGCACGCCCTTCTTGCCGCGCATGGCGTATTCCGCCGCCGAGCCGGTGTCGCCCGAGGTGGCGCCGAGGATGTTGATGGTCTCGTTGCGCCTGGCCAGCACATGCTCGAACATGTGGCCGAGCAACTGCATGGCCATGTCCTTGAAGGCCAGGGTCGGGCCGTTGGACAGCTCCAGCAGGTGGAAGCCGGGCTCCAGGGTCGTCAGCGGCGTGATGTCCGAGGCGTCGCGGCCGGGCCGGCACCAGCGGTAGGTCTGCGCCGTGTAGGTGCGGTCGGCAAGGGTCTTCAGCTCGCAGGCCGGGATGTCGTCGATGAACTTCTCGAGGATGCGCAGGGCCAGCGCGGGGTAGGGCAGCCCGCGCCACTCGGCCAGCTCGGCGGCGGCGACTTGCGGGTAGCGTTCCGGCAGATACAGGCCGCCGTCGGGCGCCAGGCCGCCGAGAAGGATGTCGCTGAAGGTTTGTGATTCGGCGTGGCCGCGGGTGGAGATATAGCGCATCAGCCGAGGCTCTCCATGCGCAGCCGGATCACCTGACGCTTGACCACCGGCAGCGCCTCGATGCGGGCGATCGCCGCGTCGACGTTCTTCTCCTTCGTGACGTGGGTCAGCAGGATGATGTCGGTCTGAGCCTCGCCTTCGGCCGGCTCGCGCTGGATCATGGCGTCGATGGATATCTGCTGGTCGGCCAGTATCCGCGTGATGTCGGCCAGCACGCCCGGCTGGTCGGAGACGGCGAGCCGCAGGTAGTATCCCGTTTCGACCTCGCTCATCGGCAGGATCGGCGTGTTCACCACGGCGTCCGGCTGGAAGGCGAGATGCGGCACGCGGTGCTCCGGATCGGCGGTGTGCATGCGGGTGACGTCGACGAGGTCGGCGATGATGGCGCTGGCGGTCGGCTCGGCGCCGGCGCCCTTGCCGTAGTAGAGCGTCGCGCCGACGGCGTCGCCCTGCACCAGGACGGCGTTCATGGCGCCCTCGACGTTGGCGATCAGGCGCCTAGCCGGGATCAGGGTCGGGTGGACGCGAAGTTCGACGCCTTCGGCCTTCTTCTTTGTGATGCCCAGCAGCTTGATGCGGTAGCCCAGCTGCTCGGCGTACTTGATGTCCTCCGCCGAAAGCCGGCTGATGCCCTCGACGTGCGCCTTCTCGAACCGCATGGGAATGCCGAAGGCGATGGCCGACATGATGGTGAGCTTGTGCGCGGCGTCGACGCCCTCGATGTCGAAGGTCGGGTCGGCCTCGGCGTAGCCCAGGCGCTGCGCCTCCTTGAGCACGGCGTCGAAGGCCAGGCCCTTGTCGCGCATCTCGGAGAGGATGAAGTTGGTGGTGCCGTTGATGATGCCGGCGATCCACTGGATGCGATTGGCGGTGAGGCCCTCGCGCAGCGCCTTGATGATCGGAATGCCGCCCGCCACGGCGGCCTCGAAGGCGACCATGACGCCCTTCCGCTGCGCGGCGGCGAAGATCTCATTGCCGTGGACGGCCAGCAGCGCCTTGTTGGCGGTGACCACGTGCTTGCCGTTCTCGATGGCCTTGAGCACCAGTTCCTTCGCCACGCCGTAGCCGCCGATCAGCTCGACGACGATATCCACTTCCGGATCGGCGACCACCGAGAAGGCATCGTCGGTGAGCCGGCAGGCGCCGCCGGTGACCTTCCTGGCGAGTTCGAGGTTCTTGTCGGCAACGACGCTGATGCGGATGGGCCGGCCGGCGCGCCGGGTGATTTCTTCCTGATTGCGGTTGAGCACCGTCCAGGTGCCGCCGCCGACGGTGCCGACGCCGAGCAGTCCTACGTTGATGGGGTTCATGTGCCTAGTTGCCGTGACGTTTTCTATAGTGTTCGAGGAAGCGCGCGATGCGGCCGATGGCCTCGGTGAGATCGTCGACATTGGGAAGGAAGACGACGCGCATGTGATCGGGGGCGGGCCAGTTGAAGCCGCTGCCCTGCACCAGCAGCACCCGCTCCTGTTCGAGCAGTTCAAGGATGAACTGCTGGTCGTCGGCGATCGGGTAGAGCTTCGGGTCCAGCCTCGGGAAGAGATACATCGCCGCCTTGGGCTTGACGCAGGAGACGCCGGGAATCGCGGTCAGCAGCTCGTGGGCGAGGTCGCGCTGTCGGCAGAGCCTGCCCGTGGGCAGCACCAGGTCGTTGATGCTCTGGTAGCCGCCCAGCGCCGTCTGGATGCCGTACTGGGCCGGCACGTTGGCGCAAAGCCGCATCGAGGCCAGCATGGTCAGCCCCTCGATGTAGTCGCGGGCGTGGTGCTTTTCGCCGGAAACCACCATCCAGCCGGCGCGGAAGCCCGCCGCCCGGTAGTTCTTCGACAGGCCGTTGAAGGTGATGCAGAGTACGTCCTCGGCCAGGCTGGCGATCGAGGTATGGCTGGCGCCGTCGTAGAGCACCTTGTCGTAGATCTCGTCGGCGTAGATGATGAGCTGGTGTTCGCGGGCAACCTTGATGATCTCCAGCAGCAGGTCCACCGGGTACAGCGCGCCGGTCGGGTTGTTGGGGTTGATGACGACGATGGCGCGCGTGTTGGGCGTGATCTTGGCGCGGATGTCGGCGATGTCGGGCAGCCAGCCGGCGCCCTCGTCGCAGATGTAGTGGCGCGGCGTGCCGCCGGAGAGGCTGACCGCCGCCGTCCACAGGGGATAGTCGGGGGCCGGCACCAGCACCTCGTCGCCGGCGTCGAGCAGGGCGTTCATGGCCATCACGATCAGCTCGGAGACGCCGTTGCCGATGTAGATGTCCTCCACGTTCACGCCGGGAATCCTCTTGTCCTGCGTGTAGTGCATGATGGCCTTGCGCGCGGCGAACAGGCCCTTGGAGTCGCAGTAGCCCGAGGCCGCGGGCAGGTTGTGGATCACGTCCTGGATGATCTCCTCCGGCGCGATGAAGCCAAAGGGCGCCGGATTGCCGATGTTGAGCTTGATGACGCGCTGGCCGTCCTCCTCCATCTGCCTGGCTCGGGCGAGAACGGGGCCACGGATGTCATAACAGACGTTGGCGAGCTTTGTGGATTTAAGTACGGGTTGCATGGTGTTCCGTGGATACCTGGGTGGACTGGCTCAATGTTACCATCCGGGGCAATTTCAGCGAGGCCCCCATGAACGCCAAACGCTCCAAGCAGCCCAAACCCACCAAGCTTTTCGTGCTCGACACCAACGTGCTGATGCACGATCCCCTGAGCCTCTACCGCTTCGAGGAGCACGACATCTACGTGCCCATGATGACTCTCGAGGAGCTGGACTCGAACAAGAAGGGCATGTCGGAAGTCGCCCGCAACGCCCGCCAGGCCAGCCGCCTGCTCGACGAAATCGTCTCCTGCTGCGAACACGCCATCCGGCAGGGCATCGAGCTGACCGTGCCCTCGCGCGAGCTGGCGACCGGCCGGCTGTTCTTCCAGACCGAGGCCATCACCAGCATGCTGCCCACGTCGCTGCCGACGTCACGGGGAGACAACCAGATCATCGCCGTGGTCATGCACCTCCAGAAGGAGTTCGGCAAGCGGCCGGTGATCCTCGTCTCCAAGGACATCAACATGCGCATCAAGGCCCGCGCCCTGGGGCTGGAAGCGCAGGATTACTTCAACGACAAGGTGCTGGAGGACACCGACCTCCTCTACACCGGCACCCTGGAACTGTCGGCCGACTTCTGGGAGCGGCATAGCCAGGACATGAAATCCTGGAAGCAGGACAGCAAGACCCTCTACCGCGTCACCGGGCCGCTGTGCCCCGACCTGCTGGTCAACCAGTTCCTGTTTCTCGACGCCGACAAGGAAAAGCCTTTCCACGCCATCGTCCGCGAGGGCGGTGGCAAGAGCGCCGTGCTGGCGACGCTGACGGACTACGGGCACCAGAAGAACGCCGTCTGGGGTATCACGGCGAGGAACCGCGAGCAGAACTTCGCGCTGAACCTGCTGATGGACCCGGAGATCGACTTCGTCACGCTGCTCGGCCAGGCCGGCACCGGCAAGACCCTGCTGACGCTCGCCGCCGGCCTCACCCAGACGCTGGAGACAAAGCGTTATTCCGAGATCATCATCACGCGCGTTACCGTGCCCGTCGGCGAGGACATCGGCTTCCTGCCCGGTACCGAGGAAGAAAAGATGACGCCCTGGATGGGCGCGCTGGAGGACAACCTCGACGTGCTCAACAAACCCGCCGAGGAAGGCGAAAAGTCAGGCGGCGCCTACGGCGGCGACTGGGGCCGGGCCGCGACCATGGACCTGATCCGCAGCCGCATCAAGGTCAAGTCGCTCAACTTCATGCGCGGGCGCACCTTCATCAACAAGTATCTCATCATCGACGAGGCGCAGAACCTCACGCCCAAGCAGATGAAGACGCTCATCACCCGCGCAGGTCCCGGCACCAAGGTCGTGTGCCTGGGCAACATCGCCCAGATCGACACGCCCTACCTCACCGAAGGCTCGTCCGGCCTGACCTACGTGGTGGACCGCTTCAAGGGTTGGGCCCATTCGGGCCATATCACGCTCCAGCGCGGCGAACGCTCGCGCCTGGCGGATCACGCAGGGGAGGTGCTGTAGCGTTCTCCCGCCCGGAGGCGCCGTGGCGCGGACGTCACGGCGCCGGTTGTTTTTCCCTGATTTTCCGATGGGCAAGGCAGGCGCTGACGTAACCCAGCAGTTGATCGAAGGCGACAGGCTTTGTAAATACCGTAATACCGTCCGGCAAGCCGCCCCGCTCCTCGATCTCGGCCTTGCTCAGCGCGGTCACCGCTACGATGTCGAGACCCCGCAGCGCCGGGTCGTTCCGGAGCAGCCGGATGATCTCGAAGCCGTCCACTTCGGGCATCCTGAGGTCGGTGATGAGGAGGTCCGGCTCGCCCCGGCCGATGACGATCAGCGCCTCGAACACGCTGGAGACGAACGTGGCCCGAATGGGAAGCTGCCATGCCTCCATGGTCATGCGATAGAGCCTGGCCATGTCTTCATCGTCCTCCAGAACCAGGATGTCGAACTTGTCCCCTCCCGGCGACACCGGCGCGGCGACCTTGCCCATTCGTTTCTGGATCACCTCGTTGACGGAGCTCAAGGGCAGGCGACGATGGCCGCCGTCCGTTTTCCAGGCTCTCAATACGCCGCTCTCCACCCATAGCTGCACCGTACGCAGCGAGACGTGCAACATCTCGGCAGCCTCGCGGGTGGTGCAATAAACTTCCCGGTCGGGATAACCCTTGAGCTTGGTCATGATTTCGCTTTCGGCGGGTTGTTCGATGGTTCGCGGAGAATCCATCCGTTTGAGCGGCATTATAGTGTTCCGCGGCCGCAGGTGCTCCCTGACCCTCGATACTTACTATGCCTCCGGTTCCTCCCCTCCGGCGCGGCGGATGACCCCGATCAGTTCCCGGGGGCTGAACGGCTTGACCATGTAATGGTCGGCCAGAACGCGCCGGCCTTCCTCGATATCCTGGCGCTGCCCGCGTGCGCTCAGGATGATGACGTAGGTTCCGACGGTGTCCGGGGCCGCCTTGATCGCCTGGCAGACCCGGTAGCCGTCGATTTCGCCGGGCAGCATGACGTCGAGGATGACCACGTCGGGATGCAGTTCCGCAGTGATGCGCATGGCCTCCGCCCCGTTGCCGGTTTCGTGCACGTCCCAGCCGAGGGGGGCCAGCGTCATGCGCAGCAGCCTGCGCACGTCGCTCTGGTCTTCAACGATCAGTATGCGCATAAACCGGCAGCCATAGCGTGACCTCGGTTCCCTGATCGATGGCGCTGCTCATCGTCACCTCGCCGCCGAATATCTCCATTATTTCCTTCACCAGGCACATGCCCAGGCCAGTGCCCGGGATGGCGCCCGAGGCGTCGGCCCGGTAGAAGCGGTCGAAGACGTGCTCCATCTGCTCCGGCGTCATGCCGATGCCTTGGTCGCGGATCGAAATGCCCACCATGTCGCGGCCGTCAGCCCGCCGGGACGATGCCGAGACGCGGATCACGCCGCCGCGCGGCGAATACTTGACGGCATTGCCGAGGACGTTCACCAGCGCCTGATGCAGCTTGTCGGCGTCCACATTCACCCACGGCAGGGTCGGCGGCAGGTCGACTTCCATGCGGTGGGTTTCCGCCGGCAGGTACTGCGAAGCCGCGGCATTGACCACGATGGGCAAAAGCGTCTGCTCGCGGAACTTGAAGCTCTTGCCCCCCCTGGCCTCGATGCGGGCGAGATCCAGCAACTCATCGACCAGGTTGGTGAGATTGCGGGTCTGGCGGTGGATGATTTCATGCAGCTCGCGCCGCGTCGCGGCATCGAAGTCGCGCATCAGGAGAAGCTCGGAGAAGCCGAAAATGCTTGCCATCGGGGTGCGCAGCTCATGCGCCGCCGTGGACAGGAACTCGCTTTTCATGCGATCCACTTCCACTTCCCGCGTCACGTCCCGGAAGAACATGATCCCGCCCTGAACCTTGCCCTGGTCGTCCCGGATGCCGCGCACCAGGCGTTCGAGAATCTTTTTCGCCGGCTTGTCCAGATGCAGCGTGTCCGCCACTTCGTCGGCGCCGTTGGACGGGGCCGGCATCGGCTTTTCCGGATCGCACAGCGCCCGGATGCGAGCCTCCAGGTCCGCCAGGCTACCGCCCTCGATCTCCTCTCCGGCAAAACCGGTCATCGCCAGAAAGGCGGGATTCACATAGGTCACCCGCCCGGCGCAGTCGGCAAAGACGAAGCCGTTCGGGCTCATGTTCAGGATGGTGTCGCGCTCGGTGTTGCTTTTCGCCAGGGCGTCCTGCGCCCGCTTTTGCGCGTCGATGTCGGTGAGCACCCCGGCGATCCCACCCTCCCCGCCGGGCTCGCCGACAGCCCGGGCGTGGAGCCTGAACCAGCGCGCTTCGCCCTGCCGGGTCAACAGGCGGAATTCGCATTCGCCGCTCGCGGCCCCCCCCGCGGCCGCGACCTCGAACCATCGGCCCGCCTCGTCCCGGTCCGCCGGATGGACGTGATCGGCCAGCGGGCGCGAAAGGCTCGCCTCGACGGGAAACCCCGTGAGTTCCCGCCAGGCCGGATTGAGGAAAGTCAGGCAGCCCTTGCCGTTGCTGCGGAAGATGACCTGGGTCACTCCTTCAACCACGGAGCGGTACTCTTCTTCGCTGCGCCGCAAGGCCGATTCCATTTCCTTGCGTCGCGAGATATCCGTCAGCGCGCCCACCATGCGGTAGGCCTGGCCATCTTCGCCGCGGATGGCCATGCCGCGCTCGAGAACCCAGATGTAGCCGCCATCCTTGCGGCGCAAGCGGTGCTCGCTCTCGAAGAAATCGCTTTCGCCGCGCAGGTGGGCATTGAGCAGCTGTATCACCCGCAACAAGTCCTCCGGATGCACCCGCTTGAGCCATTCCTCCGCATGGGTGACAAGCTCGGCCTCCAAAAATCCGAGCAGGCTTTTCCAGCGCGGCGAGTAGTAGGTTTGGCCGCGGTCGATGCGCCAGTCCCAAATGCCGGCGCTGCTGCCGCGCAACGCGAAGTTGAGTCGTTCCTCGCCCTCGGCCAGGTACACGCGCTCCCGCTCCAGGCGCGTGACCATGTAATCGAACTGCATGCCCAGGCGTGCGATGACGCCCGTACCCGTCCAACCCAGGCGCACATCCACGTCGCCGTCGGCAAAGCGACCCACCGCCCTGAAAAGACGCATCAGGCGCCGGGTGACGGCGACATGGATGAAAAGGGCGATCAGGCCGGCGCCGCCGAGGGCGCCGGCGGCGAAGAAGGCCAGGTCGGGGCGATGCTCACGCTCGAGCCATAGACCGACGACCGCGGCAAGCAGCAAGAGGCCCAGCGGCAGCCAGTTCAAGCCGCGAAACAAGCGTGTCATGATGGAAATTGGCGCGCCGGCATGGCGCAGAGCATACGCCTCCGACGCAAGCAGCGTCTCAGCTCATTTCATCGTCAGCAAGACGACGGCCTCGATGTCTTGATCTACATCAATTCTCAACCACTGCGCCAACCCACCTCGCTTGGCAGATAATGCACTGAATGATATGCTGCTCCCCCCGAATGCTAAATAAATGGTGCCGATGGTGACTATGACGTGGCTCCTGCGTGGATTGGCTCTCGTCCTGGCGATAGGCGCGGTCATTGCGGCCTTCGTCGGCTACCGATTGAGCACCCAGCCGGCGGCCGTCCAGCGGCCTGTTCCTCCCGCCGTGCAGGTCGTCCAGTCCATCCAGCCCTTGCGCGCCGGCGAACCCGTTCGAGCCGACGATGTAGCCCTCAAGCCGGTGCCGATCAAACCGGCCGGCAGCTTCACGGCCCCCGCGCAGGTAGTCGGCCAGGCGCCCATTGCCGACATCGCCCCCGGCGAAACGCTCACCCGCGTCCACTTTCCCGTCGAAGGCCGCATCTTGCGCGGCCTGCGTGCCGGCGAGCGTGCCGTGGCCATAAAAGTCGACGATGTTGTCGGGCTCGGCGGCTTCGCCCAGCCAGGAGACCGGGTGGACGTTCTCCTCTACCTGCGCGGCGCGCAAGAGACCGGCAATGCCAGCTCGGCCCAAGTGGTTCTCGCCGGCGTACGCTTGCTGGCCTACGGCGAGTCGGTACTGCAACCGCAAGCCGCGACGGAGGAAGGCGAGGGCGTGGCCGCGCGTGCGGCGGACACCTCCCAGAAACTGGCCGGCCGACCTCGTACCACCACCACCTCGGCGGTGCTCGCCATCCCCGAGGCGGCCGCCTCCCGGCTGATGCTGGCCGCCAGCAGCGGCGCCCTGCGCCTCTCCCTGCGGCCCGCCGAGTCTCCCGCCGCCGCCGTTGCCGTCGATCCCGGCCCCACCCTTGTCCGCCTGGCCGAACTGGCTCAGGTCTCGCCTCCCGCCGCGAAAAAACCGGCGAAGCGTGGCGCGGGAGCGCCGGCCGTCATGCTCCACGAGGGCGACACCGTCCGCGCCATCGGCGCGCCATCCCGCTGAATCCCATCCGCCGAGGCCACCGTGCTCCATCGCCTGTTCGCCTGCTTCGCCTTCCTGCTCCTGGCCGCTCCGCTGGCAGTCGCGGATGCGGAGGATATCGTCCTCGCCCCCGGCAGCCAGACGTCGCTCACCCGCGACAAGCCGATCCGGCGGATCGCCGTCGGCGATCCAAAAGTCGCCGCCGTGGCGATGACCTCCGCCCGCTCCCTGCTCATCACCGGCAAGCAGACCGGAAGCACGACGCTGTTCGTCTGGGACAACCGCCAGGATCCGCTCCCCGCCTACCAAGCTCGGCTGGTGGTCACGCCTCTGCCCGAACTGGCCGAGGGTGACGGCCTGCGAGTGGAGCCTTTGGGCGACCGCCTGAAGCTTTCCGGCACCATTACCTCCCTTGAGCAGCACGCGGCGGCTCTGCAAGTCGCCCGCGGCGACAAGACCCCCGACGCCAGCGCTTCGGTCTTTGACAATCAGGTGCAGATCGACATCAAGGTGGTGGAGGTGAGCCGTCGGCGATTGATGGATGCCGGCTTCTTCCTCGGCAGGAACAACAGCAGGACTACCAAGGCCATCTCGGGGCCGGGCAACCTGACCGGCGTGCAATCGGACCCGACGACCGGCAATTTTACGCTGGTCAGCGAGTCGGGCTTCCTGCCCTTCCTCAAGTCCTACAATCTCGTCTGGGGCGGCGCCCAAAAGGGTCTGCTCGGCGCCCTCAGCATGCTCGAGGAAAACGGCTTCGCCTATTCCCTGGCCGAGCCCAGCCTCACCACCATCAGCGGCCAGACAGCCTCCTTCCTGGCGGGCGGCGAGATTCCCATCCCGATGCGCACCGGCGGCGGCGCCGATAGCTCTATCAGCATCAAGTTCAAGGAATTCGGCATCAAGCTCGCCCTCACGCCGACGGTACTCGATCCGGACCACATCTTTCTCAAGGTATCGCCGGAAGTGAGCGAACTGGACGACACCCTCGGCGTGCAGACGGGCGGTGTCGCCGTACCCGGTCTGCGCGTGCGCCGCACCGACACCAGCGTCGCCCTGTCCAACGGGGAGAGCTTCGTCCTCAGCGGCCTGGTCAGCCGAAACACCACCAGCGCCGTGGACAAGTTTCCCTTCCTCGGCGACATCCCCATCCTCGGCGCCTTTTTCCGCTCCACCCGCTTCGACCGGGCCGACAAGGAACTGTTGATGGTCGTCACCGCCCACGTGGTGCGACCCTTCGCTAAGGACCAGACGCTGCCGCCGCTGCCCGGCGAGACCTACCGCGGCTACGACCCCACCTTCTTCCAGTTGATGTTCCAGGAGAAGGGCCGCTTTGGTTCCCGCACAGGATTCTCCGAATGACCGCCGAACGCCGCAGCTTCGTCGTCGTCACCGATCAGGAGGATTTCGCCCGCTGGCTCACCAATCTCCTGCGCGACGAGGGCGAGGCCATCGTGATGGACGCGCTTTCCCTGGAGCGTGTGCTGCAACTGGTGGACGTCACCGGCACGCGGCTGGTCTTCATCAGCCTCTCCCACGGCGGTTTGCGCCAGGAGACGGCCTTTCTCGATGGCCTGGCGGCCGCCAAGCCGCTGCTACCCATCATCGCGGTGGCCGAGGCGCATGACCAGACACTGCTCTTGGCAGCCCTGCGAGCCGGAGCCCGCGACTTCATGACGCCGGAATTGCGGCCGGAGGAGGCGATCAGCCTGATCCGCCATACCCTCGACCGCACCCATTCCCTGACCGTGAGCCCCGGCGAGAACGGATGGGTCGCCGCCGTGATCAGCGCCCGGCCCGGTGGCGATGCGCCCATGCTCGCCCTCCACCTGGCCCTGGCCATCCAGGCCCAGTCGCCGCGGCACAAGACACTGCTCCTGGACCTTGGGACACCGCCGGCGGACACCCTGCTGTTCCTCGGCGTCAATTCTTCCTACACCTTCGTCGATGCCGTGCGCAGCCTGCGCCGCCTGGACGCCACCCTCATCGAGACCGCTTTCGGCAGACACAAGAGCGGCCTCCACCTGCTGGCCATGCCCGAAGATCCCCACCTGGCGGCCCAGGGCATCACATCCGCGGACGTCTATGTGCTGCTCGGCACCCTCCGCCGCTACTTCACCCATGTGGTGATCAACCTGGGCGGCGTGCCGGCCTCGGACTTTCTCTACCTGACCCTGGGCCGCGTGGACCGGGTGGTGCTTATCGCCGAGCAGAGCCTGCCCAGCTGCAAACAGAACATGACCCTTCTGCAACACCTGCGCGAGAACAAGATCGACCTCGGCAACGCCAGCCTGGTGCTCGACCATTACTTGTCCAAGATGCCGCCGGATGCCGACAGCGTCGCCAAGGGCATGGGGCTTCCCCTCCTGGCGACCCTGCCATCCTCGGGGATGGCCCGCCTGTCGGTGATGAACAGCGGCGAGAGCATATTCGACACGGCGCCGCAGGATTCATACGCCACGGCCGTGCGCCGCTTGGCGCGGGAGCTGGTGACACCGCTGCCGTCCACCGAGGAGACCGTACCGGGCTGGCTGCTCAAGGCGCGGGAGTGGCTGACAGGCGGCCGGCGCTAGGACGGCGAAGACCATGTCCTTCGCCAACTTCGGCTATGACTATAGTCTCAAGCACAGCGAGACCTACCAGGACATCAAGCTGCGTCTGCACCACTACCTCATCGATCGCCTCGAGGAGGAGCGCGTCCCCGTCGGCGAGATGTCGAAGGACGATCTGGCCGGTTACGTGCGCGGCAAGGTATCCCGCTACGTAGCCGACCATCGCCTGGCGGTCACCGCCAACGACACCGAGCAGTTGGCGCGGGAGATGGTGGACGAGCTCACCGGTTACGGCCCGCTGGAAAAACTGATCCACGACGATCAAGTGAACGACATCCTGGTGAACGGCTGCCGCCACATATTCATCGAGCGCGCCGGCAGGCTCCAGCACTCGGACCTGCGCTTCATCGACGACGACCACGTCCTGCGCGTCATCCGACGCATCCTGGCGCCCCTTGGGCGGCGGCTCGACGAGTCTAGCCCGATGGTGGACGCCCGCCTGCCGGACGGCAGCCGCGTCAATGCCATCATTCCACCCGTGGCCCTGAACGGGCCGTGCCTGTCCATCCGCAAGTTCCGCAAGGATCCGCTGCAGGCCGGAGACCTCCTGGCCTTCGGTACCGCCGACCAGCCGGTCCTCGACTTCCTGCACAAAGCGGTGGAGAAGCGCTGCAACATCCTCATCAGCGGCGGCACCGGCGCCGGCAAAACGACGCTGCTCAATGTGCTCAGCCGCTACATCCCTACCGACGAGCGCCTAGTCACCATCGAGGACGCCGCCGAATTGCAACTCGGCCACGACCACGTCGTCCGCCTGGAGACGCGGCCGCCGAACATCGACGGACGCGGCGAGGTGACGTCTCGGGATCTGGTGCGCAATGCCCTGCGCATGCGCCCCGACCGCATCATCCTCGGCGAAGTGCGCGGCGACGAGGTCATGGACGTGCTCCAGGCGATGAACACGGGCCACGACGGCTGCATGAGCACGGTGCACGCCAACAGCCCCCGCGACGCCCTCGTCCGCATAGAGATGCTGGCTGGGCTGGCCGGCTTCCAGGGCACGGATCTGACCCTGAAGACCATGATATCCACCGCCCTCGACCTCATCGTGCAGATCAGCCGCCTGCCCGACGGCCGGCGCCGCCTCTTCGCCATCGAGGAGGTGCTGGGCATACGCGACGGCGAATTTGTCTCCAACGCGCTTTATGAGTACCGCAGCGACAGCGACAGCTTCGCCAGCCTCGGCATGCCGACAGTGGCCAAGCTGCGCCCGAATGGCGGTCGCGGCAAATGGCGTTGATAACCACCAGCCTCTTTCTCCTCGCCCTGCTGCTCCTGCTGGCGGCCGTGTGGACGCTGCGTTTTGAGCAGCGCGCCACTCTGCGTACGCGGGTAGGGCACCGCTTCAAGGCCGCCACCGCCTTTCGCATCGAGGCCGCGCGCAGCGACCGGCCCCTGCGCGGCACCTTCCTGGACCGCTGGCTGTGGCGGGGCGGCATCCGCCTGACGCCGCCCTATGTCCTCGCCGCCGCCTTCGGAGCGGTGCTGGCCGCGGGCCTGGCTTGGCGAAGCGGCGGATTGCTCGCGGCCGTCACCGTCCTCGGCGGCGTGGCCGCCGCCGCCATCGTCTGGCCCCATATCCAGTACCGCAAGCGGGCCACCGCCATGGTGGCCCAGGTGCCCTTGTTTCTCGACCAGGTGGTACGGGGCCTGGCGACGGGACGCAACCTGGACGGCGCCCTGAGCCTGGCCACGGAAGAGACGCGCGAACCGTTGAGCGAGGTGATGGCGCGGGTGCAGCAGGCGGTTGACCTGGGCGAAGAGATCGGCGATGCCCTGCGCGACGCCGCCCGCCTCTACAAACTGCGCGAACTGCACTTCGTCGCCATGGCGGTGCAGATCGCCCGCGGCTACGGCAGCAGCCCGAAGGAAATGCTGGAGAGCGTCAGCCAACTGGTCCGCCATCGGGAACAAGCGCAGCGGGAATTGCGGGCGTTGACCGGCGAAACCCGCGTCAGCGCCTGGCTGTTGAGCCTCCTGCCCAGCGGCATGGCCCTATACATGGTGGTGATGAACCCGGACTACATCAACGCCATGTGGCACGACCCAACGGGCCGCGTCGTGCTGCTGCTCGCCCTGGCTTTGCAGGCGGCGGGCGTGGTGATTCTCTGGCGCATGGTGAAAAGCGTATGAGGACGCCCTGATGCACTGGCATTGGCTCATCGCCGTCGCCCTGCTTCTGGCCGGCGCCGGCTTGGTCTTGCTCCTTCTCGTGCGGCAGAGGGAAGGAGAGGAGACGATGCGGCGCTTCCAGGAGGTGCTGGAATCCCGCGAGGGCGTCGGCTGGCTGTCGCCGGAAAACAGCGAACCGGGGGAGCACGGCGCCGGCATGCTGAAGCGCGTTTCCCGTCGCTCCGGCCACTCGGTGGAGATCGACCTCCGGCGCGTCGGCTGGACGAGCCAGGGTCGCCATACCCTCTACTACGCGACCGCGGCCGTGGCGCCCGTGGCCGGCATGCTGGTGGGCGGCGTCTGGGGCGCCATGGCCGGCGAGGGTATGGACAATGTCGCCGTCCTGGCCTTCCTCGGCTTCGGCGCCGGCTATCTGCTGCCGCCCCGTATTCTGGGTTGGCTGGCGCAAAAACGCCAGAAAGTCATGCGCGAGGAAATGCTGGCGGTGCTGCACCTGCTGCGCATGCTCTTCGACGCCGGCCTCTCGCTGGAGCATGCGCTGCGCGTCATCAGCGAGCAGGGGCGGGAACTGGTACCGCAGATGGCGACGGAGATCGGCATCGCACTGGCTCGCATCAACGCCGGCCAGGAGCGGGGCGACGCGCTGGAGGAAATGGCAGCTCCCCTCGATCTGCCCGAGCTCAGCGATACCGTGGCCATCCTCAAACAGGCAACCCGCTACGGCGGCAGCTTGCGCGACTCCCTCACCCGCTTCGCCGCACTCATCGAGGATCGGCGCATGACCGGCCTGCGCGAGCATGTCAGCAAGCTGTCGGCGAAAATGACGGTGGTGATGGTCGTCTTCATGTTTCCCGCCCTCATGCTGTTCCTCGCAGGCCCAGGCTTCCTCGCCCTGGCCAACGCATTGGCACGGATCTAGCCATGCGCCGCCTGCTCCCCCTTGTCCTCTGCCTCACCAGCCTGATGCCCGCCTGCGCCGGCCAGGCAGGCAAGCCCCCGGAAGCCGCCGAGACGGCAATGGACTGCGGGCGCAGCGGCGATCCGGGCGCACTTACACGCCTAGCGATGATCCGCAAGCTCATGGACGCGGGCCGTCCCTACGCCGCCCTGGCCCACCTGGATGCCGCGGGCATCAAGGGTGTCGCCGCCGACCACCTGCGCGCGGACACCCTGCGCCGCATCGGCCAGACGGCCGAAGCGCATGCTCTTTACCGGGGCCTGCTGACCACCTGCCTGGCCGGCGCCGGCCATCACGGCCTCGGTCTCCTGGCCAGCGCGGCGGGGCAGCTGGGGGGGAGCGTGGACCACCTGCGCCAGGCACGCCTCGCACTACCGGCCGACGCCCGCGTGCGCAGCGACCTGGGGTACGCGCTGATGCTCGCCGGCGACCTGGACGGGGCGAAGATCGAATTCCTCACCGCCCATGACCTGGACCCGGAGGACCGCAAGGCGGTTCTCAACCTTATACTGTTATTTTACCGGCAGGGTGACGACGTTGCCGCAGAGAACGTCCGGCAGCGCTATCAGATCGGCGACGAGGACCAGGCGCGGCTGCGGGACGAGGCGGCGCGGTTGGCGACAGAACAAGGAGACAAGCGATGAAACGGCAAGGCATGAGATGGACGGTGCTATGCTGGGTACTGGCGACGGCGACTGTCGCCCAGGCGGAACCGGCACCGCCGGAGCCGGCCCGGCCCGACGAGCGCGGCGAAGCGACGCGGCAATGGCTGGAACGGCAGCGGCAGGGCGCCCAGGCGTCCGCCAAGGCGCAGCCCCTGCCCGGCCCGGTCATGGAGGGTATCTATGAACGCTACCGCAAGAGTTTCTCCCACCCCATCCCCGAGCATTTCGGAGGCGAGCGGGGAGGCGCCGCCGGTGCGACGGCCCGCTAAAGCGGGCGGTTTTCGCGCCCGCCAGCGGGGGGCCATCGGCTTCTTCGGCGTCCTCAATCTCCTGCTGGCCCTGATATTCACCGCCATGGCGGTGGATGCGGGCCGCCTGTGGTTCGAGCGACGGAAAGTCCAGGCGGTGGCCGATATCGCCGCCCTGGAGGCCGCCCGGAACCTGGGCTGCGGCGGCAATCCGGGCAACGCGCTGGCCGCGGCCCAGGCGGCGGCGGACCGCAACGGATTCACCGGCGACCTGAGCGTCGCCGTCGGCGGGCTCACCACGGTCGACGGCCTGCGCCAATTCAATACCGACACGTCCAACGAGAGCGCGCATGTCGTTGCGACGAAGCCCGTACCCGCCAGCCTGGTGCTGGGCGGGCTCTTCGGCCAGACAACGCGGATGTCGGCGGAGGCCACCGCCCGCGCCGAACCGGCTCATGCCACGTTTTCCGCCGGCAGCTACCTCGCGCGCGTGTCCGCCACCGACAAGGACGCCAACCTGCTCAGCGCGCTGCTCGGAAGCCTGTTGGGCAGCAGCCTGTCCCTGGATGTCCTGTCCTACCAGGGCTTGGCCAGCACCGAGGTGAACCTGCTCCAGCTGGTCAAGGCCAGCGCCAGCGTCGGCACCGTGGAGGAGTTGCTGGCGGCAGACCTGACCGTGGCCGACGTCATCGGCCTGACCGCCACCGCCCTGGGCCAGCAGGGCGTGGTGGACGCGTCGGTGACCGCCGCCATGCAAAACCTGCTGACCGCGACAGTCAACAATCTCGACGTGCGTCTGGGCGAAGTGCTCGACGTGTCGATGCCCGGCAGCGACGCCGCCGCCAAGGTGGGCATCAATGTGTTCGACCTCATTACCACCACCATCCTGGTGGCCAACAAGGAGCGCGCGGTGTCGCTGCCCTCCTTGTCGGTCAATCTCGGCGGCCTGCTCAATATCAACGTGTCGGTGGATATCATCTCGCCGCCCCAGATCGCCGTCGGTCCCCCGGGCAGGGACGCCGCCACCGGTCTCTGGTGCACGCAGGCCCGCACGGCGCAACTGGGCGTCACGGCCTCGGTCGTGGCCAATGTCCTGGGCCTCGCCAACATCGATCTGGGCCTGGGCGTCCAGCTCGCGCAGGGCGAGGCGCACCTGGAGACCCTCGACCTGACGCCGGGGGCCACCCAAGCCGTGATCGGCGCCACGCCGGGCATCGCCGCCCTGAATCTGACCAACGCCGCCGGCAGCGGCCCGGCCATGATCAAGCTGCTCGGCCTCACCATCGCCACCATCGCCCCCCTCGACCTGTCCATCCAGCCTCCCAGTCCGACCGACCTGGTCTTCCCGATCGACTCCCCGGTGGCCGAGCATCTGCCGACCGCGACCCAGAGCGTCTCAAGCTCCATCGGCAGCAGCCTGGAATCGGCGCTGAGCAATCCGGACCTCATCCATATCGAATTGCTGCCGGATTCGCTCGGCCCGCTGCTCGATCTGCTGCTCGGCCTGCTCGGGCTGGACCTCAACGATCTTCTCGGGGACCTGCTTAGCGAAGTGCTTGCTCCCCTGCTGGGCTTCATCGGCGGGGCCGTTCTCGACCCCCTGCTCAAGCTGCTGGGGATTCAGTTGGGCGGACTGGATGTCACCATCCAGAACATCCAGTACAACGGCGGCGCCCGGCTGGTCATCTAGTCATCTAGATCTGCAGGGACGCCTCGCCGACCAGGTTGGTAGGCACGCGCGGAACAGCGCCGATCAACGGGATGGTGAGCGTCGGCACGAGGCCGTTGGTGCTGTAGTTGGGATAGGTCACGGTCACGGTGATCACCGAGCCGGTCAGGTTGGCGCTGATGTTGTTACCGCCGATGACCTGTTGGTAAGCCTTTCCCGGCAGCCAGGAAAGGGCCGCCGTCGCCCGGCCGCGGGCGGCGGCTTCCACTCCCGCGGCATAGTCGGCATCGCTGCCGAAGGCAATGGGATTGACGGAGATGGCCGCGCGCGCGCCCTCCTCGGCCGCCTGGGTAAACCCCTGCATGAGCAGCATCGCCAGGGAATAGGCGACGATGGCGTAGAAAAGCACGAAGAACAGGATGAAGATGAGGGCGAACTCGATGGCCGCGGCGCCGCCCTGTCGGCGCCGGCCCGGAGCATGGCGGCGGTAGGCCGGCATGTCAGCGGAGCCAGGCCAGATCGCCGGTTTGCCCGGAGATCACCGCCACCGCAAAACCCAAAGCAAGGGCGGCACCGAAAGGCAAGCGGCGCCCCGTCGTCGGCAATCCGATGCGCAGGCTCAACACCAGCCAACCGACGGCGGCCAGGGCGCCAACGACGAATGTCGTCAGGGTTGCCTGAACGCCGCCGAGGACGGCGACGGCAAGCAGCAGCTTGACATCGCCTCCCCCCAACTGGCGGGAAAAATAGCCGGGCAAGGTGAGCAACAAGGCCAAAGCCGCACCCAGCAGCATGGACTTGCCGGTTGCGCCCAATGAACTGGCGCCCGTGAACCCCCAACTGGCGAGGCCCGCGAGGACCGCGCCCAGGGTCATGGCATTCGGCAGCCGTCGCCACTGGATGTCCCAGTAACCAAGAGCGAAGGCCCATAACACCGCCGCCGCGCTCCAGCCCGGCGGCCCGGCCACGGGCGCGGCAGCCAAAGCCGGCACGATGCCGCTCACGACCACCGCCGATCAGGAAGAGGGAACGGCGCCGGTCAGCGCATTCTGGATGGCGGTGAAAATGCCGCTGACGGCATTGCGGATCGGGGTGATGAAGGTCACCAGGACAACCGCCACCATCGCCGCCAGCAATGCGTATTCGATGGCGCTGGCACCTTCCTCATCCTTGAGGAACTCGACGAAACGAGACTTCAACATATTCATTCTCCTTGAGATCGCAAGTCATTTCCGGAACAACTTTCCATACTGCCAATTTTTTCAGTATATGACCCTAGCCACCGGTCGCCAAGAAAACTTTCAGTTATTTCCAGGGCTCCTCGGACCATACGACGCAATTGCGGCCAATCGCCTTGGCTTTGTACAAGGCCGAATCGGCGGCGCGCAAGAGAGCTTCGGCAATGTCTTCCTGACGGGGGATGCAGGTGGCGCCGCCGAGACTGATGGAGACGATCCCCGCAGGGCCGTCTTCATGGGGGATGCCCAGCGTCTCGACCGCCCGTCGCATGTCCTCGGCGATGCCGAGGGCGTCGTCCCTCGTCGTATGGAATAACAGGACCACGAACTCCTCGCCGCCGTAGCGGGCCACCAGGTCTCCCGCGCGCCGGGGGCCGCCGGCCAGGGCCTTGGCCACCTTCGCTAGGCAGTCGTCGCCGGCTTGATGGCCATAGCGGTCGTTGTACTTCTTGAAGAAGTCGACATCGATCATCACCAGGGACAGGGGCACATTGAGCCGTTGCGCGCGTCGCCATTCCCGCTTCAGGGTGGCATCGAAGGAACGCCGGTTTGGAATGCCGGTCAGCTTGTCGCGCACCGCTTCCCTCTGGAGTTCCTGGCTGGCGCTATAGAGCTCGACGAGATCCGCGTGTGCCTTGCGCGCCTCGTCGGTCAGGCCGCCCCAGAAGACGATGAGTACGATCACCATCATCCAATTGTGGATGCCGAAGACCAACACGAGGGCGATGAGCACCGGTACGAAAAGACCCGACATGAAGGCGGCATGGATCATCGGTAGGGCCGCCATGCGCGGCAGCGAGCCTGCGCCGATGGTCATCAGGGTAAGGATCACCAGCAGTTGCAGGGGCGGCGAAACGAAAGGCAGGAAGGCGGCACCCGCACCCCAGCCGAGTCCCGACAGGACGGCGAAGACGGTCAGCGGGCGAGTGCTGACGCCCGACATGGCACGCTTTCCCTCCGCCATCAGTCGCCTGCCCAGATAGCAGTGGTAGCCCATGGCGACCAGCAGGCAGGCCAGCCACAGGGCCACCGGCGCCGGCGGCAATTCGGTGAGCAGGAAGCCGGCGAGGACGGTGGAGACCAGGGCGCCGTGCACAAAGATCGCGCCGGCGCGCCGGTAAGTGTGCGTCAGTCTGTCGGCGAAAAGTTCATGCGGATCGATCAAGAGAAGGCCTTTCCGGTCATACCTGTCTGCCGGCCGCCGCCCAATCGCGCGCCGGTGGCCTTGGGATGGACGCAACGGGTGGCGACCCGTTGATTCATACGGCATGATGCGGGGGCATTGTATCAGTGAAGTCACGCCCGGCACCCGCGCCCATCTCGTGCCACCTTGCCGGAAACCATTCCGGCAAGGTGGCGTCAGCGAATCGGCGACAGCCAAACCCCATCATCCGAAAAATCCGCAGAAAACGAAACCTTCACTTGCAAATTCTATTTTTATGCTAAAGTCGGTTCACCTGATAACGCTCTTCGCTGTTGATGAGACGCGTGGGGCACGGGAGCAGCCGGGCGAAGGATGTACCGGTTGTCCCCGGGGAGGATCGCCCCGAGAGGGGGGATAGTGGTAGCGCCACAGGCGCGTTTGCAATTTTTGCTGTCTTTTTGTGCCGTTCTTCTGTAATTTTTTCGTCAAACAAGGAGCCTTTACATGTCTATTCAAGTTCTGAGCAAGGAAGAAATCAACGAAGTTTCCGGCGGCGCCATCACCGTGGGCGGCCCGGGCCTGTCCCTGTCGCTTGATCCGTTTGCCCTGCTGGGTGGCCTGCTGGGCGGCGTGCTCGGCCTGGTCAACACCCTGGTTTCCAGCGTCCTCGGCCTGGTGACCGGCCTGCTGGGTGCCGTGACCACCCTGATCTAAGCAAGCCGCGTGCTGTGCTGAAAGGAGGAAAGGGTGACCTTTCCTCCTTTTTTGTTTGTGTCGAACAGGCGATAGTGATAAGTTAAGGCCCGCCCGGTTCAGGGTGAGCTGAACAAGATAGACGATTCATGGCCGAACAACCGCTTTTCCGGGCCGCCGCTCTTGGCGCCCACAAGACCAAGTGGCAGGGCGACATCGTTTTGATTCGCCCGCTTTCCTACACCGTCCTGACCGCCGTGGCCGCCTTTCTGGCGCTGGTGGTGATCGCTTTCATGGTGTGGGGCACCTACACCAAGCGCAGCACGGTGGTCGGCCAGCTGCTGCCCGACACGGGGCTGGTCAAGGTCTATGTCCCCCAGCTCGGCATCGTCCAGGAAAAACGGGCCTTCGAAGGGCAGCAGGTCAACAGGGGCGATGTGCTCTACGTATTGTCGAGCGAGCGCCACAGCGGCACGCTCGGCTCCATCCAGGCGGCCATCAGCCAGCAGGTGACGTCGCGCCGGGATTCGTTGCGCGACGAGATCGCCAAGACGCGCCGCCTCCAGCAGGAGGACCGCGAGGCGCTGGTCAAGCGGATCGATGGCATCGAGTCCGAGCTGCGCAAGCTCGACAACCTGCTTGAGGGACAGCGCAACCGGGTCGATCTGGGCAAGGACACCGTGGCTCGCTATCAAGGCCTGCTGGACCAGAATTACATCTCGCGCGAGCAACTCCAGCAGAAGCAGGAAGAACTGCTCGATCTGCGTGCCCGCCTGCAAACCACCGAACGCGAACGCATCGCCGTCACCCGCGAGCTGGGGCTGCGCAAAAACGAGCTCTCCGGCCTCTCCTTCAAGCACCAGAACCAGTTGGCGCAACTCGAGCGCGGGATGTCGGCGGTCGACCAGGAGCTGGCCGAAAGCGAGGGCAAGCGCCAGATCTACATCACCGCGCCGGAATCGGGCACGGTAACCGCCGTGGTGGCCGAGGTCGGCCAGGCGGTCGACGGCAGCCGGCCGCTCGCCAGTATCGTGCCGATAGGCGCCAATCTGCAGGCGCATCTGTACGCCCCGAGCCGGGCCGTCGGTTTCGTCCGCCTCGGCGACCGGGTGCTGCTTCGCTACCAAGCCTTTCCGTATCAGAAATTCGGCCACGCCGGCGGCAAGGTGGTCAGCGTCGCCAGGACAGCATTGCCGGCCAACGAGATATCCAACCTGGGCGGTGGCGGTGGTGGCGGCCAGGGCCAGCAGAGCGAGCCCGTCTACCGGATCACCGTCGAACTGGATTCCCAGACCGTGGCGGCATATGGCAAGCCGCAGCCCCTGCAAGCCGGGATGCTGCTGGAGGCGGACATATTGCAGGACACCCGGCGGCTTTACGAGTGGGTGCTCGAACCCCTGTATAGCCTGACCGGCAAGCTTTGATCCGGTTATCAACCGGCCCCGGACAATCCACGAACAACCTTGAGCCAGCATGTCCTTCCTAGATAACCTCTCCTTCGGATTCGGCCGCAAGCTGCCCTCGATTCTCCAGACCGAGGCGGCGGAGTGCGGCCTTGCCTGTCTGGCCATGGTGGCCGGCTATCACGGCTTCCGCACCGATCTTTCCAGCATGCGGCGCCTGTTCCTGGTTTCGATCAAGGGCACCACGCTCGGCACCATGATCCAGATGGCCAACGCCATGAACATGGCGACGCGGCCGGTCAAGCTGAACCTGGAAGATATGCCGCAGCTGCGGATGCCCTGCATCCTGCACTGGAACTTCAACCACTTCGTGGTACTGAAGGAGGTCTCCGGCAAGACCATCACCATCCACGATCCCGCCTTCGGCATACGCAAGCTCAGCCGGGAGGAGGTGTCGGATTCCTTCACCGGCGTGGCGCTCGAACTGTGGCCGAACACTGGCTTCAAGCCGGCCACCTTCAAGCAGCACATCAAGCTGCGCGAGCTGATGGGCCATGTCACCGGCCTGTACCGCTCGTTCGCGCAGGTCATGGTGCTGGCGCTGTCGCTGGAGGTGTTCGCCCTGGTTTCGCCGTTCTTCCTGCAGTGGGTGATCGACAACGTCATCGTCACGTCGGACCGCGACCTCCTGACCACGCTGGCGCTCGGCTTCGGCCTCCTGATGCTGATGCAGCAGGGCGTTTCGACCCTGCGCGCCTGGGTGATCATGCACATGGCGACGACGCTGAACATCCAGTGGCGGGCCAACGTGTTCACCCACATGCTCAGCCTGCCGGTGCAGTACTTCGAGAAGCGCCACCTCGGCGACGTGGTGTCGCGCTTCAGCTCGATCGATCTGATCCAGCGCACCCTGACCACCACCTTCGTCGAGGCCATCCTCGACGGCCTGATGACCGTGCTGACGCTGGTGATGATGTTCATCTACAGCCCGACGCTGGCCTGGATCGCCGTCGCCGCCATGGCCCTGTACGGCCTCGGCCGCTGGGTCTGGTACCGCCCGCTGCGCAACGCCACCGAGGAGCAGATCATCCACGCCGCGAAGCAGCAGAGCCACTTCCTCGAGACGGTGCGCGGCGTCAAGACCATCAAGCTGTTCCAGCGCCAGGACGAGCGCCGCTCCACCTGGCTGACCCTGCTGGTGGACCAGATCAACGCCGACCTGCGCAACCAGAAGCTGCAAGTGCTCTACCGCCTGCTCAACGGCGTCCTGTTCGGCCTGGAACGCGTCATCATCATCTGGTTCGGCGCCTCCCTGATCCTGGACGGCGAATTCACCGTCGGCGTGCTGATGGCCTTCATCGCCTACAAGGACCAGTTCGACGGCCGTGTCAGCGCCCTGATCGACAAGATGGTCGAGGTCAAGATGCTGCGACTGCAGGGCGAGCGTCTGGCGGACATCGTCCTCACCGAGCCCGAGACCGTCCGGCCGGCCCATGCCGGCACGGTCGTGGGCGAACTCGAGCCGAGCATCCAGGTCGTCAATCTGCGCTTCCGCTACGCCGACCAGGAGCCCTGGGTGCTCGACGGAGTGAACATCGACATCCGGGCGGGGGAATCGGTGGCCGTCGTCGGGCCTTCCGGCTGCGGCAAGTCGACGCTGATCAGCGCCATGCTGGGGCTGCGAACCCCCAACGAGGGCGACGTATTGATCGGCGGGATCAGCGTCAGCCGGGTGGGCATCGACACGCTGCGCGGCATGGTCGGAACAGTCATGCAGGACGACTCGCTGTTCGCCGGCTCGATCGCCGACAACATCTGCTTCTTCGACCACAAGCCCGATCAGCAGTGGATCGAGGAATGCGCACGCAAAGCCGCCATCCACGACGAGATCATGGCGATGCCAATGGGCTACGCCACCCTGATCGGCGACATGGGCACGGCGCTCTCGGGCGGCCAGAAGCAGCGCGTGCTGCTGGCTCGGGCGCTCTACAAGCGACCGAAGATCCTGTTCCTGGACGAGGCGACCAGCCATCTCGACATCGCTCGCGAGACCCTGGTCAACAGCGAGATATGCAAGCTCAACATCACCCGAGTCATCGTCGCGCACCGGCCGGAGACCATCGCTTCGGCCAACCGGGTGATCCAGATCGCCGAGGGCCGCGTACTGCCCGTCGCGACAGGCGCCGGGCAACACGGCCGGACGGCGCCGAACCGGCCATGATGCGCCGGCGAGCCTTCCCGGCCGGCCTCGCCGCCGCTCTCCTGTCGCTGTCGGCCGGCACCGCCCTGGCGCGGGAGCTCGATCCCTTCACCATCGGCGACAGGGTGTCGGCCACACCGGCCAGGGCCATGACTTCGGGCGCGGAGGGGACGGACCCCTGCCAGTTCGGCCCGCCGGGCACGCCGCTCGGCCTGGCCGAGGCGGTGGAGCGCGCCATTTGCCACAACCCCCAGAGCCGACAGGCCTGGGCCAACGCCAAAGCCCAGGCGGCGGCCGTCGGCGTGCGCCTGTCAGCCTATCTGCCGACCGTCAGCGCCAGCTTCGGCAGCGCCAAGCAGAAGAACACCACCGCGATCGAGAACTACGGCGGGCTGGGGCCGTTCAGCTTCTCCTCCCGGCCGACGATCCGCAGCACCGGCCTCAAGCTCTCCTGGATGCTGACCGATTTCGGCCTGCGCAGCGCCCAGCTCGACCAGGCCCGGGCTCTGCTCGACGCCGCCAATGCGACTCATGACGCCACGCTCCAGGCCGCCCTGCTCAATGCCGCACAGGCCTACTTCGACACCCTCACGGCCCTGGCGGCGCTCGACGCCGCCAACGAAGCCGAGAACGCGGCGAAGGAAAGCTTCCTGGCGGCGGAGGCGAAGTACAAGGCCGGCGTCGGCGGCCTCACCGACCAGTTGCAGGCCAGCACCGCCTACGCCCAGGCGCGGCTGGACCGGGTCACGGCCGGGGGCGACCTCAAGAATGCCCAAGGCAGCCTCGCCATCGCCATGGGCCTCACCGTCAGCATGCCCCTCGTTCTGGTCCGGCACAACGGCGCATTGCCGGACACCGCTTTCGTCAAGGCCATCGACGACCTGATTGACGATGCCCAGCACAACCATCCCAGCCTGCTGGCCGCCCAGGCCGAGCTGACGGCGGCCAAGGCCAGCGTCGACGCCGTGCGCGCCGAGGGCCGGCCCAACATCGCCCTGACCTCCGAGTTCTCGCGCCAGAACCAGCTGGGGCAGCCGCCCTCGCTTGGTCTCGCGCCGACCAGCGTGACCAGCACCAGCAACGCCGTCGGCGTCCAGCTGACGATCCCGCTGTTCGAGGGCTTCGGGCGCGGCTATCGAATCAAGACCGCCGAGGGGCAGGCGGAAAGCAAAGCGGCCGAACTGGAAAAAACAAAGCGGCAGGTGACGCTCGATGTCTGGAAGAGCTACCAGCTTCTGGAGACCGAAAGCGCCAACCTCAAGGCGGCCGGCGAACTGGTGAGCAACGCCCGCGAGTCCTTCAACGTCGCCCGCGGCCGCTACAAGGCAGGCGTCGGCAACATCATCGAACTCCTCAACGCCCAGAGCGCCCTCGCCAATGCGGAGCGGCAGCGCATCAAGTCGGTTTCCAATTGGCACACCGCCCGGCTCAAGCTGGCGGCGAGCGTGGGAAAAATCGGCCTGTGGGCTATCCGCTGAACTCCGAAAGCCCCGAATGCACCCGTTTCAGTAGGATCCCGGGGCGGCAAAATTCTCGAACTTCGTGTACTCGCCCAGGAAGGTCATCTTCACCACGCCGGTCGGGCCGTTCCGCTGCTTGCCGATGATGATCTCGGCGACGCCCTTCTCCTGGGTGTCGGGCTTGTAATACTCCTCGCGGAACATCATCAGGATGATGTCGGCGTCCTGCTCGATGGCGCCGGATTCACGCAGGTCGCTCATCAGCGGCCGCTTGTCGTTGCGCTCCTCCACCTTGCGCGAGAGCTGCGAGAGGGCGAGCACCGGCACGTTCAGTTCCTTGGCCAGCGCCTTGATGGAGCGGGATATCTCGGAAATCTCGGTGGCGCGGTTCTCGTTGTTCTTCACCGAGCTCATCAGTTGCAGGTAGTCGATGACGATCAGGCCCAGCTTGCCGCCGTACTTGCGCGCGAGGCGCCGGGCGCGGGCGCGCAGGTCGGTGGCGTTGAGCGCGCCGGTCTCGTCGATCTCGATCGGCGCCTCGTGCAGCTTGCCCAGCGCCACGGTCATCTTGTCCCAGTCGTCGTCGGAGAGCTTGCCGGTGCGGGTCTTGTGCTGGTCGATGCGGCCGATCGACGAGAGCATCCGCATGGCGATCTGCGGCCCGGACATTTCCATGCTGAAGATGGCCACCGGCAGGCGCAGCTCGACGCCGACATGCTCGGCGATGTTCAGCGCGAAGGCGGTCTTGCCCATGGAGGGCCGGCCGGCGACGACGATCATGTCGCCGCCGTGCAGCCCGGAGGTCATCTTGTCGAGATCGGCAAAACCCGTGGGAATGCCAGTGATGTCGGAGGGATTCTCGCGGTCGTAGAGCGCCTGGATGTGATCGACCAGCTCGGAGAGCAGGGGCGTGATGGCCTGGAAACCCTGGGTGGACCGGGCGCCGGCCTCGGCGATCTCGAACACCTTCTGCTCGGCCTCGTCGAGCAGCTGCTTGGCGTCGCGGCCGGCCGGGTTGAGGGCGGAGCCGGCGATCTCGTCGCCGATGGTGACGAGCTTGCGCAGCACCGCTCGCTCATGGACGATCTCGGCGTAGCGGCGGATGTTGGCCGCCGAGGGCGTGGCGTTGGCGATCTCGCCCAGGTAGGCCATGCCGCCGGTCTGGTCCACCTGGTTCGACTTCTCGATGGACTCGTAGACCGTGACCACGTCCGCCGGGCGCCCCATCTCGACCAGCTTGCGGATGTGGCCGAAGATGCGCCGGTGGTCGTCCCGGTAGAAATCGCTTTCGGCGACGATGTCGGCGATGCGGTCCCAGGCGTGGTTGTCGAGCAGCAGGCCGCCGATCAGCGATTGCTCCGCCTCGATAGAATGGGGGGGCAGCTTGAGGGCGGCGACCTGCGGATCGGTCGGCGCGTGGGCGGTGATCAGGCGGGGCTGGGCCATGGCATGCTTCTCCTTCGAAGCGGAGAAGTCTACCCTCGCGCCGGGCCGATGACGATAGAACAAGCTGTGGAAATGCGGTGGATAAAATGTGCGGAACCTGGGGAACATCATGACGCCGAAAAAACGCAAGGAACTCTTCGCCCGCCTGGCCGCCGCCAACCCGGCGCCGGCCACCGAGCTCGACTACGCGACGCCCTACCAGCTGCTGGTGGCGGTGATCCTGTCCGCCCAGGCGACCGACAAGGGCGTCAACCGGGTCACCGGCCCCCTCTTCCGCATCGCGCCGACGCCGACCGCCCTCGAAGCCCTCGGCGAGGAGGGACTGGCCGAGCATATCCGGAGCATCGGCCTGTACCGGACCAAGGCGAAGAACGTCATCGCCATGACACGGCAGCTGCTGGCGAACCACGGCGGCGAGGTGCCCCATGACCGGGACGCGCTGGAAGCCCTGCCCGGCGTCGGCCGCAAAACGGCCAACGTGATCCTCAACGCCGTCTTCCACGAGCCGGTCATCGCCGTGGACACCCACGTCTTCCGCGTGGCCAACCGCACGGGGCTGGCGCCGGGCGGGGACGTCCGGACCGTCGAGGCGAAGCTGCTAGAATCGGTGCCGTCCGAGTACCGGCTGCACGCCCATCACTGGCTCATCCTGCACGGGCGCCATGTCTGCAAGGCAAAAAAACCGGAGTGCCACCGCTGCCTCATCCGCGACCTGTGCGAATACCCGAACAAGACACCGCTCCCCTAGCCACCGGCTTCGCCACGGGCGGCTCGCCATCGCCGGAGTTGGCCGCGGCCGCCGTCCGACAGGCGCTGGCGCGGGCCAAGGCGCCGCTGGCCCGCAGCGTGCTCCTGTTCCTCACTCCCCATTTCATCCGCCAGGCCCAGGCCGCCGTAACGGCCGCATCCCGCGCCGCCCGCTGCCTGCAAGTGACCGGCTGCATCGCCCCCGGCGTGTTCACGGAAGACGGCTGGAGCTTCGACGCCCCGGCGGCCGCGGCCCTTGTCCTGTGCGGCGACACTGTCCTCAGTTTCCGTCATTCGCCGCCGCTCCCGAACGACACCCAGTCTCCGCTGCTGACGCTGGCGACGCCGGAATCCCTCGGCGAAGCCTGGTTCGGCCGCATCCGGCCGCGCTTCGGCCTGCTCTCCACGGACAACGATTCCGAAAGGCCCGGTCGCGTCTGGACGGGGGCCAAGCTGGTGAACCGCTGCGAAGCCGGCTTCGGCGGCGCCGGCGTTGCCGTCGGCGTTTCCCGCGGTCTGCGTTTCGTCTCGCCGCCGCTCAATGTCACCGATACCGACGGCCACGAACTGTTCGAGCTGGCCGGGCAGCCGGCATTGGACACGCTGCTGCGCGGGCTACCGCCGGAATTGCGCGACGACCCGCCGCTTTCCCACCTGTTCGCCGGCCTGCCGGAACCCGGCGTCGACGCGGAGCAGGCCATCGCCCGGGGCCGTTACGGCCTGGTGCCCATCCTCGGCGCCAGCAGCGACGAGCAATCCCTGACCCTGGCCGCGCCGCTGTCCCCCGGCGACACGCTGTTCTGGGCGATGCGCCAGCCGGCCGCCGCCGATGAGGATACCGCCGCCCTGCTCGATGCGCTTTCCGCCGGCCAGCCGGCGCCGGACTTCGCGCTCATGTTCGCCTGCATCGGACGCGGCCCCTACTTCTTCGGCGGCGAGGACCGGGACCTGGCGCAAGTCCTGGCGCGCTTCCCCGACCTGCCGGTGCTGGGCGCCTACGGCGTCGGCGAAATCGCGCCGCTGCCCGGCGGCAGCGCCATCGTCAGCTATGGCGCCGTCATCGCCCTGATCGGATCCCATGTTCAATCCTGACCGCGACCAGGCCCGCCGCTTCCTGATCGAGGCCTGGCGCAAGCGTTGCGCGAGCCTGCCGGCGACGCCGATGGAAACGCTGGCGGCGGACGTCGCCGCCCTGCATCCCGAATACCATGGCCTGCTGTCGGCGGCCGACGGCGTCGACGAGGCGCTCGCCCGCGAATGGACGCCCGAGCAGGGCGAGGCCAATCCCTTTCTGCATCTCTCGCTGCACTTGGCCATCGAGGAACAGCTCTCGATCGACCAGCCGCCCGGCATCCGCGCCGTCTTGGGACGGCTGCTGGCCCGGCGCGGCGACCGCCACGCCGCCCTGCACGACATCCTCGAATGCCTGGGCGAAACCCTCTGGCGGGCGCAGCGCGACCGTGCGCCGCCCGACGGTGCCGCCTATCTCGATTGCATACGGCGGCGGTTGCGCTAGTATCAAACCATGACGACGCGACGCGATCATCTGAAACGACTCGCCGCCGCCGGCCTGCTCGGCACGGGCGGCGCCATGGGTTTCATGCAGCGCGCCCTGGCCGCCGGCGCCAATCCGGTGCCGCCGGGATTGCACCGCCTCTCCGGCAGCGTGACGATGAATGGCGTTCCGGCGCGAGCGGGGCAGCTCGTCAGGCCGGGCGACACGATCATCACCGGCGCCGACGGCGAAGCAATCTACGTGATCGGCTCGGACGCCTTCCTGCAGCGCGGAGGCACGACGGTGAGCTTCGGGGCGACGGCTGCGGATTTCATGCGCGTCCTCACCGGCCGCATCCTGTCGGTATTCGGCAAGGGGGACCGGCGCATCACGGTATCCACCGCGACCATCGGCATCCGCGGCACCGGCTGCTACATCGAGGCGGAGGCCGCGAAGACCTACTTCTGCCTTTGCTACGGCGAGGTGGACATTGTGCCGGCGGCGGCGCCCCGCGAGCGCGCGACCTACGCGACGACCCACCACGACCATCCGCTCTATATCCACAACGATCCCGCCATGCCCACCAGCATGGTGCCGGCGACGGTCATCAACCATACCGACGCCGAGCTGACGATGCTGGAAAACCTGGTCGGCCGCTGGCCGCCGTTCTATGGCCGGAGCGGCGGCTTCTACTGAACGTCAGCCGCCCTGGGAGGGCGGCGCGACCTTGAGGACTTCCTCGATGGTGGTCAGGCCGGCGGCGATCTTCCGGGCGCCGGAGATGCGCAGCGGCTTCATGCCCTCGCGCGCGCCCAGCTCCCGCAGTTTCGCCAGGTCGGCGTGGGCCGTGACGAGCCTGCGGACCTCCGGCGACATCAGCAGGATCTCATACAGGCCCACGCGCCCCTGGTAGCCGGTCATGCGGCAGTCGAGGCAGCCGACCGGATGGTAGAGGGTCTGCGGCTTGGCCGACTTCCACGGCGTCACCAGGGCGTTCCATGCCTCCTCATCCTCCGCGCGCAGGCCGCCGGCCTTCTTGCACTTCGGGCACAGCGTGCGCACCAGGCGCTGCGCCATGACGCCGAGCAGCGTCGATTGCAGCAGGTAGGCCGGCACGCCTAGGTCCAATAAACGGGTAATGGCCGTCGGCGCGTCGTTGGTGTGCAGCGTGGAGAGCACCAGATGGCCGGTCAGCGCCGCCTGGATGGCCATGTCGGCCGTCTCGATGTCGCGGATCTCGCCGATCATGATGATGTCCGGGTCCTGGCGCATCAGCGCGCGGACGCCCTCGGCGAAACCCATGCCGATGTCGGACACCACATGTACCTGATTGAAGGCGGGCTCGATCATCTCGATCGGGTCCTCCAGCGTGCAGACGTTCACCTCGGAGGTGGCGAGCTGCTTGAGGGTGGAGTAGAGCGTCGTCGTCTTGCCCGAGCCGGTCGGGCCGGTGACGAGGATGATGCCGTTGGGCTGCGAGGTCATCTGCCGCCAGCGGGCGGCGTCCTCGTCGGCGAAACCGAGATCGGCGAAGTCTCGCACCAGCACCTCGGGGTCGAAGATACGCATCACCAGCTTCTCGCCGAAGGCCGTCGGCAACGTGGACAGGCGCAGCTCGACCTCCTGTCCGCCGGGCATGCGGGTCTTGATGCGGCCGTCCTGCGGGCGGCGCTTCTCCACCACGTCCATGCGGCCGAGGATCTTGACGCGGCTCGTCATCGCGTTGAGCACCGGCATCGGGATCTGATAGACCTGATGCAGCACGCCGTCGATGCGGAACCGCACCACGCCCAGGTCGCGGCGCGGCTCGACGTGGATGTCGCTGGCGCGCTGCTCGAAGGCGTACTGCCAGAGCCAGTCGACGATGAGGACGATGTGCTGGTCGTTGGCGTCGAGCTGGCCCTTCGCCTTGCCCATCTCGACGAGCTGCTCGAAATTGGAGATGCCGCCTGAAACATCGCCGCGGCTCATCGCCCCCTTGACCGACTTCGCCAGGTTGTAGAACTCCACCTGGTAGCGCGCGATGTCGTCCGGGTTGCTGATGACGCGCCGGATCGACTTCTTCAGGATCGGCGCGAGCTCCGCCTCCCATCCGCGCTGGAAAGGCTCCGCCGTGGCGATGACGACCTCGTTCGGCTTCACCTCCACCGGCAGGATGCGGAAGCGCGTCGCGTAGGCGTTCGACATCACCTCGGTGACCGCCGTGAAATTGATCTTGAGGGGGTCGATATGGAGATAGTCGAGGCCCGCCCATCCGGCCAGCCACTGGGCCAGCGCGTCCAGGTCGAGCGTGCGGTGCGGCGGCAGGAGCGACTTCCATCGCTGCTCGGCGATCACCGTCAGCGGATGCATGTCGCCCTTGAAGTAGCGGCGCTCCTGCTTGAACTTCGCGGCCTCGGCAGCATCCACCAGGCCGTCGGCGACAAGCGCATCGACGACCTCGGGCAGGGTCAGGCGGCGGTCCTTCTGAGTCTGGCTGGCATGCGCGCTCATGAAGCGCGACTATACCGCCAAACCCTCCCGCCACGCCGCCAGCTTGCGCTCGAAGCTCCAGCGCGCGTTGGCCGGGCTGGTCGAGGGCAGGATCAGGGTTTCGATGCCAAGCGGCGCGAGGATCCGCGCGAAGCGGCCCGCCGTGCCGCCATTGAAGCAGATGCGCGAAAGCCGCGGCGTCGATTTTCGCAGCGGGCCGAAATCGTTGGGCACGGCATTCCGGATGGCGGAATCGAGGCTGCCTGCGCGCTCGCAGGTCGCATAGACGTCCCAGATCGCGACGCCCGCCGCCCTGACCGCCGCCTGCTTCGCGGCGTAATCCATCTCGGTCAGCGGCCGGTCGAGCGCCGCGCCGAGAATTTTCCAGAATTGGTTTTGCCGGTGCGCGTAATACTGGCGCGCCGCCAGCGAGGCCTCCGACGGAAACGAGCCCAGGATCAACACCCGTGCCCGTTCATCGATGATGGGCGGCAGACCCCTGAGCGGGATCGCGGCCGGATGCGGCGGGTTGAACATGCCTCCCATCGGTGCCTGCTTCTGATAGCCATGGTCGATCACGGTCGCAGCCAATGCGACAGCCCCAATACCTGTCGAAGCCGGCGAGGAAATCATCATTACCCGTCGCGGCTGGCGACTTTTGACCTCAGGCGCCGCCGAGGCTCATCGCCAGCATCAGGTCGTTGACCCGCCTGACGAAGCTGGCCGGGTCGTCGAGCTGGCCGCCTTCGGCGAGCAGGGACTGGTCGAACAGCACCGCGGCCCAGTCGTCGAATTTCTTGTCCTCGGTTTTCAGCCGCAGCACCACCGGGTGCTTCGGGTTGATTTCGAGGATGGGCCGGCTGTCCGGCGCCTTCTGGCCGGCGGCCTTGAGGATGCGGGCGAGGTTGCCGGAGACGTCGTGCTCGCCGGCGACGAGGCAGGCCGGGCTGTCGGTCAGGCGATGGGTGACGCGCACTTCCCTGACGCGCTCGCCGAGCGACCTGGCGATCCGGTCGGTCAGTTCCCTGAATTCGCCGGCATCCTTCTCCTGTTCCTGCTTCTCGGCCTCGTCTTCGAGTTTGCCCAAATCCAGGTCGCCCTTGGCCACGGAGACGAGCGGCTTGCCGTCGAACTCGGTCAGGTGCGAGACCACCCATTCGTCCACGCGGTCGGAGAGCAGCAGCACCTCGATGCCCTTCTTGCGGAAGATTTCGAGGTGCGGGCTGTTCTTCGCGGCGTTGAAGGTCTCGGCCGTGACGTAGTAGATCTTGTCCTGCTCGGGTTTCATGCGGCCGAGGTAGTCGGTCAGCGACACGGTTTCATCCGGGGTATCCGCATGGGTCGAGGCGAAGCGCAGCAGCTTCGCGATCTTCTCCTTGTTGGCGAAGTCCTCGCCGACGCCTTCCTTGAGGGCGCGGCCGAACTCGCCCCAGAATTTCGAGAACTTGTCGGCATCGTTGGCGGACAGGTCTTCCAGCATCGAGAGCACGCGCCGCGCGCAGCCGTTGCGGATGGCCTCGATGTCCTTGCTTTCCTGGAGGATTTCGCGCGATACGTTGAGGGGCAGGTCGGCGCTGTCCACCACGCCGCGCACGAAGCGCAGGTACATGGGCATGAGCTGCTCGGCGTCGTCCATGATGAATACGCGGCGCACGTAGAGTTTGACGCCGTGCCGCGCGTTGCGGTCCCACAGGTCGAAGGGCGCGTGCGCCGGGATGTAGAGGAGCTGGGTGTATTCCTGCTTGCCCTCGACGCGGGCGTGGGTCCATGTGAGCGGTTCCTCGAAGTCGTGGGAGACGTGCTTGTAAAACTCCCTATACTCGTCCTCGGTGATTTCGTTCCGGGCGCGCGCCCACAGGGCCGAGGCCTTGTTGACCGTCTCGTCCTCGCCCGTGGCGACGTTCTCGCCCTTGTCCTTGTCCCATTCCTCCTTCTTCATGAGGATGGGCTGGACGATGTGGTCGGAATACTTGCGGATGATCTGGCGCAGCTTCCAGCCGGAGAGCAGGTCGTCCTGGCCTTCCTTGAGGTGCAGCGTGATCTCGGTGCCGCGGCCGGCCCGCTCGACCATCTCGACGGTGAACTCGCCGGAGCCGTCCGATTCCCAGCGCACGCCCTGGTCGGCGGCGAGGCCGGCCCGGCGCGTTTCCACCGTCACCTTGTCGGCGACGATGAAGCTCGAATAGAAGCCGACGCCGAACTGGCCGATCAGGTGGGCGTCCTTCTGCTGGTCGCCGGTGAGCCGCGAGAAGAACTCGCGCGTGCCGGACTTGGCGATGGTGCCGAGGTGATTGATGACCTCTTCGCGGCTCATGCCGACGCCATTGTCGGCGATGGTCAGCGTGCGCGACGCCTTGTCGAAGCCGATACGGATCGCGAAATCGCCGCCGCCTTCGAGCAGCGCGGCGTTGTGCAGGGACTCGAACCGCAGCTTGTCGCAGGCGTCGGAGGCGTTCGAGACCAGCTCGCGCAGGAAGATTTCGCGGTTGCTGTAGAGGGAATGGATCATCAGGTGAAGCAGCTGCTTCACCTCGGCCTGGAAACCCATCGTTTCGCGGGCGGCGGCAGTCGTGGTCATGTGGGAAGTCTCCTTGGAAAAACCATCGGCCTATCTGGGGCGGACAGGCGCAATTTCAAGGGGTGGTACCCGTGGCGGCGACGGCGGCGGCCCGGAAGGCGCGGCGGATTTCCTCGCGCAGGTCATCGTCGTCCCAGGGCTTGGTGAAGTATTTCCAGATGGCGCCGCGATTGATGGCGTCCGTGACGGTGCTGATCTCGGAATAGCCGGAAAGGACGATGCGGATGGTATCCGGGTAGAGATCCTTGACCCGCGAGAGGAACTCGACGCCGCCCATTTCCGGCATGCGCTGGTCGGAGAGGATCACCTGCACCGGTTGCAGCGCCAGCAGGTCGAGCGCCTCGGCGGCGCTGCCGGCGGACAGCACCCGGTAGCCCTCGCGACGGAACAGCCGCTTCAAGGCATTGAGGATGTTGGGCTCGTCGTCGACCAACAGCAGGGTTTTCGACGACTCGCCGCCTGGCCTTGCGCCGAAATCCAGCCGACGGCCGTCGCGCAGCATGGCCGCGAACTCGCCGGCCGGCAGGGGTTTGCTGAAGTAGTAGCCCTGCATTTCGTCGCAGTCGTGGCGGCGCAGGAAATTCAACTGCCCCTCGGTTTCGACGCCCTCGGCGATGACGCTCTTGCCAAGCTGGTGGACCATGGCGATGGTGGCGTTGACGATGGAGGCGTTGACGGGATTGGTGGTGACGTCGCGCACGAAGGACTGGTCGATCTTGATCTGGTCGATCGCGAAGCGCGACAGGTAGGCGAGCGACGAGTAACCGGTGCCGAAATCGTCGAGCGACAGGCGCACGCCCAGGCTCTTGAGGCGATCCACGATGCGGATGGCGCCCGCCGCGTCGTGCATCATGACGCTCTCCGTCAGTTCCAGCTCGACATGCCTCGCCTCGATGGCGGACTCGGCCAGGGCCGATGCGATGGTATCGGGCAGGTCGCCATAGCGGAAATGGCGCACGGAAAGGTTGATGCCGATCTTCAGCGGCGGCAGCCCCTCGTCCAGCCACGCCCGAGCCTGCCGGCAGGCGGCGCGCACCACCCACTCGCTGATGGGTACGATGATCCCGGTCTCCTCGGCGAACGGGATGAAGTGGCCCGGCGGCACCAGGCCCTTTTCCGGGTGCTGCCAGCGCAGCAGCGCCTCGGCGCCGACGATCTCGCCGGAGGCCAGGCTGATCTGCGGCTGGAAGTGGAGCCGCAGTTCGTCGCGATCGGCCACCCGCCGCAGCTGGGTCGCCAGGTCGAAACGGGACACCATGCCGGCCTGCGCCGACGGCGCGTCCTTCGAGTGGCGGACGGTATCGCCCCCTTCCTTCTTGGCGACGACCATGGCCGCGCTGGCCGACCGCAGCAGGCTGTCGCCGTCATGGCCGTCGCCGGGATACAGGGCGGCGCCGATGCTGGCGGTGAGCGAGACTTCCTTTCCGTCGATGCCGACCGGCTCGGAAATCGCATTCCTGATGCGTCCGATGGCGTCAGTCCGCCCCGGATCCAGCGCGGTATCCCACAGCAACAAGGCGAACTCGTCGCCGGCCAGCCGCGCCAGCACGTCGTCGCGGCGCACGAGGCCCTTGAGGCGTTCCGCGATGGCGACGAGCAGCCGGTCGGCGACGGTAGCGCCGAGGGAATCGTTGCAGGCCTTGAAGCGGTCCAGGTCGATGTGCAGCAGCGTCAACCTGCGGCCGTGCGCGGCCGCCTCCCTGACGGAGTCGACCAGATTCGTCATGAAATGATCCCGGTTGGGCAGCCCCGTCAGATGATCGAAGGTGGACAGATATTCGATCTTCATTGCCGCTTCGCGGCGCGCCGACAAATCCTGTGCGAGGGTGAAGAAATGGGTGACATGGCCCGTTTCGTCGCACAGGGGCGTGATGCGCAACCCTTCCTCGTAGAGCTCGCCATCCTTGCGCCGGTTGATCAACTCCCCTTCCCAGGTTCGCCCTTCGAGGATGGTCGCCCAGAGATCCCGATAGACTTCCGGCGGCGTCTGGCCGGACTTAAGGATGCGCGGAGTGGCGCCGATCAGCTCTTTCACCGAATAGCCGGTAACCCGTTCCTCGGCCGGATTGACATAGACGATGCGGCCGCTCCGATCGGTGATCGCGATCGGCGTCTCGTTCTGCTCGGCCGCCAGATGGAACAGCCGAAGCAGTTCGGGCGGGATGGCGCCTTCGCTCATGGCCACTCAGGATTCGTCCGCGGCGGGCCCGGCCACCGGCAGCCAGACGCGGAACGTGGTGCCCTTGCCCGGCTCGCTCTCCACCTCGATGCGGCCGCCGTGCTTCTTGACGACGATATCGTACGAGAGCGACAGCCCCAGGCCCGTGCCCTTGCCCACCGGCTTGGTGGTGAAGAAGGGCTCGAAGATGCGCGCCTTTACCTCGGACGGCATGCCCTTGCCGGTGTCGGCCACCTCGAACCAGACCCATTCCCCGGTGCCCTCGATGCCCGAGCGCACGGTGATGGTGCCGTGCTCCGGAATGGCCTGGGCGGCGTTGACCAGCAGGTTCATGAACACCTGGTTGATCTGAGCCGCCACGCAGGTCACGGGCGGCAGATCGCCGTACTCCTTCCTCACCTCAGCCTTGTACTTGAGCTCGTTCCTGACGACGTTGAGGGTGCTTTCCATGCCGGCGTTGAGATCGGTCTGCTGGCACGTGACATCGTTCACATGGGAGAACTCCTTCAGGTCCTGGACGATCTTCTTGACCCGCACGAGCCCCTCCTCGGACTCGCGCAGCAGGTCGACGATGTCTTGGCGCAGGTAGCCGATATCCGCCTCGCGGCGAGCCTCGGCAACCTCCGGCACCTCGTCGGCGGCCGGCCCGGCGTGGCGCTCGTAGGCGTCGAGCAGCTTCAGCAGCTTGTCCACATAGCCCTTGAGCGTGCCCAGGTTGGAATTGACGAAGCCGACCGGATTGTTGATCTCGTGCGCCACGCCGGCGGCGAGCTGGCCGATGGCGGCCATCTTTTCCGATTGCAGTACCTGGCCCTGAGCCTCTTCCACCTTGCCAAGCAGCTCGGTCATTTCCCGCTGCTCGCGCTCGATGCGGGCGTTGGCTTCGGCCAGTTGCCGGGTCAGGCGGGCAATTTCCTCGTTCTGTTCCATATCCCCTATTCCCCCATCGACTGCGGCCCGATCACCCGCAGCACTTCTTCCAGCGTCGTCTCGCCGGCATGCACCTTGTCGGCGGCGTCCTGCGCCAGCACGCGCAACCCCTGCTGCCGCGCCACGCGACTGATGTCCAGCATGCTGGCGCCGCCGCCGATGCGGTCGCGCAGCACGTCGTCGAGCGTCAGCACCTCGTAGAGACCGACCCGGCGGCTGTAGCCGCTGCCGTTGCAGCGGGGACACCCCTTGCCCTTGAAAGTGCGCAGATCCGGCCGGGCGAAGGCGAATCCCAGCCGCTGTCGCAGTTTCTCGTCCATGGGCGCTTCCTCGCGGCAATGCGGGCAGATGCGCCGCACCAGGCGCTGGGCGATGATGCCCTCGAGCGCCGCCGCCACCACGTAGGGCTTGAGGCCGAGGTCGAACAGGCGGGCGATGGTCGCCACCGCCGAATTGGTGTGCAGGGTCGAGAACACCTGGTGGCCGGTCAGGGCCGCGTGGAAGGCCACCTCGGCCGTCTCATAGTCGCGTATCTCGCCCAGCAGCACCACGTCCGGATCCTGGCGCAGGATGGCCCGCAGCACCAGCGGGAAGGTGAGCCCGATCTTCTCGCGCACGAGCACCTGGCCGGCCATGTCGAGGTAGTACTCGACGGGATCCTCGATGGTGATGTAGTTCTTGTCCGGCGAGGCGTCGTGCTGGAGCAGGGAGTAGAGCGTCGACGTCTTGCCGCTGCCGGTCGGCCCAGTGGCGAGGATGATGCCCTGCGGCTTGGCCACCATGTTGGCGATCTTCGGCAGGTCGACCTCGGCGAAGCCCAGAGCGGTGAGGTTGAGCACCGCCGAATTGCGGTCGAGGATGCGCATCACCACCTTTTCGCCGTTGATGGTCGGCAGGGTGGACACGCGCAGGTCAACGATGCGCAGCGGCGTCTTGACGGTGATGCGGCCGTCCTGCGGGCGGCGGCGTTCCGAAATGTCCAGCTCGGACATGATCTTCAGGCGGGACACCAGCGACTGGTGCAGCTGGTGCGGAATGTGTATCTTGTCCACGAGGACGCCGTCGATGCGCAGCCGCACCACCACGCTCTTGGTACGCGGCTGGATGTGGATGTCGGAAGCGCCGAGGCGGATCGCCTCGATGATGATGGCGTTGGCCAGCCGGATCGCCGGCGGCTCCTCCGTGCCGCGCAGCAGATCCTCCAGGCTCGCCGCATCGTCGTCCTCGAGGACGATCTCGATGCCCTCGTAGGGATCGGGCGAGGCGACCAGGGTCTCCAGTTCCCTGAAGTCCACCTCCTCGCCGTACAACTCGGCGAGCTTGGCGTGGATGGCGGCCACGTCGGCGGTGACGACGATCAGTTCGAGGCCGGCGGTGAATCGCACGTCGTCGATGAGGCCCGCGTCGAGCGGATCGGCCATGGCCAGCATCAGGCGCCGGCCTTCGAGCTTGAGCGGCACCACCAGCTGGCGCTCGCAGAAGCTGCGGGGAATCAGTTCGGCCAGGGCGGCGTCGACGTGGAATTCCGGCAGCTGCACCTCCTCGATCAGCATGTCCTTCCTGAGGACATTGCGGATGGCGCGCTCGGACACCCATTCCTTTTCGAGCAGCAGTTTGACGAGCGGCTCCTTGCGCTGTTCCTGCAGGCGCACCAGCTCCTGGAGCTGGGTGGAGGTGAGGAGGTTCTTCTTGTGCAGGACGATGCCCAGCTGGCTGCGGTTGGTGGCCGCCAGGCGTGAAAGGGCGGAAATCTCCTTCCCTTTCTTCTCGTTCTCCTGTTTCAGCGCCCGGTTCTTCCGGACGAGCTCGAACTGCTCCAGGGCCAGCGCGACGGTCACGCGCAGGTCGTCGTCGTCCCAGGGCTTGAGGATGAACTTGTAAACCGCCCCCTCGTTGATGGCGCCCATCACCGCGCCCGTGTCGGCATGGCCGGTGAGCATGATGCGGATGGTGTCGGACGAGCGTTCCTTGACGGCGCGCAGAAACTGGGCGCCGTTCATGACCGGCATCATGTAGTCGCTGATGACGAGGTGCGTCGTCGCCTCGCCCAGCCGCCTCAGCCCCTCCGCGCCGTCGCCGGCCGTGACCACCTCGTAGTTTTCCTGGCGGAAGGCGCGCGTCAACGCCTTGAGCACGCCCAGCTCGTCGTCGACGATCAGCAGGCGATAGCGCACCGGCGCGGCGTCGGCCGCGCCGGCGGCCACTGAGGAGGCCGCCGAGGCCTGGCCGGTGAAGAGGGAGGAAAAGTCGTTCATGCGGGAAGAAAGATCGTAACGGTAGTGCCGGCGCCGGGCCGACTGTCGAGGGCGACCTTGCCGCCGTGCGCCTGGACGACGTCGCGCACCACCGTCAGCCCCAGGCCGGTGCCCTTGCCGACCGGGCGTGTGGTGTAGAAGGGCTCGAAGACGCGGGCCTGCTGCGCGGCCGACATGCCCACCCCCGTGTCGGCGATGGCGATCCCGACGCCGCCTTCCGCCGGCCGGCTCGACACCGTCACCGTGCCTGGCTTGCCCGAATCGGCCACGGCCTGCACGGCGTTCTCGATGAGGTGGAGGAAGACCTGGTTGAGATGCCCCGGCAGGCACAGGATGCGCGGCAACGCCCCGAGGTTCTGCTCCAGGGCGACGCCCGGCGGCAGCTGCCCGGCAAAGACGCTGCACGCCTCGCGCAAGCCGTCGTTGATGTCGACAACTTCCTCTTCCGGCTTGTCGACGTTGGAGAAGCCCTTGAGATCGCGCACGATGCGCGCGACGCGGTCGATGCCCTCCAGGCTGTCCTTCACGATGTCGGCGCCGTCCTCGAGCACGAAATCGAGGTCGAGTTCCTTCCATGCCGCCGGCGCATCGCCCAGGCGGCCCTTCAGGGCGCGCAGCTTGTCGATGTAGCCGCCGAAGCTGGCGATGTTGCTGCGCACGAAGCCGATCGGGTTGTTGATCTCATGCGCCATTCCGGCGGCGAGTTGGCCCACGGAGGCCAGCTTCTCGGCCTGGTAGAGCTGGCGCTGGCGCTCGTCGAGCAGGGCAACCTGCGCCTCGACGCGCTGTTCCAGTTCTTCAGAAAGCGCCTTGTAGCGGGCCTCCGATTCCGCCAGCGCCTGGTTGCGCTCCAGCAGCGTCTGCCAGTCCGCGGCGATGGCGTCGGTATGCAGGTCGCAGGTCATCAGGTAGCGGGCGCGCGCGGAAAGCACCTGGCGCAGCAGAACGGCGGCGGCGCGCAGTCGGTCCCGCGGCACGGCGGCCGCGAGATGGGCGACGGGTTCCAGCTCCAGCACCAACGCCTCGCGCGGCGCATCGCCGGCCGCCCTGCCCCAGAGGGGTGTACCGGCCGCATCGAGAATCGCAAAATCGGCGTCAAGCAGGCTGGCGGCGGCCGTCCCGAACGTCTCCAACATCGCCGCCGGCAGCAGCTCGGCGAGCGTAAACTCGCGATCGAAGGCTTCGGTCACGCCGCCGGCCCCAGCAAACCCGCCACGAAGGCCGCCTCGTCGAGCCCGTGGCGCGAGGCCAGCGTCAGCTCGGCGTCGAAGCGCCGGAACACGGCGCGCAAAAGCGCATCGAAGGTCTCACGCACGCCCTCGCCGGTCAGCGCCACGGCGAACGTCAGCGGCCACGAGACGGCGCCGGACCACCGCGCCCGCACTTCGTCCTCGGACACGACGGCCGGCAGGTCGCGCTTGTTGAACTGCACCACGATCGGCAGCCGCCGGAAATCGAGGCCGACGCGGGCGGCGTTGTCGGCGAGGTTCCGGAAGGACTCGGCATTGTTCATCTCCTGCGTCTTCCGGGAATCGGCGACGAAGACGACGCCGTCGGCGCGCGAAAGCACCGCCTTGCGCGTGCCGTCGTGGGACACCTGGCCGGGCACGGTGAACAGCTTGAGCTTGACCAGGAGCCCCGAGGGCGTCCGGAAGCCCAGCGGCAGCAGGTCGAAGAACAGCGTGCGGTCGCCCTGGGTCTCCAGGGTCATCATCTCCCCCTTCAACTCGGGCGCCAGCAGGTCGTGCAGGCGCATGAGGTTCGTGGTCTTGCCGCTCTGGGCCGGCCCGTACCAGACCAGCTTGAAGGTCAGCCTGTTCCCGGTTTCGTCGAAGTCCGGCATCGGTGATCGAAGGCTCTCAAAATTCGTCGTTGTAGGGATCCCGGAACTCGTCGTCCAGGATCACGGAACCGTCCGGTCCCCAATTCACGCGGGTAATGCCGGGTTCCAGCGTCTCCAGGCGCCTCCGCTCCGCCTCTTCGGGCGACAGGCGCCCCTGCTCCAGGCGCGCCTGGTCGGCGAGGCGCTCGTTTTCCGCCAGCAGTTGCCGGTAAGCCAGCGCCTGGCCGATGGTCGAGATCAGCTCATAGTCGTTCCAGGGCTTGGAGAGGAAGCGGTATATCTGCGCCTCGTTGATGGCGCCGACCAGGCCATTGAGGTCGGCATAGCCCGACAGGATGATGCGCGCCGCATTGGGCTGGATATCGCGGATCGCCTTGAGCAGCGCGACGCCATCCATCTCCGGCATGCGGTAATCGACCAGGAACAGGTCGAAGGCCTTGTGCCGCGCCCGTTCCAGCGCCTGCCGCGGCGATGAAAAGATCTCCACTTCGACGGGATAGACAATACCGCCGTGGCTGACCGGCGTCGCGATGAGCAGGCGCCTCAGGGACCTGAGGATGCCCTCCTCGTCGTCGACGAGCATGATGCGGTTCATGACCTCTCCTCTATGCGGATATGCACCGTGAGCGGCCGCTCGCCGATCACCTCGATTTCCTTCAACTGCTTGATGAGCGATTCGTCGAGCCGATGCCCCTGCGACAGCAGCAGGTAGCCCTCGTGATGCATGAGGTCGCGGCTTAGCACCATGCCCTCCTTCAGCCTATCCGAGGTCATCGGCACGCTTCTGAATCGCCGCCGTGCGATCAGCGAATCCTCCTCGGCCGCGCTGCGCAGCACCGAAGCGCCCGCGCCGCGCTCGGGCATTCCCGATATGTCTTCCCGCAGGATATCCTTGAACGCATCGACCACCCGCGGATCGTAACGATGGCCGCGGTTCCTGACGATGAACTCCAGCGCCTGCGACGGGCCGAGGGCTTGCAGGATCAGTGTTCCCATCTGCAGGGCGTCGTAGTCGTTGGCCACGGCCAGGATGCGGGCGCCCATGGGAATCGCCAGCCCCGCCAGCCGGTCGGGATAGCCGCTGCCGTCCATGCTTTCGTGGTGGTGGCGGATGAGCCTGCCCGCACCCATCAATTGTTCGACGCCCATCAGCACCTGCTGCCCCCGGACCGGGTGGCGCATGAAGTCGACCTTCTCCTGCGGCGACAGCGCGGTGAAGGGCCGCTCCAGCAGGGCGTCGGGCAGGCTGATCTTGCCGATGTCGTGCAGCAGCGCCGCCAGGAACACGTCCTGCTGCTCGGCCTCGTCCAGGCCAAGGGCGCGAGCCAGGTCGCGGGCATGCTCGGCGACGCGGCGCGAGTGGCCGGCCAGCTTGCCGCCGCGCAGTTCGATCAGGCCGGAGAATATCCGCACCGTCGCCATGAAGCCCTTCTTCAGTTCCTTGTGGGCCTGGTCGAGGGAAGCCAGGGTCTGCCGAAGCTCGGCCGTGCGCTCGGCCACCTTCTGCTCGAGGCTGGCGTTGAGCTCCTTCAGCTCCTCGTTCTGGCGCTGCGTCAGGGCCAGCAGGCGGAGGTTCTCGGATTCCAGGCGCTTGTGCTCGAGCGCTTCGCGCACCGTCAGGACGATGTCGTTGTCGTCCCAGGGCTTGGCGATGTAGCGGTAGATTTCGCCGCGGTTGATGGCGGCGATGGTCGAGGTGACGTCGGCGTAGCCGGTCAGCAGGATGCGCACCACGTGCGGCCAGCGCAGGCGCACCTCTTCGAGGAACTTCGCGCCGTCCATCTCCGGCATGCGCATATCGGACACCACGAGGTCGACGGTTTCCTTCTCCAGGACTTCCAGGCCCTGGGCCCCGCTCTCGGCGGTCAGGATGTTGTACCCGTGCTGCCGGAACAGGCGGCGCAGCGACGACAGGATGCTGGCCTCGTCGTCGACGAACAGCAGGGTGAGTTTCGGTTGTTCGGGTTCGCTCATGCGGTCTTCCCCTCTTCAGGCGCCGAGGCCGGGCGGACGGGAATCGTCACCTTGAAGGTCGTGCCCACGCCAACCTCGCTCTCCACCTCGATGCGTCCCTGATGCTTCTGGATAATGCCATAGGAAAGCGACAGACCGAGGCCCGTGCCCTTTCCCACCGGCTTGGTGGTGAAGAAGGGGTCGAAGATGCGGGTCAGGATTTCCTTCGGGATGCCGCGGCCGGTGTCGCTGACGGAGATCCAGACCTCGCCGCTCCCCTCGTTCCCGCGGCCGGTCCGCAGCGTGATCTGCCCCTTTTCCTCGATCGCGTGGCCCGCGTTGACCAGCAGGTTCATGAACACCTGGTTGAGCTGCGAAGGCAGGCAATACACCTCCGGCAGGTCGCCGTATTCCTTGACCACCTTGCACTTGTACTTGAGCTCGTTCCAGACGATGTTGAGCGTCGAGTCGATGCCTTGGTGGATATCGGCCCATTGCCAGTTCATGTCGCCGACGCGGGAGAAGTCCTTGAGGTCCTGGACGATCTTCCGCACCCGTACCAGGCCATCCTTCGACTCGGCCATCAGCTGGAAGATGTCCTCGCGCAGGAATTCATAGTCCTTGTCGCGCTTGAGCTGCCGCACACGGTCGAGCGCGGTGCAGGCGCAACCGGCCGTCTTCTCCACATCCTCGTAGGCCGTCTCGACCTCGAAGATGTCCTGAAGATACTTTTCGAGCGAGCCGAGGTTGGAATGCACGAAGCCGATCGGGTTGTTGAGCTCGTGGGCAACGCCGGCCGCCAGCTGGCCGATCGAGGCCATCTTCTCCGATTGCAGCAGCTGATTGTGCGCCTCTTCCAGCTTCTGGTTCAGCAGCACCTGGCGATTGAAGTTCTCGCGCAGCTCCTTGTCCTGGGCCTTGCGGTGAGTGATGTCGTGCTCCACGGCCAGCAGGCAGTCATGCTCGCCGATGCGGGCGCGACGCAGGGTCGCTTCCACCCAGAACAGGCGCCCCGACTTGTCGCGGGCATGCCACTCGAAGGTCTGCGGATCGCCGGCGGCCGCCCTCATCATCCAGAGCGCGGCGTCCGCCTGGGTATAGGGAAAAACGCCCTCGCTCAGGTCCTGGATGCGCGCGGCATGCAGTTCCTCCTCGCCCATGCCGTAGAGTTCCCGCGCCCGGCGGTTGCTGGAGAGGATGGCGCCGGTGTCGATGTCGTGGATGAAGATCGCCTCGTGGATGCTGTCGTAGATCGCGCGGAAACGGGCCTCGCTTTCGTGCAGCGCCAGCTCGGTCTGCTTGCGCGGCGTGATGTCGATGCCGATCGACTGGAATTCGACGATGGCACCGGCGGTGTCGAAGATCGGCGTATCGGTCCAGGCCATCCACATCTGGCCGCCGTCGGCCGTCGCGACCGGATGCTCGAATGTTCGGCCGCAACGCCCGGCCAGCATGGATTCGATGGCCGCCCGGACACCCGGCCGATCCTCCGCCGGCACGAAATCCAGCCAGCGGCGACCGTTCAGCGCCTCCACCGATTCGCCGCGCGCCATGGCATAGGCGGGGTTGACGAATGTCAGGGTGGTGTCCGGCAGCCAGCGGCACATTTCCCACATCTGCGAATCGACGATGGCCCGGTAGCGCGCCTCGCTGGTGTGCAGCGCCGCCGTCGCCCGCAGCTGCTCGAGTTCCGCCATCATGCGCGCCGCCTCGTCGCGGCTGCGCAGCCGATGCAGGGCCAGTCCGCCGCCCAGCAGCAGGATAAACAGGAGCAGGCCGGCGACGGCGGCAACCATGGCGGCCGTCCGGCGGGCCTCGGCGAAGATGTCGGTCTCGTCGATCCGGGTCAGCAGTCGCCAGTCCGTGTCCGGCACCCGGCTGACGACGCCGACGGAAGCGACGCCGCGGTAGTCGAGGCCGCGCAACATCGCCTCGTCGCTATGCACGGACCGGGCCGCCAGCTGCGAGGCGTCGCCGAGGGGCTGGCGCAAGGTCAGGGGCGCCGCCAGATCGTGGCGCAGGCGGCTGAGGTAGACGATCTCGCCGCCCTCGACGCGGAAAAGCAGGTTCTCCGCGCTGTGGCTGGCCAGGGGCCAGCGTTGCAGGGAAGGGTAGAGATGGATGTCGGGATCGATCCGGAAGAGCATGAAGCCGATGGCATGCGCGGAGGCGTTGGTCCCTCCGGGGGACCCGTCGGCGAAAAGGGGCACCAGGATCGACAGCACCGGCGCTTTCGCGCTCCCGGCGGCGGGCTCCAGATGGAAATCCACCAGCACCGGCCGGCCGTCGGAAAGAACCCGTCGCTGCAGCGACGGGTACTTCAGCGGCCCGTGGACCGGCGCGCCGGTGCTGGCGGCATGGGGCCGGCCGTCGAGATCGAACAGCCAGACGGCGGTGAATTCCGCCGACATCTCCTTGAGCCTGTCCAGCCGGAGACGGAGGGCATCGGCCTCGGCGCCCGGCCGGCCGCCCTTCCGTCGCCAGCGTTCGAAGTTGTCGGCGATCAGCGCCGACGGAGCGTAGGCCAGCTGATCGATCTTTTCCGTCCGCCACAGATTGAGTTCGCTGGCCTTGAGGGCCGATATGGTGGCCAGGCCCTCCAGTGCCCGGTTGTGGGCATAGCGGTACAAGTCGCTGGAGAGCCGGTATCCGGCGGCGAGCACAAGGGCCAGCAGCGCCGCGAACAGGCTGCCGTAGAGAAACCGGCGCCTAGCCATAGCGGACCTCGACGATTTCCATTTCGCACGGCCCGGCCGGACTCCGGAATTGCACCACATCCCCTTCTCTCGCCTTCAGCAGGGCCCTGGCCAGCGGCGACACCCAGCTGATCCGCCCCTGGCCGGCATCGGCCTCGTCGATGCCGACGATCTGGTAGACGGCCTCGCGACCATCCGTATCCGCAATCGTGACCGTGGCGCCGAAGAAAACTTGGCCAGTATTCTCGCGCTCGGCCGGCTCGACGACGACGGCGCCGTCCAGCCGCTTCATCAGGAAGCGGATGCGCCGGTCGATCTCGCGCAGCCGCTTCTTGCCGTAGATGTAGTCGCCGTTCTCGGAACGGTCGCCGTTGCCGGCGGCCCAGGACACCACCTGCACGAGATTCGGCCGCTCGACCTTGACTAGGCGTGCAAGTTCCTCCTTCATGTGGCGGTGTCCCGCGGCGGTCATGTAGTTCCGGGTGCCTGGCGGCAGCGCGACCGCCTCCTCGCGGTCCTCTTCGTCCGGATCGGACTCCCTGATGAAGGCCTTGTTCACTGGTTGCAGTAGTCCTGGAACAGCTTGCCGACGACCGCCTCGCTCTTCTCCTCCCAGACATCCCTGGCCGCGCCCTTCATGCTGTTGCCGGCGAAGGCGCCGCCGGAGGCGGAGGCGGCGGAGAGCGTCTTGCCGGAGGGCAGGCGCAGCGTGAATTCGGCCTCCAGGTCCACTTCGTTGACGCCGAGCATCCGGTTCGTGCCGGCGGAAGTCTCGATGACGCCCTTGACGACGAGGTCGGCCGCGCCGCCTGCGGCGGCCACCTTCACCCCGATGGACTGAAGCTTGTCGACCAGCGCCTGCCGGAAAGGCGCGCCGCTCCTGCCCTTCTCCGTCACCTCGATCCGCACCCGCTTGTTGCGGATGGCGTCACGGCAGGCGATGGACAGGAACTCGGCCGCCTTCACCGCGCCCTCCCCCTGCGAGAAGCTGAAACCGGAGGTGGAGGCGATGCCGCCGCCGGACTTGGCCATGGCCACGCGGGTCGGCGGCGCCTCCTGGACGGAGGGCGCGGAGGAAGAAGGGGCCGACGCGGCGGAGCCGTCGCCGACAGCGCGCGCCTCATTGCGGCTGGCCACCTTCGTCCTGGCCGCCGCCAGGCGGTTTTTCGCCAGATCGACGAACTTGCCGTTGGGATACTGGGCGAGGTAGGACTCGAAGTCGGCGGTGTTGCTGCTGTTGGCGATGGAGTTCCAGTAGGCCAGCTCGACCGCGGCCGGGTCGGCGGCGGCCTCCTTCGCCACCGGCGGCACGAAGTACATGTCGCCGCCCTTGAGGCTGCTCTCCTCGCGCGGACTCTGCTTGCGGCCGATCTCCCTTTCCGACTCGGTTTCGACACCCTCGCGGGTGCGCTTGAACACCTGCTCGATGGTCATGCCCGGCATCTTCATGTTGGCCATCAGGTGCTTGGTGTAGAGGCCGTTGCGCCCGGAGCCGTCGGAGGCCTCGGTGCCCGGCGCGGTGGAGAAGGCCACCAGCGAGCCGCTGGGTGCGTCCATCGGCGCCAGGCCGCGCGTCTTCAGCGAGCGGGTCTTGATGAACGGGTTGTTGCGGCAGGCGTCGAGCACGACCACGTTGACCCGGTTCTTCGAGTCCTCCATGTAGCGCAGCACCATGTTGGCCTGGACGGCGTTCTTTTCGACTTCCTGCTCGTTTCTGAACGGGAAGCCCACCGGCAGCAGGTAGTTCTCGCCATTCACCTGGACGCCGTGGCCGGCGAAGAAGAACAGGGCGATGCCGTCGTTGTTCTTGAGCTTCTCGCCGAACTCGCGGATGGCGTTCTTCATGCCGTCGCCGTCCTGGTTGAGCCTGATGGTCGTGTCGAAGCCGATCGAGCGCAGCACGTTGGCCAGGTCCTGGGCGTCGTTGGCGGGGTTGTCCAACCGCCCGATCGAGTAGTTCGAGTTTCCGAACAGCAGAGCATAGTTCTTGGCTATGGCGGGCGCCGCCATCCCCGCCATCATAACCAGCAGGCATAACCATAGTTTCATCGGCTTCATGGCGAACCTCTCAAGGCTTCCGGTACGGACGGATCGGTCGGTCACACGACGACACACTGCACTCTTGGAATCTTACTAGACCGACTGCTTGATCGCCAGCAGCGCCTGATTGCGCAGCGTCTTGAGCAGCGTCAGCTCGTTCTCCGGTATGGCGATGCTGCCGGCCTTCTCCTTGTCACAGTAGATCATGGCGACGGGATTGCCCTTCAGGTTGAGAGGGAAGAGGACGAAGGTCTTCGCCGCCACCTGCCGGCGATACCAATCGGGAATCCTGCCGGCGATCTTCGGGTCGTCGATGTCGGCGATGATGATGTCGACGCCCTTCGCCACGGCCAGGTGGAACACGTCCGCCGAGTGGGCCAGCGGAAAGCGGAACCGCTTCGCCACCTCGCCGGTGTCGGGACCGAAGCCGAAGCGGCCGGTCATCTGCTGGCTCTTGCCGTCCTTGAGGCAGAGCAGCACCCGCTGGAAGCCCATGGCCCGGTACATGGTCTCCAGGATGATGCGCAGCAGGTCGTTGAGGGAGAAGTCCTCGACCAGGGAATTGCTGATGTCCTGAATGCCGGCGGCGAGGACGTTCTGGGCGTTCTCCGGCACGGCGGCCGCCGCCTCGTCGCCGCCGCCGAGCATCGCCGTTCCGCCCAGGGTGTTGGCCAGCGTCACCGCCTCGTCATCGTCCGCCGCCGCTTTCGCTTCCTCCCTGCCGCCGGCAAAGGCCCGCGCCTGGCGGGCAAAAGCGCTCTGCTTGAGGTTCACCCGCAGGATGGACGCCACCTGCGTCAACTCGTCCAGGGACTTGTCCAGGGTCGCCTGCAACTGCCGGTCGGTGATCTGCATGCTGACGGAGAACCGTTCCATCACCGCCTGCACCACCTGCGCCCGGTCCTCCGGCGCGCTGCCCGCGATCCGGTCACACAGCTCATTGGAAAAGCCGGCCACCACGTGCAGCGCCTCCTCGTGGGTGACCGGCTTCCTGACCTTGCCCTCGGGCAGGCGGCGCATGCTGTTGACGATCAGCGCCGGGAAGCCCCAAGTGCGCGCGACGCCGATGCCCAGGTCCTCGAAGGAGATGCCCAGCACCCGGCTCGCCGCCGCTTCCTCGGAAACGTGCTTCTGCTGCATGATCTTGCGGATTTCCTCCTCTTCCTCCGGGAAATAGTAGCGGGCCAGCAGCTGGCCGAGGCCGTGAAAGAGGGCGCAGATGAAGGCTTCCTCGGACTCGCGGGCGGCGAATTTCCGGCTGGCGTCGCGCCCCAGCAGGCCGGCCAGGTTGGCGCGCAGGAAGGCCTCCTTCAGTTCGCGGGCGTTGGCCTTGTCCTGCAGGTGCTCGAAGAGCAGCACGGTGATGGCGATGCTGCGGATGGTGTCGAAACCGAGCACGATCACGGCCCGCGACACCGTGCTGATGTTGCCGCCGCCCGCCTGGCGGTAGTAGGCGGAGTTCACCAGGCGCAGGATTTTGTTGGTCAGCGCATAGTCCCTGAGGATGGTGTTGGAAAGCTTGTTGATGCTCTCGCGGTCGGAGTTGGTCATCTTGTTGATGGCCGACACCGATTCGGACAACGCCGGAAAATCGGACTTGTGGCGCATGCGCCGCAGCAGGAATTCGAGCGTGCCCTGCGGGCCCGCCTCGCCGCCCTCATTGGCCGCGGGCGGCGCCAGGCTCGCGCCAAGGTAGCCTTCCAGCGCCTGCCGCATTTGCGCCGCCGTCGGTAGGCGCATTGCCGGATCGGGAGCGCAGGCCTTGAGGATGATGTCGCCGAGGCGGTCGTCGATGCCCGCGTCCCGGGGCAGCGCCACCGCCTCGTGGGCGACGCGGCGAAGCACCGCCTCGGCGCCGCCGCCCTGGAAGACCCGCTTGCCGGTCAGCATCTCCAGCAGCACGAGGCCGGCGGCAAAGACATCCGCCTTCTCGCCGACGACGCGCCGGGTGACGTATTCCGGCGCCATGTAGGACGGCGTGCCGACCAGGTCCCGGCCGTCCTCGCGGCCCGCTTCCGGCACCCGCGAGGCGATGCCGAAGTCCATGACCCTCGGCACGCCTTGGCGGTCGAGGATGATGTTCGAGGGCTTCAGGTCGCGGTGGATGATGCCCAGCGCATGGGCCTGGGCCAGGGCATCGGCCACCTGGCGCATGATGTCGGCGGCGCGCGCCGGCGGCATCGGGCCGTCCTCCGCCAGCACGTCGAGCAGGTTGCGCCCCTCGACGTACTCGAAAACCAGATAGGGATCGCCGTCCTGCTCGCCGGCGTCGAAGATCGGCACCACATTGGCGTGGCGCAGCTTGCTGACCATGCGCGCCTCGTCGAGCAGAACGGCGTTCCGTTCGGGATCGGCGCAGGTGAAATGCAGCGTCTTGATCGCCACCTCGCGCTGGAGTTGCGGGTCCCATGCAAGGTAGACGGCGCTCTGCGCGCCGCGGCCCAGTTCGCGTCGAATCTCGAAACGGCCGACGGTATCTGTCATGCCGCCATTCTACCGACGACGTGCGGAAGGTGGTGCCGGCAACCGGATTCGAACTGGTGACCTACCGCTTACAAGGCGGTTGCTCTACCAACTGAGCTATGCCGGCACGGAAAGGGCCTAGCGTACGCTAGGCCCTTTGTGTTTGGCGCGCCCGGAGAGATTCGAACTCCCTACCCCTTGGTTCGTAGCCAAGTACTCTATCCAGATGAGCTACGGGCGCTTTTGAGGTGGCGGATTATACAGCAATGTCCGGCGGAAGGGCGGTCGCCGCAAGTGCGGGAGATCATGACCGGGCGTCGACTTTCCTCCGGCCCGTTTTCACCGTTGCGCGTTGCGCCTTGCCTTCGAGCCACCTCGCGACGGAAGCCCTGGTCGGCTTGGTCGGCCGGCGTTTCTTTGGCAGCGCGGCGACGCTGTCGATCAGTTCCTGCAGCCGGCGATGGGCTTCGGCGCGGTTTTTTCCGAGGCTGCGGAATTCCTGCGCCTTGATGACGACCACGCCATCCTTGCTGATGCGCTGGTCACCGAGCCTCATGAGCCGTTCGCGAATCGCCTGCGGCAACGACGAGGCCGCGATGTCGAAGCGCAGATGCACGGCGTTCGCGACCTTGTTGATGTTCTGCCCACCGGCACCCTGCGCGCGAACCGCGGTGATTTCGACCTCTTCCGGCGGGATGGCGAAGCGACGGTCAGTCATCATCTCGTTCCCGACCATGTCCTCTCTCGCGCTCTCGCCCACGTCCCGGCATCTGGATATCGTGTTCATCGGCACTGCGGTGGCATTCCACACAGTTCTTGAAATCGCGAACCCCTTCCTCGATATGCTCGCGCCGGATCTTCTCGGGTGAGTGCTCATGGCAGCCGTAGCAGGTATAGCGGCTGTAGTCGTTGCGCTCGTGGCAGGTCGCGCATTTCACGTTGTGATCCCGGTCCAGGATGAAATACTTGTCGTGATCGAAGGTCGCCGGTACCCATTTCTCCTGGGTATGGCACTGGCTGCAGTTCCCGGTGATCTGCTGATGGAGCGAGTCTTTGGGTGACTTGTGACAGGACTGACATTCCTTGCGTGCGTCCGCCTGGAGCAAAGCATGGTTAAACCGGCTTGTAGTACGGAAACGCTTCACCCCGGCATGATCGCTGTGGCAGGCAAGGCAATCCTGCTTGAGCAGCTCCTGATGGAAGGGTGTCCTGGTCAGCGGCTTCTGGATCGACTGCCCGAGCGTCGTCAACTTGCCGATCTCTTCCGGCTTGTGACAGGTCGTGCAGCGATCGGTGGCGCTACCGACAAAGGGGGCATGACAGGCAAAGCAATCCGTTTCGAGCTTGCTGTGGCCGGGAATCAGCTTGCCGGGTCCGACCATCAAATGGGGATAAACGAATGCCAGAATGGCCAGCACAATCAGGTTGGCCGCCAGGACGAGTTTGAGGGTCTTGCTCATTGCCACCCCCAGAACAGGAAGACGCTGATGATGTGCCCCAGCGCCAGCACAGCAAAGACGATGAAGATCGGTATGTGCACCTTGCGCCACTTGGTCATGGCATCGAAAGTCACCGACTCCCAGAACAGCGCCTGCTCGACCTCCGCTTTGGACAAGCCGCGCAGTTGGTAATGCTCACGCTGGGCCTGGATATGCTCGCGCGAACGCGCCAGCAGCATCTTGCCGACCATGCCGCTGATGACGTTGATACCCATGGCGATCGTAGCCAGCCACGGCAGGATGGCATTGAAATGGATCCCCGCATGGATCAGCACCATCAGGGAGCCGAGCCACGTCCCGACCTCATGCATGCTGAGCCAGGTTTTGACGTTGCCGGTCGCGATGTATTTCCGTTTGCGCAGGGAGTAGACCAGCGACCCGATGATCAGCAAGGTTCCGGGGATGCCGAGATAGCGCCCCACCCAGACCAGATCGAGGCGATGAAGGAGATAGTCGCCAATGACCGTCGCCACACCAAGCAGGGTCACCAGAAGCGTGAACGGCAGGATGTGGTTACGCCAGAGCGAGGCGGTGCCGGGTGTCGTCATTTCAGGCCTCCAGCGTCACGCTGGTCTTCGGGGTGCAACTGCAGAGCAGGCAGTTACCCGGTTCGGGATCAAAGTCTGGCGCATGACCATAAGCCACTTCTCCTGTTTTGATCGTCGTTTGGCAGCATCCGCAACTTCCCGCCCGACAACTGGAGTCAACCTTTACTCCATTGGCTTCGGCAAAATCCAGCAAACTCCCCGTGCCTGGCTGCCAGGGAATCTGTTTGCCAGATTTGGCAAAGGTGACGACGATGTCGCTTTGTATTGCCACCACAGGTTCAACGCCTGTTGTGTTTTCCGAGCGCTTGATCGATGCTGGGCCAAAGGCTTCGTAGTGGATGCGGCTCTTCGGCACACCCCAGCCTTCCAAGCCTATGACGAGGCTTTCCATCATCGGTGTCGGACCGCAGATGTAGAAGTGGTAGGGCTTGAGGGGGAGTTCCGCCCTGAATAGCGCGACATCCACGCGCCCCTGGTGGTGATAGTCACGTCCAAGTTGATCGCCCGGCATTGGATCACTGAAGCACAGCCGCAGATGGATGTTCGGGTAAGTCGCAGCAAGCGCTTCGAGATGGGACCGCTTGATGGGTTCGCTGCTGTTGCGAACGCCGTAGTAAAGCCAGACTTCCCGGCCAGGCTGCTCGGCCACGCACCAGTTGAGCATGGAAAGCACCGGGGTAATGCCGATGCCGCCACCGATCAAGACGACCGGTGCATCACTGCAGTCGATATGGAAGTGACCGCCAGGCGCGCGGACTTGCAGTTGGTCACCAACCTGAATGTGGTCATGAAAGTAATTCGACGAGCGGCCCGGTGCATAAGCGCTGCCGGCAGGTGCGGGTACGCGCTTGATGGAGACGCGGTAAAACCCCGTGCGCGGGGCATCGGACAAGGAATAGCAGCGAGTGATCTGCTCTGTCTTGCCGTCATGCGTAGGTACGTCGAGACGAAATGTCAGAAATTGACCTGGCTTGAATGCCGGAAGTGGCTGCTTGTCTTCCGGTACTAGGTAAAACGAGCAGATGGATTGTGCACCGTCCTCAATTTCCTTGCGATCAACCCGAAAATTCCTGAAACCACTCCACGCCGCTACAGATGCCGGCTCGGATGCTGAAGGCAAAGTCTCTTTAACGGGAACGACCATTCCCCCGCCGGACCCCGCGTCTGTGCGCAGCGCCTGATACTCACCCCAATGCCGCCAGAAGCTGATGGCAAGCCATAGGGCCAATTGCAGCGTAATCCCCAACACGATCCACAGCAGCAGGGAGGCAGAGGTCATTTCCGGTGGCGTCATAATTCTGGCAGTCTTTCACGTTCAGCTTAAGGAACCCTTAATCAACCGGCGTTCAGATTCAATGCGCTATAAAGCCAGGCTGGAGCAAAGATGTCGTCAGAATCACTGACGATTGACTGCTCCCATCAACCATCATCCGTTCTGGAGAATCACACCCATGAAAACCCACTTTCTTACCGGGCTAACCGTGCTGACCCTCGCCGCTACCGGCCCATCGTTTGCCGCGAACGAAGTACACGACCATGGTCACGGTACGACCTCTGCTACCCTGCAGCTTAACGCTGGCAAGAAATGGGAAACGGACGTCCCGCTGCGCAAGGCCATGGGTGACATTCGCCAGTCGATGGCGTCCTCGCTGCACGCGATTCACGAGAACAAGCTGTCGGCCAAGGCCTATGGGGGGCTGGCGAAGAAAGTGGAGAGTGCAGTTGGCGACATGGTCGCCAACTGCAAGCTCGGCACCCAGGCAGACGAGCAGTTGCACATTATCATCGCGGATATGCTCGCCGGCGCCGAGCAAATGGCGGGCAAGGTGAGGCAGGCAAAGCGCATGGACGGTGCGGTCAAGGTTATCGGCGCGCTCGACAAGTACGGCAAGTATTTCGACGACCCAGGCTTCCAGCCAATCGCGCACTGAAAGCAGGGGCGGGACGCGACCGAGAAGCTTGTAGTCAACAGGTTTCGAGAAAATTGGCGTCTAAGAGCGCAGATTCCTGAGAATGTGGGATAGCGAGGTCAACAGGTAGAAACGAAAAACCCCACGGAGCGCGGGACTCGGCGGGGTTATCGCCCAGTCAGAGACAGAGACTGGTTTTGCCAGAAATTCTGGCGGGGCAGAAGGTATGCCAACATAAACCGTCTACACCGTAACTATTTGATCTAAATATAAATATATTGAGTGTCAGGCCACAATCCTGAATTCGGTCGCTTTGGCAACCGGACGCACATGGTTACGCTCGCGTCTCATTTCGACGATGCCGTAGTTCGACATGGTCTTGAGAGTGCGCGACAGATTGCCCGGCTTGCGTCCGGTCGCCTCAGCCAGAGATGTTATGGATTGGGGATTCGTCTCCTTGATCACCTGAAGCAACGCGCGATTCTCATCGCTCAAGACTTCGGCAAGAGAACGCATTGAGGTGAACCAGATTTTCGGTTCGCCTGACTTTGGCTTGTGTTCGCCGCGAGCAATCGACAAGACACGCTCCCGAATTTTGTCTTGCGGCATGATGCCGATCACGATGGCTTTCATTTCTGTCTTGCCTCCTTCAGAACCCGGTCGACTTCGTTGAAAAAGTCGATCAGGAGTTGTTGTGCATCCTGAAACTCGTAGGGCACGCCTTTGTCGCTCACATGCCGGTGCTTGTGATCGTAGGTCAGTCGCTGCCCGGCATACTTGAACTTCTTCGGCGGCTTTACTGCATGCGCGTTGTCATATCCCAGAATCCGCTTTCCGTAAGGCTCGTGGAGCGTCAGGGAATAACGAATTCCGTGTGGCACGTCTGCAGTTACCTCGACACGCCAAGCCTCGATCTTCACCCAATAACCACAATCCTGATCAATGATCTGATCGTGCAGGTCTAGCAGATTGGCTATTCCGTGGTCTTCACGCATGACGTATTGTATCAACTGATGATAACTCGCTGTAGCAATTTCTGTTACACAGGAACGTCGCACCGGAAACCAGCAGCATGCCGTGGATGCCCTTGGCCGGTTCCACTTCCGCTTCGCGGCCGGAACGCAGCTTCACTTGCGTCTTCACGGACATAGGTTCTTTTCCGATCGGCGTCAGGAAGTTCAGCATGCCGTTCACGAAGTAAGCCGAAAACTCGGTGCACTGGTTTTCGCCGACGTAGCTGTAAAAGCGGATCTCACCAGTAAACGGCACGGGTTCCCAGCGCTCGTTGACGCGACTTAGCCTGCCGACCAAGCGAGCGAGTCCCTCGGCATTCGGGTCGCTCCTGTCCTCGATATCGTAGTCCATGTGCCACAAAGAGCCGTCCGCGCGGATTTCGTAGTTGTCCAGAAACTGTGCCGGCGTGTCCTTGGTCTGGTACTCCAGATCGTTGTTGCCGGCATCAGGCAATGGATATTTGCACTTCAGGTAATCGAACATTCCCATGATGTCATCCTTGTCTATAAACGGCCGGGACCTTGAAAAGCACGAGGCCCGGAGTCCTTTTGGAGCATCCGGGCCTCGTGGCCTGAGACCTTTCGGTCTGTCGGGCTAGTATCACGACCCATTAATTACGCAACATAATGCCGAGCCATTTTCAGATCCGCGTCTTGCCGAGAGAACGTCCACTCGATGCATCGCCGCTCGTTGTTTCGGCGTCGTTGCCATGCATTGACTTCACTGGCGAGTGCGTCACGGTCAGGCAAGCGCCGATCGAGGCATTGGCGGTCAAGGATGCCAATTTCGATTTCCGCCATGTTCAGCCAGCTGGCGTGCTTCGGCGTGTAGTGAAAGACGACTCGTCGCAGCAGTTTGTTCGCCGCCCTGATTCCGAGCACTTCCTCGAAGCACTTGCGGAAATGCGTGTTGAGGTTGTCGAGCACGAGGTGAATGCGACGTGCCTTCGCATAGACCTGTTCGAGCAGGTACTGGACGAAGGCGACGAAATCCGTTTTGGCCCGATGATCGGTCATCTGCACGGTCCGTCGTCCGCCCTTGGGTTCGACCGCCACGAACAGGTTGCAGGTGCCGCCGCGAACGTACTCGTAATCCAGTCGCACGGGCGTTCCAGGCTTGATCGGCAGGGGTTGGCGCGAATCCTTCAGCAGTTGCTTGCTCTTCTCGTCCAGGCAAACGACCGGTTCTCTCGATCGGAACGGACGGGCGTACAAATCGAGCAGATCGTACATCCGCTGCCGGTACTCTTCGGTCAGTCTGCCGACGCACCACATCAGCTTGCGCCACGGCTTGATGCGGTTTTTTTTAGCAGCCGGCGAATCGTTTCGCGGCTGATCGGTCCGACACCGGCCAAGGAATGCGCCGCCTGTTCAAGCAATTCGAGTGTCCATCGCGTGGCCCCCTCCGGTGGCGATGAGCAGGCCAAGGCTGAAATCTGCGCTTCGACATCCGCGCCGTATTGGGCGGGTTTGCCCGGGCGCGCCACATCGCGCACCGCGTATTCCGCCCCGCCTTCCAGATACGCTGCCCGCGTTCGCCAGATCACCGTGCGCCCTACGCCCAAGACCGTCGTGATCTGGGACTCCGGAACGCCACGATCCAGCGCCGAAAGAACATGCGCCCGATTCACTTCCCGGGCATGGCGCAGACCTTTCGTCCGGTACGATTCGATCAACTCGCGATCCTCGTCGGTAAGATGCAGCTCAGTCTGTCGCATAGCCAGCTCCTCGTCATGGGGTGGGTATGCGACAGCATAATACATGTTGCGTTATTTATGGGTTTTAATACTAGGCTATCCATTTCCTTCCCGGATGCTTTTTGTTGCGTATTCGTTCCAACCGTTGTGCTGCATGTGAGCATGCTCGTATTCAAACTGGGCAGACGCGCACACATCGGGCGAACGGGTAACGTAGCAAGCGTGCGCGGCAACGCACGCAAGGACATCGCCTCTACGGGCTGTCGCTTGTGTGATCTGTCGGTGTGGATACGCGTGTGTTGCACGTCATACTCCTGGATGGTTTTCGGGAACTGTTGCCCGTGACATATTGGCGCGGATTGTGCCGGAAAGGATGACATGCCGCAAGTAACAGGCTGGTACCGGTAAATCTGTTTCGCAAAATGCAGAAAGTCGGCGCTGGCGAGACGGCGTACAACTCTCCAACCGAGCCATCAATCGATAGTGATTTTGATAGTCAGTAATGCTGAAAAAACAAAAAAGCCCATAGAATCATGGGCTTAGTTGCTATAACTGGCGGAGACGCAGGGATTCGAACCCTGGATCCAGGTTTTGCCCGGATGCGCCCTTAGCAGGGGCGTAAATTATCTTCTTGTAAAACCAGTATTGACGCGGCTTTAAGAGTGATCTACCATCTCCATAATCAATAACGGGGACAAAACGGGGACACTTGGACATGGCGACATTCACTCAAAGGGTATCCGGCTGGTGGCAGGCGAAAGTCAGAAAGCGGGGCTTTCCTCCCGAGTCAAAATCGTTCAGGACGAAGACCGAGGCGGAGGCATGGGCGCTTCAGGTCGAGGCTAGCATGGCGCAGGGCGGCTTTATTTCGTCCAGCTTGGCGGAGCGGACAACACTCAAAGACCTCGCGAAGCAATTCAAAGAGGATTTCGCGCCGGAGCATTACAGGGGCGAAGCGTGGGAACGAAAGTTGAGCCAACTGGTTTCCAGGCTTGGCAGCTATTCCCTTGCCGCAATCACGCCCACGGTGATAGGCAAGAAATACAGGGACGAGCGTCTCAAGGACAAGGATTCGCGCTACAAGAAGGATCCGGCCACGGCGCCGTGCGTTTCGCCAGCGACCGTCAAGGGTGAAATCGATCTGCTGTCCAAGATGCTCGATGTCGCCGTCAAGGAATTCGGCATTGCCCTGCCTGCCGGGAATCCGGTGGCCAATGTTCGCAAACCGAAGGGCGCGACAGCGAGAGACCGCCGACTTACTGCCGATGAATGGGATGCACTGGTGGTGCAATGCACGGCGTCGGGGAATCCCTGGTTACTCCCTGCTGTAACTCTCTCCGTCGAAACCGCCATGCGCCAGGGTGAACTCTTGCAGTTGGAGTGGCGCATGATCGACAAAAAGCGCCGGATTGCCTTTCTGCTCAATCCCGAAATGATCAAGACCGGGGAGCCGCGAGCGGTGCCGCTGTCAAGCAAGGCAATGGCGGCGCTGGAGGGCTTGCCGAAGGCGATCAAGGGCAAGGTGATCCCGTTGGGCCGGATGACTTTATACAAGGCCTTTGAGCGGGCCTGCAACCGAGCCAGCATTGAGAATTACTGCTGGCATGATCTACGACACGAGGCCTTAAGTCGCCTGGCGGAGCGGGGCGATTTCACGGTGCTGGAAATGGCAGCGGTATCCGGCCACAAGACTCTGCAGATGTTGAAACGCTACACCCATTTGCAAGCTGAGAAACTCGCAACCAAGTTAGGGTAGGTGGGCAGCTCCTGCTTGCTGCGGAATTCGCCCAGATCCGCGAGATACCAAGCTGTGGCCGGTGAGATGGATAGAGAGCCATCATGCAAAAGCTTTAGCGTGCTCGCCATTAGCTACTCTCCCGAGTGGCATCCCGATTCCTGATAAACGTCGCCTCGAACGCCTTGCATTGTCGATGTTGCTGAAGCCTATTGGCGAAATCGAAGGCATCGTTCATCTCATATCGCTGAAATACATCGAGGCCGCGGTCGAGCAATATCTTCCAGCCATGATCGGTGACGATATGTCGAGCATGGATGGTGCCACTGGCGTCAAATTCCCAAGTAAACCGGATGCCGACCGCAGCACAAGCGTCGGCAATTCGCTGGAGGTTGTCTCTCTGCTGGTCACCCTTGAAGTCATCTTCGATCGTCACGAGGTGGACCGCCATTTCATCCTCTACCGGCTTCAGTCTTGCCAGCGTTTCCATCAGTTCCATGAGATTGCGAGCCTGGTGGAAAAGTCGGATGTAGGGATCGGTGATCGTGATTTGTCGTGCATCTTTTAGGTAAGGGCCAAACAGCTTGTCGAAGGTCAGGCCGCGCTGGTTTTCCTGCCAAACTAGGTGCTGTTCGCGAAGTTCTGATTCCGTCGGAATCGGTCTTGCCGGCGAAGCTGGCACCTGTTCGGTCTCCATTGGCGAAGCAGCATCTACCGGCACCGCACCGCTGGCCTGGTTCGGCTCGGCTATCACTACCTTGTGGTAGGCGCCGGCATACTCGTCTTCCTCCAGTGTGGTGACTGCCTGCTGCTTGCCCGACTTATCCTCATAGGCAAAGCGAACCTTGGCGTAGGTCGTGTCGATGCGCAGCAACTGGTCCTTAACCCGTTTGCGCCCCTCGATGGAGAACTTCAGTACCTCCTCGATTTCCGCCGGCGTTGCCTCGCCGTGGGGGAAGAGAATCTTCATCAAGCCAGAAAAGGTCTTGTGAATGCCATCACGATCGCGTGTCGAAATATCCGATGACAAGGTGAAAAGCGCCTGATACCGGTCCGAAAAATCGTGGCTGCGCAGCGAACGCAGAATTTCGGCAAGATAGTCCACGACGAAGCCGTAGCCGCTGGAAAACATCTCGCCGCGGATGATGTCCACTTCCCATCCGGGGATGTAGTAATGAACCCGGTCAAGGAACGCAGAATCGTGGAACTTCTCGGGCAGCGGGTCGAACAGGTCCGAGTGCTTGAGCATATACGGCACCGTATGCTCTGTGTTGCCGACAAAAACCATGGATGCCTCGGCTCCCAGCGTCTCCACCCCGCGTGAGAAAGACTTGTTGGCCATGTAGTTCTTCATGATGTCCACCAGCGCCTTGTCCACCCGCTTCTGCTTGCCAGCAAACTCGTCGAACGCCACGACATCCCAATACCCAACCAGGCCCAACTTGCCGGACGAATTGTTCACGAACAGCTTGGGCACCGTCACTTCGCCGCCCGAGATCAATATTCCGTGAGGCGAAAACTCGGAATAGATATGCGATTTGCCAGTACCCTTTGGGCCGAGCTCGATCAGGTTGTAGTTGCGCTCACAGAATGGGATCAGCCGCACCAACTGGCAGAGCTTGTTGCGATGGCCAAACATTTGCGGATTGAAACCAATGCTCTGGATCAACAGATCTATCCACTCATCGGTCGTGAACTGCCGACGCGCAGTTACATACCCGTCGAAGTCGAACTGGGACAACTGGATTGGCTTGAGAGAAGCCATGATCCAAGGTGAAGCACCCTTGTCTTCAGAGAATTCATATTCAACATCAGCAATGCACCAGACTCCGCCAACCAGCAGCTTGGGGTGTGCCTTGATCGTTGCGGAGTCGATCAGCACCTGCTTGATGCCCAAGTTGGCAAATTCGGCCTCGTACACATCCGCCTTGTCATTGAGTGACACGCTGATGCGGTCAATGACCTTGTGCCGGCCCTTCTCCTTGATGGTCGAGCGGATCAATCCCGCCTCATTGCGATGTACGTAGTGCAGGCGGAGGATGTCTTTTACCGTCTCGATCCCTGTCTGAATGGTCGCCTCGTCATTGGTCGCGCAATACTGGCCGAGCAGATACTCCAAAACATAAGTCGGGACGATCGCGTTGCCTTTGACGGTCTTGACCAGATCCTTGCGCACCACCAGGCCGGCAAAATGCTGGTTGATCTTATCGTCAAGCGCGGTGCCCACCCTGGCATCAACGGTCATTCCTGCTTCCATTCAACTTGTCCTCAGAAATCGAAGTCGCTGGTGAACGACCGGCGAATCGTGTAACGCAGCGACTTGTACTCGCGGTAATGCGACGTCCCATCCACCAACTCCTCGAGGCGAAGAACCGCCTGCTGGCCGTTGGCCTCATCAGCCTTGCGGCTTAACACGAAGCGCACAGGTATTTCTCGCTCCCTCGAGTTGTCCGAAGTCAGGTCAAAGGCCAGCTCATGCTGGTCGGAAATCAGTTCGCCGGCTTGCGTATAGATGCCGCCGCGTAACTTGCGACCCTGCAACTTATCCGTTGCGGCCTGTGCCTGATAAAGCACAACCGCGACCTGCCCCGAGGTAATGGTTTTTCCTGCACCGCTGATGATCTCCACTTCAACCCGCGAAACATCGCTCTGACGTTTCTTGTTGATGCGCAGCACCGGAATGACCACCTCCTGCAAGGTCGCGCCGCCATGGACAAAGCGGCTGCCGGAACCTTTCTGGCGCAGGCGGTTGATGGACTTTGGAATTTGTACCTCGACCGTACCCTCAAGTCCCAGTTGTGCCGGCATGAAGGTCTTGAAGCTGCCACTGCTGTGGAGCCCTGTTCCCAGCACGAAACGACGATTGCGATAAAAGATGTCATCGCCTTCCGGTTCGCATGCGAGGAAATCGCTTTCTTCCAATACCCGGTTTTGGTAGAGGAATCCGTGATCTGCCGTCACCAGTATGTTGCTGGCGTTGGCATTGGCCAGCTTCTTGATGATCCGAATCAGCTCTTGCAGCGTATCCTCGGCCGCCGCAAACACACGCTCTTCGGTATCCCGCGTGTCACCTGTCTTGTCGATCAGGTTGTGATAAACGTAGATCACCTCATTGTCACGCACCAGGGCGCGTGATTCGTCGCGCCCCATCTGCATGAGTTCTTCCGCCTGAATCGCAGTAGCCGCCGTAACAACGGAGGCCAGTATCTTGCCCCGATTGGCTGTGCCCTGTGCACTTTGGCCATCGACCAAGGCCATCCCGGTCTCATCGTTCAGCAGGGTCAGCGTTGTGTTCGGTAACAATGCCGCCATGCCTAACTGCGTATAGCTCGGCAACATGGCGAGCGCCGGCTCCAGTTCGGCCTCGAAGCGATCTTCCTGGCGCATCAGACTTTGCAACTCCTCACCGATTTCATAGCGGAAGGCATCGGAAATCAGCACGCAAACTTTTCCCTTGCGCTCGATGAAAGGCTTCACCCAACGGCCAAAAAAGTGCCGCTGCATCGGGATGGGTGTGGCATCCCATTGCGTCGCCGCATCAACGAACACCTGCCAGTTGTTGTTGAGCTTGACCAAATAGCTGTTGCTGTACAGGTTTTCCACCTGTGTGTTCAGTGCGGCAAGCAAGGACGAAAGCCCGGATTTTCGGGTATGGAAAATGAACTTGCGATACATCTGGTCGATCTTGAACCAACTGCGTGCGTAGTTCTGCACGCCATCCGCCAGCGAGGTCATCTCCAGTCGCGCGCCCTCCAGCGTATGGATAAAGGTTGCGGCGACTTCAACCGCGCTGTACAGGTCGGCATATTGGGCATACCAGTGTCCCTGCCGGCGCTGGCGCACCCACAAGGCCACATCGCCGGCGCCCAAAGTGCGAGTTGCCACGCCCTGGACCAAGTCGGTGATTGTCTTGCGGTCGATAAGTTCGAAATAGTCCAGTTCCAACAGCTCGCGAAAATCACGCCGGTCCAGATCCTGCTCAATGCCAAGCGCGTCGGCGCATTGCTCGGAAAGCACCTCAAAGCTGGCCGCATACTGGCGGCTGTCCTTCCATCGCTTCAGGAAGACCAACGCCTCGGCGGAAAGCTTGGATGTGCCGTTGGTACCCATCGCATAGCAGGACTTGAATAGTTCGATGACGAAGTCGCGCAGACCCGGCGTTGCGGATTGATAGCCGTAGCTGCGCAACATTTGTTGCCACAGGAAGTTACTCAAGCCGCAGCGGACAATTAACCGAATCCGCTCATCAGTACCTTCCGCCAAATCGGCGAGCAGAGCCTCCAGTATCACGTCCAGCCGTGGTTCGGTCCCGGCACACACGGCCAGCAACTTAAGGCGAATCGTCGAGGCAGAATCGTCGCTCTTGAGCAGGCGTTTCAACGCATCCTTACGCTTGCTGGCGCCAAAGAATTCGGCGTGAGCCTGTACTACTTCAGCAAATGCAGGGCCAAGGTCCAGCTCGGCCAGCCACAATGCCACCTGATCGGTGCGGAACTCGCCATGGGCCAGTAGAACGTCCAGCAACCAGTTCTCCAAATCCGGCTGTTGCGGACCGTCGCGATAGAGAAGGAATTTCTGGTCCGGCTGCTGGCGCAGGATGAGGTGCTTGATGCCAAACTCGTTGTTCGCCAACTCGATCTTCTCGACGCCCGGGATATCCAGAGCGACATAGTCGGCGCGCAACTCTTGCTTGGTGTCGTACCAGAAGACGATGCGGTGCTTGTCGAACAACCGGCTCAGGGCCTGGCCTATCTTGCCCTCACTCATCGGAAGCTCCAGCCTCTCTGAGTTTTTCAGCAAGAAAGCGCTCGATTTCTTCGCGCTTGGGCAACTCCAGCTGGTACTTGGAAACGAAAAGCTGGTTGTCCATGCCGGCTAACGCAAACTCGGCCAGCGAATGCTTCTTGTGGGTGCACAGCAGGATGCCAATGGGTGGGTTATCGCCTTCCCGCATCATGTTTTTCTTGTACCAGCTCACATAGGTATTGAGCTGGCCGATATTTTCATGACTGAACTCGGCCAGTTTCAGTTCCACCAACACATGGCATTTCAGGATGCGGTGGTAGAAGACCAGATCAATGAAGTAGTGTTCGTCGCCAATCAGAATTCGCTTCTGCCGCGCCTCGAAACAGAAGCCGTGGCCCAGCTCCAGCAGAAATTCCTCGATCTTGCCGATGAGATTGTCTTCCAAATGGGACTCGCTCATGACCTCCCGAGGCGTCAGGCCCAAGAACTCGAACACATAGGGGTCACGCACCGCCAAGGCTGGTGATGCCAGCTCCGCACCTTGCCGGGCCAATTCGGAGAGCTTTTTCTTGTCAGTCGAAAGGCCGGAGCGCTCATAGTAGAGGCTGTGGATCTGCCGCTTCAGTTCGCGTACCGACCAATTGCCCTGAATGCACTCCACCTCGTAGAAACTTCGCTTGGTGGCGTCTTCCAAGTTGAGCAGCTCCGCGATATGCGAGAACGAGAGCCTGGAAATCAAGGTCTTGCCGTCGATTTTGAATTGTGGAGACGTCTCCACAATCGTCGGCGCGCCGGCGGGTGGGGAATCTGCACCAGCCAAATTCAGTAGTCCAATCAACGGCTGCAATTGTGGAGTCACTGACTCCACAATCTGTGGATAGGCCAGATAGAACTGGCGGTAGCGGTAGATTTCTCGCCGATCGCAACGCGACACGCCAATTTGGGTCAGGCTGTCGGCCAGCCTGTCCATCAACTTGTCGCCATACTCGGCACGATCCACGCCCCGGCGCTCGTACTCCTCCACGTGGAAACCAATCATCCAGTTGCGCAGGGTGAGGCTGGCATTGACGGCCCGGCTCGCCTGTGCCGTCAGCTCGTCATGCACCTGACGGATGGCACCGACTAAGTGCTCGAAGGTCTGCTTGGCAGTATCAACATTGGACGGCATGGGCTTCGTCAATTCCTTCGGTGGATCACCGCTTCGTAATCTTGGGGCCGACATAAACAACATAAAGTGGCGTGTCTGCGCGGACTGGCCACGAAAAATGAATACGTATTTGGGGTGTTTTCACTTTGCCGTGCATAGTACAAAACAAAGTTTCGCCCTCGATTTCAGGATGCTTAAAAGTCAGCTCGGACCGAAACTCATTCATCTCGGTATCGGAAGAATCTGAAAACCAGGCTTTGTTGCCGGTGAAATGTTCCTGATACAAACGATGTCCCTCGGGTGTTCGTTCTCCGTTCTCATCAAAGCAGCATTGCAAGCGTTCCAAAACATCAATTCGTTCAATGATTCTATGGACCACACCTGGCGAAAAAGGTAGGCCTCGAAGAGGCTCAAAGCTGTCGGTGGCGAAAATCAGATTGGGAAACCGCGCACGTGATACTCGGGCTAACTGCTCCCAAGACTCTATCGGCTCAGGCGCCAAACGTAAGGCGGCTTCGAGATCTTCCAGCGATATATGGTTTGCAACCTCAACGTTGAGATCATCGCCACCGGCGCATCGCCACCAGACGGACAGGGGCGAGTTTTCCCAAGAGGAGGGAGTCAGGCTGACCAAATGATAATCGGTCCCATGCAGACAGCGAAACGATGCTTCACCGATGGCGGTATCAGTCACCACCTGCTCAGCACATTCCAGGTAATCGTCAGGACCATGCATGCGTACATCGTCCCAAAACGGTCCAAGCCGAGTAAGCCACTGCATCAAAGCATTTTTTTCAGCCTGCTCCAAACGCTGAATTGCCTGCGGCATTGCCAGATCCCTGGTCACCTGGGCATGAGTCAGATTTCTGTGACAGTGCAATTCACGCCCGAATTGTCGCGCGATAGTCCGCATGTTCATCACGCGACTAATAGCAGCTCGGAACGAGGGAATATCAGGAAATTGCCCGCCAATGGACAGATCGTTGACCAGGAGTTCCAAGTCACTCACCCCATCCGGCGAAATGGTTCATATCCTTGTCGAACTGATCAAAAAATCCTTCCGGCCAAACGTCAATATTCCCGGACTTGTCCAGTTGCGGACTAATCGCCTGAGCTTCATCCGCAATCCGCGGTCTGAAGAAGTGGATCGCTACCTGCTCAGGCTCCAGTCGTTGTGATCTGACGGCACGGCGAACGCCATTAAGAATGTGGTCACTGTGGGTTTCGACAATCACCTGCACGCCCGCGCGTGCGACGTCGGCCAAGAATTGCCCCATAAGTGCCTGCCCGGCAGGGTGGAGATGCACTTCCGGATTTTCAATCAGCAATAGATCCCCTTTGCTTGCCGAGAGCGCAGCCACAACAATCGGTAAGACCTGAGTCAAGCCAAAGCCAACATGAATCGGACGGTGAAAATCGGTGTCATCGGAAGTCCGCAGCCCGAGTGTGACGGCATTGACCCGAGGTACTTGCTCTACCGCCAAACCGCAACCCGGGAAAAATACCTTCATCCTGGCTTCGACCTGTCTCAGTCGGGTTATCGGCACTCCATCCAACACCAACCCCTCGAGCACTTTCTCATCTCGGCCTAGATGCAGGAGGCTCACCGCATGCTCGCCCGCAGGTCCCACGACCGTGGCGATTTGTCGATCCTCCAATGGGTAGAACTCGCGCGGCCCAATTCGCTCAGCCGTGATGTAGCTCAGGCTGCGCAAACTCCGAGCCAGCGTCGAGACGGCTTCATCATCAGCATGGGGAAGCAGGTATTGCAATTTTGACGGTGCATCATTTACAACGCTGCCGACTTCAACCCGGTCGACCGCAAACGACATCTCGGAGCGCTCTCCCGAAAAGAACCAGCGAAAATGTTTCCCGTCAGCAGTCAGAGCAATCTCGACCTTACGACGCCCATGAACTTTGTCGACCACGTCGGCAACCGTGCCGAGCTTGAGCGCATCGCCGTTCAACACAAGCCTTGTCGACCATTCATGCTCACGCATGGTTTGATGCAATAGGACCAAGGCCTGCAAAATCGACGATTTGCCTGACGCATTGGAGCCAGAAAGAAGCGTCAAGTCCGCCAACGGAAGCTTGAGCAGCTCAAAACACTTGAAGTACCGAAGATCAATCTGCGTGATCACCGAACACCTCCTCAAACATTGATTTCGTACGAGCAAATCGGTACTTGACCCGATTGACCTGGTTAGTGCCTAAAGTGATGGATTCGACAAAGTCATGGTCTTCCAGCAAGAGATGCAGCTCGGCTCTCAACTGTTCCGCCCTTGCCTCAACCAAGTGTTCCGGATATCGAGACAGACCGGTCGCCATCACATCCCAAAGCGAAGCATTAAATACGTTGCGGCTATCCTGGCCCGGGGCGTGTTTTCGGAAAGCATGTTTGCCAAAAACCGTTGCGTTGTTTTTCAGGCTCGTTCTGAATTCAGAAGACAACTTTTCAAGCTTGGGAGCCTCAAGGGCATTCATGAATTCCAGCGTTCGCGCCAGGAAAGCATCCATGTCGCCACGGTAATCATCAAGACCTAAAAGCCGAAAGGCACAAAACCGATTGATGAGTTCTCGATCTCTCATCGTTGCCGGATCAAGACTGCGACCGGTCGCTTGCACAAACAGCGGAGAAATGGCTTCCGCCTTGAGAAAGCGGGTCGCCTGGCCCATGTACAAACAATTGCGCATTTGCTGCCGCGTGAGCGGAAGGCCGCTATTGACGCGTTCGAAAATATCCAGCAAGGCCTGGGCCGGAACCTTCGCATCGATCACATAGAGAATCAGATTGCAGTCCTCCACGCGATTCTGAAGTTTTGGCGAAAGATCCTGAAAGTTCTTCTTGTTCAGTTCAGGTTGATCGGGAAGCTTGAGCCGAAATTCGTTCTTGACGAAGCGTTGAAATGTTGACAGGCGCTGCAGGCCATCCACCACCACCATCTGCCCCTTGGAATTTTCTGCCAGGTAGAACACCGGCAAGGGAATTCGCATCAGAACGGACTCGATCAACTTGCTCTGCTTGTCTTCCTGCCAAATGAAATCCCGCTGGAAGTCGGGATCCATGACGAAGCTTCCCTTTTCGATTCTTCGCAGAACATCATGAACAGTGCGGTTTTCATTGCGGATCAGCACGGTATCAATAGGGTAATCGCCGAACGAGGCATCCTCGTCCTTCCCTATTCCCTCAATGTCCTCAATTTTCTCTTCCGGCGGATTTTCAGCTTGAGTATTCATTCCACATTCACTCCTCATCCTTGGCATCCAGCCCCGGAATCTTCTTCAGGGCCGCGCCGAGTTCGACATAATTCCTCTTCACACCGTCATCAAGATCAAGCGCGACCTGCCGGGTAGCCAGCGGGTAGAGCGTGTCGCGTTCGTAGTCGTCCAGCTCGACCAAGATCTTTTTCAGTTCCTCGATCCGCTTCAGCGCCTTGGTCTTCTCGCCCTGGCTGGCAGAGGTGCTGATGTTCATCTGCTCTTGATGATCGCGCTCGCTGACCAACTTGCTGCGGAAATCGCGCAGGTATTGCAGGACGACGCTGGCTGTATCCGGGCGGTAGCGGTGCAGGTAGATCAGCGCGTTGAAACTGCCTTTCGGGCTGCTGAACAGCCAGTAAATCGGGCGCTTTTTGTAGCGCTTGACGTGATCGTTGTAAAACTCGCCTAGGAAGTAATCGCGCAGGCCGTAGTTGCGCTTGCCCTTCACATTCAGCGCCTGCTCGATAAAGGTTAGGTTGTCTTCGTAGTGCGCATCGCCGAAGGCTATACGCAGAAACTGGCGGAAGCGCAGCGTGATGTCATCGGTGAACCAGTCATCATCAAGCAGCGGAATCACGTTGTCGTCGTCCGCCGGAAAGCTCGGTTCGGGCACTTGGCGCAGGTAGTCCGCCAGCGTTTCGCCCTGATTGGCAAGGATCAGTCCTGGCTTTTCCAGAGCATAGCGGCCGAACATGCAGCCCACTGCATAGGAGACGAGCTCACGCATGGTGTCGGCGAGTAGCTGGGCCTCAAGCTCTTCCTCATTCTTGTCGCCGCCATAGCGATAGTGCGGGTTGCAGTTTAGCGTGACCTCGCTCAGCGGGACCTCAGAGCTCAACTCATCCCTCAGGCCGTAGGCATAGATAAAAATACGGTTGTTTTCTTCCTCTAGGCCTTGCATCTCCTGAGTTATTTTCCGCCAGGAATCACGAAGCTTGTAGTAAGTGGTTTTGAGGTTTGGCTGACGGTAATTTGTGTGCAGTACAGGCAGTTCAGTGAAGTTCCACGATGTTTCATTGGCATTCCAATCACTCAACGATATCTGAACTGCCGAATTTCTTATGCGCTCGATGCTACAAGGGATGTTTTTTACAGTAGGCAGATTGAGCACATGGCCAAGCTTGAAATCAAGTGTTGGGGCTAGCATCATCAATAGATGATTAGTTACAGCGCTATTCAAGAATGCCTGATGCTCCCCTTGCCTTTCGGGCTCATTCGAAAAACCCATAGGCCCCTTCGCATCAAACATAAACCCACAAGGGACATTCCTAACCGCAAAAGTCCCGCTTGATATGCCAGACCAAGTGAATCCAGCCTTAAATGCGTAATCCCCGTTGTAGTTATGTGATCGTACGCGACCGGTGGCTGGATCTTTAAAAGCCTTTAATTCCTCACCGTCATTGAACCAGTTAACAACATATTCAAAATTTCCCGACCATCGTCTGAAGTCGCCTCCTTTGACATAAGGAAAATATCGGCACCCACTCTTATGTGCCTGGTTGTTGTTTTGTATTTGAAAGCCAATTTTTCTTAGGGATACTTCATGCCACAACCTCAGAAAAAGACTATTGCTTCCAGTTGTCAGACCTTCTCTTGTTTCAATCTGTTTAGAAAGAGATGGGTTTTTATCGAAAATATTCAGAATCGAATCCGACGCCCAATAGACGATTGCTCTCCCTGGAACCTTATTAAAATCTGCCGTTGAAGCGTGGAAGAAATGCCGCTGCATGCCTTGCCCGGTTTGCTTATTGTTGATCTCATTCATTCTGTCTCTCCCGCCGGCAACACCTTGCGGCCATAACTGATTTCAAATCCGTCTGGCACTGGCTTGAACGGTTCTGTCGGTGATCTGAAACTGCTCTGGAACCGTCGCAAGGCCAGCACATCGATTTCACCAATCACGCAGTAGTCGGTGATTCCTCCCTTGACCCGCAGCACATCGCGCTTCCAACTGTCCTTGTAGGGCGCGCGGATTCGGCTATCCCCATACTGCCGGTCGTTGCACTGAATAATGTAGGCATGCACATCCAGTGCAGCCGATTCAACAAGCGAGTGGAAGGTGTCTGTGTCCTGGTTCCATTCCGGAACGAAAATGGCATCGACTTTACCGCGCAAGGCGGCGCGGTAGCTGATGTTGGTCAGCTCGCTGCACACCAGCATGGCGAAGCGGAAGTCGCCGTGCTGGATGATCGGCGGAATGCCATTCGTCCACTTGTCCGCTGGCTGCATTTTCCGGCCGGCCAATCGATGAAGCTCCAGCTCCTCGTGCAATGCAGGGCGTTGCTTATCCTGGCGATAGATCATGATGGATGGAAAACCCAGACCGTCATGCGATAGCGCTGCCCACACTTGGTTGCGCACCCGAGATTTGCCTGCATGCAAGTACTCAATGCCGGTGATCAGCGAAATGCCCCGGCCTTGAAGTTTGCGCGCGATGCGGATAAACCAGTGTGCCGGCAGCGCCAATTCCGGCAGGATGAGATAACGGCTGTGCCTCGGCTCGGCGATTACGCCATCCAGCAGGCGATTCAGCCGGGCATAGCGTTCGGCATCCGGGTCGGGCGAGCGGGTAACGGCGGCAGCCCAGCTGTCTTGGCGTGTCTTCCAGCTCGATACTGCGATGCCATGTTTGCGAGACACGGTTCCATCCGGAATCTGCAGTACGCCATGTTGATCGAAACATGGAGTCTTCTCGTTGAGACCGAAACCACGCAATGCCAGCACTACGGCCCGCATGGCCGCCTGCCCCTGTTCGGTATAGGCATCCTTGTTCAGAATGAACAGTTCGGCCAGATTAAAGGGACGCGTTGCAAACAGCAGTCCATGCGGTAGCCCCTTGAGTCGGATCCATTTGGCGAGCTGCCGGGTGCCCTCCAATACCGTATTGGGCAGTAGCTCAGATGCTTCGTGGCAGTTCGTTACAGTCTTTTTGGCCGGAATGCCGCGTTGTGCCACCATCTCGGCTGGCAGGCCGATAAAACGGAATGGCATATGCGCAAGGTCGAACGAGAACAACCGCGCCTGCTTTGCTTGAAATCCTTTGACCGACAGCGGCCAGGAAAACATGGCTACAAAATCGATCGTTGGGTGGTAATCCGCCATGTGCTCTTCCCATGCCTGCTTACCTGTCTTGGACAAGTGAGGCGGGAATGCGGCGGTGATGCTCTCACGAATACTCGTGAGCAGCTGCTCCTGCCAACGGGCGATCATCTTGTCTGCATTCGGCTTCTCAGCATTGTCAGGCCAAGCCTTGATACTGACGGTGCAGTGCTCCTGGATTTGCTTGCAGATCTGTTCAAGCGCACCAATGATCTTGCGCAGGTCGCCGAAGTCTTCGCAGGCTGTTGCCAGACGAATCACCCGTGGCAGGTAAACGGCGAGATCGAAGAATTGCGGCAGCACCAGCACGTGCTGGGTGAATGCGCGAAAAAAGGCCCGACGATGTTCTTTCCAGGCATCGGGTTGCAAGTCGCGCTCGTAAGCTTCAAAGTCACGCAGCTTGATGGCAAAGCCGGCACGACGCATAGTCAGGGCGTCGGCCTTACGTAGGTTGTCGGCTGCTTCGCCATCACTTTGTGTCGCCGCCAGTAGATCGGTACCGACGTGGTTGGGGGAGCGCGGCAGTCGTGGCATGGCTCGCCATTCGCTGGCCCGCTCATGGATCTGGTGCGCAATAGCATCCACCAGCGTCTTGCCCGGTTCATCGGCTAGCATGAACACCTTGTTTTTCGCGTTGGCAAAGTGGATCTGGCTTTTGCTGTCGCCTTGGTGCAGATAGGATGGCTGAAACGAAATGACTTTCTCGTTCTCTTTCTGGCCCTTTCTCCAGATGAGCTTCCCTTCAGCACGGGCAAACAGCCATTCCCATAATTGATCGGTCGAACGAATGCCCGCGCCGTTTTCCATGACCAGCAGAATGTCGTCAACATAGCGGCCGTAATAGAGTGGGGCAATCTGTTGCTCGATGATGCGATCCAGCTCAACCAGCGCGATATTGGCGACGACAGCGGATGCTGGCAACCCAACTGGAAGCCCCTTCTTCATACCTGTGCCCATTGCCCAAGCCTGCAAGGCATGGATAAAGAGACTGTTGAACTTGGCCTGTTCTTTGGTGAGGTCCAGCCCCAGCACATCGTTCACGAAGGCCTGATCGAGCATGAACCCCGGATTGAGTTCATGGTAGAACGAAGTCACATCAGCCGTGAGCGCAATGATCTTCTTGCCGGCATTCAGGGCCGTGCGCATGGCAGTGATGCCGTTATCGCGCCAATCCCGAAATGGCTTCAGATAGGGTGTGAACGTGCCGAGAGAAAGTTCGTTGATCTGCTTATTGTCCTGCGTTCGACGCAGGCGGCTACCATAAGCCGATTTCGTTAACTTGGCATCGAACAGATGGCCGACTTCGAGCATCCACAGCGTGGATAACACATGAAAATCAAGAGTGCATTTGGCCATCAGCCGGAATTCGGCATCTGGTTTTTGGTACTTTTCTTGAGCCGCTAACGCGGTGCATGCCTGCTCCCACTCATCTGTCGGCGATGAAAATATCAAACCGTTTTGACTCGCTTCTTTGAGCTGCTTCCAGCTGGTCATATCAACGGACTTCGTGGCGAGCGTCCATGTGCCGACAAAATCTGAAGATTTCACCCAGGATTCATCTTCCGCATTGATGCGAGCCAGCAGTGCAGCAAGGTTTGCTTGGAGGTTTTCTTCGTAGTCAGCAATCGCATCCAGGGAGGCATGGGACGAGTAATACAGATCAACTTTGGCTTTTCGGTAGGCCATGCCGAGCATTTCGAGAGAGATCATGCGACCTCCCTGACTTTTCTTCCGCTGCCCCCGGGCTGGATACGGCTAGCTGGCCATTTCGGGAAACTTTGATTCCACAGCTCAATATTGAATACTTGGCAGTTTTCTACCAACTGACGTTTCCAACGTGGCATCGATTTGCCCATTGGCGGAATCTTTTTGGCGATTTCGTCTGAGAAATTCGGCAGGAGTTCGCTGTCTTCAAACGTCACCAGACTGATGTAGTGCACTGGCTTGAGAAGCAGATCTTCAGCCCATCGATACAAAAAGGTATCAATGAATTTGGCAGCAAAGGTGTTGCCCAAGGTGCCATCTTTCAATTCCCCATAGAACTTTTCCAACCCTTCAGCCTGCGCCTTGGGGTTGCCGGGATCCTTGACCTCGACAAACAGAATCGCTTCCGCCAGCTCCACCACAAAATCGACACGATGCATTTCGCCGATACCGTGGTAATTCGGCATAGTCGCCTTCATCTGATCGAAGATGAGGGCGTCAATGGCGTTAGTGAAGTCGATTTCAAGGTCTCGCTCGCGCAGCTTCATTTGCCCAAGCTCCCCATCTTGCGGGCGACTTGTTCCTTCGTGAGTTCATTGAAGGTATCAGCAATCGCATTCGGTTCAATGGCACGGTAATCATCCATGCTGTCACGCAGAACCTCTCCAGTTTTCGTGTCGCGGGACAGTACATGAAAGCGCACCTGATCGCCCTCGCCCTTGTCCATCAGCAGGTCGAACCACTTGAGCAGCACGTAGTCGTGGGTGGCGAGGACGACTTGCTGGCCGTTGCGTGCCAGTTCCAACAGGGCGAGCACCAAATCCTTCATCAGCTTGGGGTTGAGGTTGGATTCGGGTTCGTCCCACAGCAGGGGGCCGGAAATTCCGGGGTTGAGGCTGCCGTTGCTAAGCAGGCGCTGCAGCACACCGATCTTGCGGAAACCTTCGGCGGTCATGCCGCTTGATAACAACGGAGATTTTGCTGGTACGAAGTGCAAGCTGGAATCCTGGAAACTCTGCGCGGCCTTTTGCGCCGCACTGCTCTTGCCCTGTTTCTCTACGTAGGTGCCTGCTTGAAAACAGAACCGCCCGTTGTGAAGCTCATATCGTCCGCCAATCAAGTTAACCAAGCGAGGCACGATGCTGGCAAAACGCGGATTGAGCTGAACCTTGCTATCCAGATCTTCTATGCCTTCCTTTGTAAGCAGTTGGGCCAGATCGAGATAACCGTCGTCAAAAATGCGCTCGATGGTCGGAAGGTCTGGTTGCTCGGCAGTGATTCCGCGTACTAGAGAAAGCACTTCTTTAGTGGGGATAAATATGGCGGGGGGAACGGCCTGTCCAGCACTCCTGTTGACTTTGACTTCGGTGGCATTGCCGCTGAATCTGGCGGTGATTTTTTGGTCCAGCGCAAAGATCGCACTCAGTACCGCCTCGCCTCGAGTACCGGCACGACGTAGTTCTCCGACATTTTCCCCTAGCGGGTGAAATAGACGGATCAGCTTGCGGGCCAGCTGTGCGCCAGGTTGCTCCTCTTCATGTGCGTGGGATGCTGGAGCACACAGGACAAGGATGGCTTTGAGGAGCTGAGTCTTACCCGTGCCGTTTTCCCCAACGATAATATTGATGCCAGACGAGAAATCGATCGTCAGGTCGGTGAAGGCAACGAAGTTTTTCAGGTGGAGACTGTCAATCATGTAGATCTGCCCTGCGCAACAGCTTTGGTCAGCATGGCCATCTTTTCGGCTTCCGAGTTGCCGTCCACCAACCGCATGTAAGCTCCCCGGTAGTGAGGCTTCTGTGCGTTTTCCAGCACGAAAGCAGTGGTGGAAACCACTTCACCACCGATGCTATCGAATGCCCTGGCACCGAGATGCGCCATCGACAAAATCGTTCGTTGATTGAGTATGCGAGTACGAAGTGCTTCGAATGAGGAAAGAAACATCCAGCTTTGCATGGTGATCATGGCAACGGTGCCACCTCTGACAGCCAAATCCAGATTGCGCTCGATAAACATGGCAAACAGATCTGACTTGCTGTCAGGGTAGCTCTCCTTGGCCCATGCGCTCAGCCGGCCATTCATGCCCTTGCCGCCCATGTAGGGCGGATTGGCCAAGACTACGGCGTAACGCGGGCTGAGGTAATCCGCCATGCGCAGCACCTTTAGCACCCTTTGATGGGTATCGGCCAGGAATAGGTTTCCGCCCATGTCCTTGCCATCCAGCGCTGCCAGCACATCGGATACGCTGGCGACCTTTGGCACGATCAAAGAACCAAAGTTGTCGGCCTCACTGAATTGTTGCAGGGTATCGCGCAGACCATGGGTGAACAAGTCTCGACCAACGGCGCTCATGTACTCGTCCAGTTCTTCGCGGTCGAACGCAACTTTTTCGAGCACACAGATATTTGGCTTGATTCCCTTATTGAAGAAGCGCCGTTGTTTGGCGCGAGCCTTCATGGTCAGGGCAAATGCAGCCAACTCACCCGCACGTTCGTCCAGCTCGATGCCATAGAGATTGTGGGTAAGAATCTTTTCCGGGATATCCGCCGAGTCGTAGCCCTCTTCCTCGTAGATGGCGTACAGCAGGTCGAAGGTGTAAGTGAGCATGTGGCCGGATCCGCAGGCCGGGTCGCAAATCCTGATTTCTTCAGGACTACCGATCTTGAGAAAGTCCGTTTCGGGCTGCTCAGGGGGAATGTAGTACTCCATTTTCTCCGCCAGCCGGGAACCGGGGCGGTTGAGCAGCCACAGGCGACCGAGGGCGTTTTCCACCAGATAGCGCACGATCCAGTGTGGAGTGAACAGTTGCGTGGCAGCCGGGATATTTTCCGGAGTGATTTTCTGGTTTTTCTTCAACCCCTCGAACACTGCGTCCTTTTTCTCGGAGATGTAGAACTGGTAGAGCCAGCCAATAACCTCGACATCTTGGCAGGCATCGGGCGTCATGGCCTCGCGGGTGTAGGCCAGAATGGAATTGCCCGAGAGCAGGTCGTCGGGCATCAGTAGCTCGGTGTAGTCGTTGATGCGCTCGAACAGAAATGGCATGGCCTTGTGCCAGGCGTTGCAGGCTGCGACTACCAGCAGGCGGTAGGCTTCACCCTGTGGGTCATGACTGGGGACTCTACCGGCCAGTAACGCAGAAATTTTCTGGCGGGCCTTGTCGGCTACCATGTCTTCGTCGATGTGGCCCATCTTGGCCTCAGCCAGAATCTCGGGCTGGAACTGCCCTTCGGTGGGCGACACCACTCCGATGCGGGTGTACCGGCTGACATCCATGAAACGCAAGGCGCAGAAGCGGTTGAACCAGGTGTAAGCCACACGCTCGATCACCTGCTCCTGGCCAGATTGCTTGATTGCTTCTTCAAGTTTTTTGACCGCATCGGCGTTCTCGCGCCGGGCGACGCTCTCAGTCTGCATGACGAGTTGCAGCCGCGTCTCGACCAGCTCCAGCAGGGTGCGGCGGGCGTATTGGGCGAAGCGACGTAGTTTGGTGGTTTCCATCAGTCGCTTTTCGGTGCGGGCAACTTACCGGATAGCTTCTCCAGTTTTTTCTCGTCGGACTTGACCCGGCGTTCCAACTTCTTGATGTCCTCTTCGGCGGGAAGTCGTTCCGGCTGGATTCCCCGTTGCCCCAGCATGTCGCGCACACTGAGGTTGTTCTGCACATGCTCATCGGTGACGGCGGATTCGCCTTTCAGGTCTTCTTGCTGAACATTGTGATTGGTCATTTCCGTCGCCAGATTCTTTGCAGCGATGGTCAAGGTGGGCAGGAAATCGGCGAGTGGGCGTGTCGCTGTGATGCCTAGCTTGTCTTTCATCATCTGCGTGCTGTGACCGCCGAACAGCGCGGTGTCGCCCTTGGAGCGGATACGACCAAACCCGGCATCGTCGACGCCGCGCTCGTAAATGTTTTGCGACAATGCCTTTTCGGACTCGCGTAAGCGGTCCCGCGCATCGAGGCGTGCCTGCAAGCGCATGCGCTCTTCGATGACTTCCTGCTTCCGGGTCTGTGTTGCAAAGTAGCTTTGGGCGAAGGCGATCGGCTCCTTGCGCGGATCGCCGTTCATGGCGATCAGGTAGCAGGCGTAGCGGGTGAGCATGAAGTCTTCGATGGGCCGCTCGGCACCGCTGCCGAGTGAGACCATTTTCGTGACGCCACGAAAATGGTCATCCGGGCTATAACCTGTTGATTCGCAAGATTCGATAGCTCGCCGGATGGCGGTCAGGAAGTTTTCCCAACGGGCATAGCCAAGGGGTTCCTGGAGATCCCGGGCAAACCAGAATTCGACGTTCTCGCCCGGAACCATCTGGACAACCGTGTCCAGTTGATTTTGCATTCGCTGAATAATTTCAATCTTCATCGGACAGATTTCCTAAATCTGCACCCGTTTGCCGGCGCTGATTTCATTGAGCCATGCTTGGCGCAGGGCATCCAGGTAGCGGTTGAGGTCGGCCTCGTCGGCGAGCCAGGCTTTGTCAAACGGAACTGCAATGGACCGGGCGGCGACGATTTGTGGCTGGGTAGCCGGTGTAGCAACTGGCAGAGTTGAAGACCCCGATGGCGGCGTCGGCTGCTTCGGCTCGGCCGGTCGCGACCAGCTTTCAAGTTGTGCCAGAAGTTGCGGGTAGTCCTGATCCTCAAAGCGCCGCCGAAGGTCGCGGATCATGGCGATGCGCTTCTGGCCCGTGATGCTTTCCACTGCAAGTTGGAAAGGCTGCACCATTTGTGCTTGCCTGTCGGTCGACAAGGCGGAAAACTTGGCTTCACCTCGCAGGCGGGCTTCCAGTGCGCGTAGGGCCGCCGTGGCATCAATGGCCTCGCGGTTACGCTGGTCGGCGATTTTCTGCTGCAGGATATCGAGCTCGCCTTTGACCTGTTGCAGGCGGTTGCCCTTGTAGCCATTGGGATCGGTCAGCGCCGCCTTGATCTGCGCCGCCTCGTCGCCCTGAACGTAGGCAAAATTGTCCTCCTGCTCCTGGACTACGCGGCTGGCCTCCTCAAATATGGTTTTCTGCGGCCCATTCATGAATTTGCGCAAGGGGTCGATTTGCTGTTCCTTGAGTTCAAACAGCACGTCTTCCTGCTGGGGCAGTTCGGTGAGGAACCAGTTGGTATTTTTGGCGGCGACTTCCTTGAGGGTGAGCAGCACCGGTGCGAGCGCGTTGAGGAACGGGAACAGTGCGGACTGGGCGTGGAGTTCCGCCAGCTCATGCTGCAAGGCCGAGATGGCCTCCGCGGTTTCTCGCGCCAACGCCTTGGCTTCTGTGGCTTTGGCCGGGCCATCGAAGAATTCGGAATAAAAATCCTTGAGCGCACGCACCTGGGATGCCGTGAATTCGACTTGCGGCTCCAGCACCACATTGCTGTGGCCGTGGGTGTTGCGGAGTGCGCGCTCCAGCGCGTCGTCCTCCAGCACATTGCTGTCGCTACGCAGTTCCAGCTTGCCGCGTGCGCACAGCAGGGCCACATTGCACAGAATGGCTGCGTAGTACCAGCCGTAAGGCTTGCGCTCGAAACGTTCGAGCAGGCTCTTCAAGGTGGTGCGCACGCCGCCGCGGGCGTTGCTCTGGACAAAGGCGAGCAACTCCTGTTCGGGTTCACCCAGGTTGGTGGCATCGTTGCCGAGCAGGCCTTCTTGCGAATGGCGTAAGTAATTGCCGACGTCGCCTTCGTTGTAAGTCACGCCACGCAGCATGCGCAAGTTGGGATAGCTATATTCGATGAGTTGGTGAAAGCCTCGCAGGATGCGCGCCTGACCGTCGTCACCGGAGACTTCGACATCGCCGCTGTTGATGATTAGTTTGGCCTGCCCCAGTAGTAGCTGAAGGCGGTTCTCGATTTCGACCAGACGCTCGCGGTTCTGGAAGCCCTTGTCGTTAAGGATGCGCTTGACGATTTCCTGTTGCGCAACCGAGACATTCTGTCGGATGTATCTTTCGGTGCGCTTGTACATCAGCAGGTCACGCACCAGCCGTTCATCCTCCGGCAATACCACACGCAGTTCGTCGCGCCCCATGCTTTGCATCCGTTGCACGGTGTCGTTGCCGGCGCTCTCGCTGAATGGGGTGACGACGTGGATCGCTAGTTCGTGTTCGCGGCCCTGCAGGCGATCATCCATCTTGCGCGAATAAGGATAGTCCTGACCATTGTCGTAGCGGATCTTGCGCTGCTTGATGACATGGTCGAACACCAGTCGTTCCAGCTCGGCCATGACATCGGTGGATTCCACCTCGGTATTTTTAATTTCCTGCTCGATGTCTTTTTCTTCGTCGGTCAGGTATTCGTACAATTCTCCGTTGCGTTGAATGTAGGTTTGCTGTTCAAGTAGGTTGAGCGCGGCTTCGATTCTTTTTCGCAGCGCCAGGATGTCCTGGTCGAAGCGGTCGAGCATCAAGACGCTCAGGTTGCGCAGGGTCGGTTTGAATTCCTTGACGTATTTGACGAGGAACAATGCCTTGAGCAGGCGCACGGCAAACGGGTCGCCCAAATGCTGCTCGGCCTGCCGGATCGCACTTTGAATACCGGTTTTCAGCGATGTACGGATGCCTTCGAACATCAGGTCGAAAGTGGCCAGCTGTCCTACGGGCCGGCCGGCAATGGCGATCGCGACCTCGCGGAATACGCCGAGCATGGATCGCTCGCCCACCGAGCTATGCTTGCCCTCAAAGCCATTGTGTTGGGAGATGCCCTGGATGGCGACCTGAAACAGCGCGAACTGGTAAGGAATGAACGGGTAGGCACTGACAAAATGGTCAGCATCCTTGAAGTTGCGATAGGTCTGGGCGCCATCGGCAAAGTCGAACAGTGTCTTGAAATTGTTTGATTGCTGAGCGTAGACCGCAGCAAGTTGCTGCGCGCCGGCATCGTTCTTGAGCAGCAGTCGCTTCTGGATGACTTCAGCGACGTCGGCGCTGGTGAGCTTCATGCGACTGTTGAAGCGGGCCTGGATCTTGGTGAAATCGTTGCTTTGCTGCTTGCTCATTTCGCCAACGACAGCGTTCATGTCCTCCTGCGCGGTAACGATGATCCAGGCGCGGCCATTGCACTTGGTTGCCAGGCTTTCGGCGACGGTTTGCAGGTTGGTCATGAGCTTGGTGTTATCCGCGATGTACTGGCCTACCTCATCAACGAAGAAGTTGAGGCGGAAGTTCGGTGCCTGCTTATCGATCCAGGCTTGCACGTGATTGGCGAAATCTTCGATAGAGAGCCGGTAATCGAGTCGGAATTTATCCAGGACGCCATTCACGTTCTGGCCGGTTACCTTGTTGAAGGCTTGATCGATGAAGGAGGCGACACGGGCTGGGCGAGCTCGGCCCCAATCCCAGTCGTTGGACGACAATTGCTTGAATTGCGTCTTGAAGTCATCAAACAGGCCATCCCGGTCCAGTTCGCGCTCGAATTGAGCGATGTAGGGTTGCTTGCCGTAATAGCCGCAGGTCTCGTCGAAAACCTTTACGAACACCGCCAGGAGCGCATCGCTCTGGGTTTTGCTGATGACGTCGGCTTTCTGATCTATGTTGAACAGAATGCTTTTTGACGGAATCGCCACTGCCTTTTCCAGCGCAGCAGCAAGGATCTTGTCGTCGTGAATCTTCGGCAAAAACAACTCCAGTGCGTTCGCGCCGTCAACCACCCGGTTTTCCAGGACTAGCGCCAGTATCTTGAGCAGGTGGGATTTGCCAGACCCGAAAAAGCCAGACACCCAAACGCCATTGGCACCGTGGTAATTGTTGTAGGCATCGAGAAACGAATCCAGGCGCTTGGCGACTTCATTGGTGAGGACGTATTCCTCAATCTCATTTTTCAGGCCAGCTTCGTCGTCTGCCTTGATGACGCCTTCAATGGGACGATTAACGTCCCTTTCGAATATGGTTTTGAGTTCCATGTGCACTGTTCTCACACCTGATAGTCGTAAATATTGAAGGCCCGGTAGTACTTGTCGTCACGCAGGCGACCGAATAGCTCAAGCGAGGCACCAGTTTCCACCGAGTGGGAGTAGCAGCCGGGAAAAAACATCACCGTCGGCCGAAGCTTGGCGGCTTTCTGCAAGTTGTTGAGTACGTTGTGGGAGCGGATGAAGGGAAATACCTCGCCGACACCCGAAATAAATAGAACGTCGAATGCCTCTCGCGCCATTCGATCTGCCATCGCCGGCACCAATACCGTCTCAACGTCGAGAATCGACTGGAGATCCTCAAGCAATTTGGCTTTGGGTATGTTTGTTTCTTCTGCGAGATACCAGTCCCAATCTCCAGCTTGTTTTAGAAGGTCGATAGACAAGTCATAAATATTGATTTCAAGAATTCTCACGCCCTGCTGGTTCAGGCGATTGGCCAACTGCCGCTGCATCCTGGTCATTTCCACCGATTCCGACGGCTTGTAGTCGCAGATGAAGAACGGTACCTCGTTGCCAAGACCCTCCATCCTTAGAAAGCGCGGGCTGCTCACGACCTGCAGCAGGTGCTCAAAGCGATCGGCAATCGACTGCTGCCCAATAGTGCGACTCATTGGAGCCACCTATTGATATCGGAATCCGCCAGCGGAAAGATCAGAAAAGCTTCGCGCTTCCGGGCGGAGAGGATCGCCGCGATTCGGGGTGTAAGCATGGCCGGCTGAATCAGGTTTTCGGGGGAGATCAGGTCAGCCTCCCTCATCATTCGAAACAGGTTTTGGCGCAACTTATTTTGCGTTGATGCTGCTGTGCCATCCAATTCATCGTGCCACATTGCTTTGCTGTTGAAAAATGCGTCGAAGTCCTTGAGACTCAGCACCTGGCGTAGCGTAACGAAATATTCGCGGAGCACTTCGACGGCGAACTCCCGAATGAATTCATAACGCAGACAGGCTGCGGTCCAGAGCAGGTAACCGCGTTCCCGCACTGTGCCGTCAATAATGCACTGCAGTTCCGGAATGGCAAGGTGCTCGAGGCGGGCCACCACTTCCTTGCTAATTCGCAGCGCGGCGGCGGACGTCCTGACCTGCAGGAGATTCTTTTCCCGAACCTGATCGCGAGTCTGCCGCCAGTCCATCGTGCGCAGATAGATCTCAGCCACCATGGCTGACTCTTGGGCGAACAGGCCGCCGGTAGTAAATGAAAGTCGGTATCGCGAGCTGGCCATTACTTGCCGTCGCTGCTAACAGGCTCTTCATTGGCACCTCCGGCTTTGATCCAGACATCGACCTCGACCTTCTGGAATTTCCAAAGTCGCCCGACGCGATGAGCCGGCATACTTTTTTTTGAAATCCAAGCGTATACCGTGTCCTTGCTAACTCCCAGGTGTTCAGCGATCTCTTCAACTGACAACCAGCGATCTGACATGAGTTTTCCCGTCCGTGGTTATGCATCGACAATTGCGCATAATGGCACAGCGAGAGCGTCCAGTAAATACGAATAGACTGGATTAGATCCGAACAAGGTCGTTTAGGCGGGATATTCTTAATGCGTGTGGCTGGACAGGCATTTTCCGGCCCAACAGGCTCACTGGACGAGCCTATTGATCGACAGCACGAATATTCGGGTGTTACGCCTCCAGTGACGTTGCCTGGACAATATTCTCGAACTGCTCAAGCACGTCTGCATGCCGCTGCTTCAGAAACCTGTTCACGGCCTTATTCTCAAGCAGTTTGGCCAGGTAGCCCCGCGCCAGCACCAGATTGAGAACGTCCTGACCGAAGGTTTGCTCCGCCAGTTTGTATTGCCCCTGCACGTTGGCCATTTCTCGCTCCATGCGTGACATCTGCTCCTGGGTAATGCCGGCCCGCTTCTTGGGTTTCTTGCCCTCGATCAGCATGTCCGCCGGTGTTGCTGCCAACAATGCGTCCGCATAGGTGGTGGTCAGATTATTCGCGGAAATCATCAGTTCGACGCACTCGACCTGGCGAATCGGCTTCATCTGCCGCAGGACGCGGGAAACGTTGGTGGTGAAGTGCCGATCCTGCAGCAGCTCGGTGGCCTCGGCGCAAATACCCTCCAATAGCGAAGCCTTCTTGTGGATCAGGCTGACATCGATACCCAAGGTCTTGGCGAGTTTGGTCGGCGATACGCCGCGATCGATGGCGCGGCGAATCATGTAATGCTCCTGGATCGTTGATATCCGGTTAACGCGGGTGTTGTAGGTATAGCTTTCGTCGTCCTTCGCAATCAGACATGTGGCTTCGGTATGGCCCAGTTCGCGAAGCGCTATCAGCCTGATGTGGCCGTCGAGCAAAAGATGTTGTCCGGTTTCGGGGTTCGCCGGCGTCACCGAGAGCGGCTCAATCAAACCGAGGCTCTTCCGGCAAATCCTACGGTAAATGAGATGACCGACATCCCTGAGATGGTGTATCCACGCGGGTTTTCCAGGACTCGGGTAGGTACAACATTATGGGAGCGGTCATCCCGGCGAAGATTTTGGGGCTTGAGGGGCAAGTGATCAAGAGCGTTGTATTCGATGAAGAGGGCGGTCGGGTGCGGGTCATCTGCAACCGTGACCGGCGCCGGCGGCCGGTGGATAGCCGCACGGGGCGGCGTGGGCAGGTCAATCGTCTGCTGCGGCGGACGGTGCGAGACGTACCCATCGGCGGCTGGCCCTGCGAAGTCGAGATCGAGTACGCCGAGACCTTTCTGTCGCCCGGCCACGTGCGCGTGGAGCAACTGCCGTTTGTCTGCCCCAAGGCGCGGGTGACGAAACGCTTGGCGCGGCTGATCGCCGGCTTGGCCCGGCACATGCCGATCTCGGCGGTGGCGCGCCATTTCGGCCTGTCCTGGGATTCGGTGAAAGCCATCGAATGCGCACACCTGGCGGAGACGATTCCAATTCCGCAGCCGCAAACCCTTGCCGGTATTCGTTACCTCGGCGTCGATGAAGTCGCCCGCGCCAAGGGACAGAGCTACTTCACCCTGGTCTATGACCTGTCGCCCGGCACCCATTACGGGCGCATCCTGTGGGTCAAGGAAGGGCGCGAGTCCGCCGTGCTGATCGAGTTCCTCGACGCCCTGTCGCAGGAGTGCGCTGCCGGCATCAAGGCCGTCGCGCTCGACATGGGGCCGGCCTACATCGCCGCCGTGCGCGAATCGCTGCCGCAGGCATCCATCGTCTTCGACCGCTTCCACGTCATGCAGATGTTCAACAAGGTGATCCGCGATTGCCGCCGCGCCGAGTTCAAGGCGGCCAAGACGCTGGGCGACCTCACCGGCCAGCAGGCGATCAAGGGCAGCCTGTGGCTGCTGCTCTCCAATCGCAGCACCCTCAAGGACACTGACCAGGGCCGGCTTGACCTGTTGCTGGCACAGAACCAACCGCTGGCTTCCCTCTACACGCTCAAGGAGCAGTTGCAGCGCCTGTGGCACCAGCCGGCCACACCGACGGACATGGCCGAGCGCCTTGACGACTGGTGCGGCATGGCCAAGGCCGCCAAGATCACGGGCCTTGCCAAGTTCGTGAAGACCTTGCAGTCCCATCGTTCCGGCATCTGCGCCTACGCCGCTCATCCGATCACCACTGCGCGACTGGAGGCCGGCAACGTCTCCATCGCCCTGCTGCGCCGCCGTGCCCGAGGCTTCCGCGATATGGCGTATCTCAAGCTCAAGATCTTCCAGTTGAACACAGAGGACACGCCTTCGTTCCTCTATAACTGCATGCCGCCCGCATTACCGTCGGCACGCTTGTTTACCGTAGGAAATCCGTGAACAGCCCAAACCGATTTCGCCCATGGACGCGAGTATCTGTCGATATTTGTACGACGTGACCAAGCCGGTCGGTGTTTTTCGAGACGGGAGCAGCTTGTCCAGGGCGACGCGCAGAGTGTCGGGAACGAACCCGAGCGCTACCTTGCTCATGTCCGGCCCCCACTGCTCCAGACACGATCGGCAAGATACTTCGGCAGGGTTTCGAGTCCTTCGGCACGCAACCCGACTTTGACACCGCCAAGTAACACGCCCCACGGAAAGCCGCATGGCGCAAAGCATTCGGCGAGACAGCCGAAATCGGTGTGTATCTAGGCGGGGAAGGCGGTCAATCCAGATTCAGGATCGGCTTCGGCGGCTTTATTTTCAATGCCTTCAATCGGTTAGCGGCATCCGGCGAAGGCTCGGTCACCTGCCAGACACGACCGTGGGGGCTGGACAATAGCGCCAACTGGATGCGCTTCAGGTCATCCCGGATAGTGCGCCAGGTATCCTGACACGCGTGCTCGATGGTGCGCTCCAGCAAGAGCGACAGAACGGTGATGGCGATGTGGGCATGAATGCGGTGGGGCGCCCAGTGGAACACCGGACGCATCTTCAATCCGCTCTTCATCGTCCGCCAGGCCTCTTCCACCCGCTGCTGCTGTTTGTAGCCCAGCGCCATGTCCTCGGCCGTGAGCGTGTCGTCGTTGCTATGCACCACGAACTTGCCGTCGAAACGCTCCAGTTCGGCGACCGCCTGGCGATCAATCGCCAAGCCCCGCTTCGTTTCCTTCAGCAAGCGCCCGTAGCGGGCGCTGCTGCGCAAGGCGCAGACCCGTTTCGTGTGACTCACCTTGGCCAGATCGGACAGGCTGGCCAGTTCCGCCTCCAGTTCGTTCAGCAGTTCCTCCCGATGTGCCTTCTGGCGTTTGGCTTCCAGCGGATTGAAGCAGACCGCATAGCGTCGCCGCCGCTCGCCCTCGCCGACGATGACTTCCTTCACCTCCAGATTCTCGGCGACAGTGCGATAGCGGCCCGGTCGCGATAGCACGTCCTCGGTGACCTCGTCGCCGCGGCGCATTGGCATCGCCAGCAGGTACTTGCCGCCGCCCTTGGACAAGGTCTGCAAGTTGGCCTGCGAGACCATGCCGGCATCGCCGACGAAGAGGCAGCGCGTGAGTTGCCAGCCGCGTAGGTCTTCCTTGACCCGGGCAACGGTGGTGACATCGACCGTGTTGCCGGGGAAGACCCAGTGACGCACCGGAAAGCCATCCCGGGTGACGGCCATACCGACGATGATCTGCGGCGCATCGCTGCGGCCGTTCTTGCTGTGGCCGCGCTTGCGAGGAGCGGCATAGACTTTCTTGCCGGCCGCCTGGCTGCCCTGGACGTTTCCGTTCTTGTCGCCTTCGTCTTCCTCATCGGTCTCGAAGTGCAGCGAGGTGGTGTCGTAGAAGATCACCTCGACGTCGAGATTGAGCAGGTCGGCCACCCGGTGGAAGATGGCGTGCTCGATGGCGTTCTTGTTCGCTTCCAGGAAGTCCATGGCGCGGTACAGCTGGTGCAGTTTCAATCCCTGCGTCCCGTCGATATGCGCGTCTTCCTTGAGCCACTGTTCATGGCAATAGAGTTTCGAGGCCGGCGCGCAGGCACGATTGGCGACCAGAGCGAACAGGGCGCGCTCGACGTCGAACCCGAGATGCCGCGGGCTGGCCTGCTGTCGCACGATGGCGTCGATGCCGAGTTGCTTCCAGATGGCTTCGAGGACGTAGAGGTCGCCGTAGGGCCAGGCGCAGATCAGGCGCCAGTCGCCATCGGCAGCGACGATCTCTTCCGGCGAGCAGCGGCGCAGGATGCTTTTGGCCAGCCTGCGCAGACGCTCGACAACGTCGGGATCGTCGGCGCGCCCGCAGTTATGCACGATGCTGGCTTGCGACCTTCCCTTGGCGGCATCCCAGACGTTCTCCGCCAGTTGCAGATAGGTCACGACGCTGCCATCCGCTCGCCGTTGTTTGCTCTCGCGTAGGTACATGGCCCGTATCGTAGCGGCCTTCCGGGGCGATAATCAACAATCCATGTATCTAGGCGTTTTGCGATTCGACGCTCGGAAACCCGCATGGTTGATGGGTGTCGGTCTGAAATGTGCCTCGAAAGTGTCAAAGTCGGGCGCAAGAGATTCACGAAATCTTCGTCGGCGAGCAGTTGTCGCAGTGCGCCGATGAGAAATATCAGGCGTTGCTGTGCCATCTCGGCCTTCTTGACGATTTGCTGCTGACGCTCGACCTCGCGCTGATAAGTACGAACCAGAGCGGTGGTGGATGTTTCGGCACGCTTGCGCGAGGTTCCTCGCGACATCGATCGGCCCAGCGTTTGCCGCCGCTCAATGATGCGTCGCACCTCCATCAATGGTTTGCCGCGCAATTGGCCGGTTTCGTAGGCTTCCTGCAGTGCCGCCTGAATCGCTTTATCGTCGTCGCCGGCACCAACAATGGTGAGCGCTGCGTTGAGCGGAATTAGGCCTTTCTCGACGGCGACCAGCAGCCGCTCCTCGCCGTGTTCGAGAAGCGTGAGAATGCCTTGAACGTATTGCATCGTCAGTCCGGTTTTGGCGGCGATGAGCTTGGGGGTGTAGCCCTTGTCCTTGAGTTGGGCAATGCCTGCCAGGATTTGGCTCTTCCGGCAAATCCTACGGTAAATGAGATGACCGACATCCCTGAGATGGTGTATCCACGCGGGTTTCCAGGACTCGGGCAGGTACAACATTATGGGAGCGGTCATCCCGGCGAAGATTTTGGGGCTTGAGGGGCAAGTGATCAAGAGCGTTGTATTCGATGAAGAGGGCGGTCGGGTGCGGGTCATCTGCAACCGTGACCGGCGCCGGCGGCCGGTGGATAGCCGCACGGGGCGGCGTGGGCAGGTCAATCGTCTGCTGCGGCGGACGGTGCGAGACGTACCCATCGGCGGCTGGCCCTGCGAAGTCGAGATCGAGTACGCCGAGACCTTTCTGTCGCCCGGCCACGTGCGCGTGGAGCAACTGCCGTTTGTCTGCCCCAAGGCGCGGGTGACGAAACGCTTGGCGCGGCTGATCGCCGGCTTGGCCCGGCACATGCCGATCTCGGCGGTGGCGCGCCATTTCGGCCTGTCCTGGGATTCGGTGAAAGCCATCGAATGCGCACACCTGGCGGAGACGATTCCAATTCCGCAGCCGCAAACCCTTGCCGGTATTCGTTACCTCGGCGTCGATGAAGTCGCCCGCGCCAAGGGACAGAGCTACTTCACCCTGGTCTATGACCTGTCGCCCGGCACCCATTACGGGCGCATCCTGTGGGTCAAGGAAGGGCGCGAGTCCGCCGTGCTGATCGAGTTCCTCGACGCCCTGTCGCAGGAGTGCGCTGCCGGCATCAAGGCCGTCGCGCTCGACATGGGGCCGGCCTACATCGCCGCCGTGCGCGAATCGCTGCCGCAGGCATCCATCGTCTTCGACCGCTTCCACGTCATGCAGATGTTCAACAAGGTGATCCGCGATTGCCGCCGCGCCGAGTTCAAGGCGGCCAAGACGCTGGGCGACCTCACCGGCCAGCAGGCGATCAAGGGCAGCCTGTGGCTGCTGCTCTCCAATCGCAGCACCCTCAAGGACACTGACCAGGGCCGGCTTGACCTGTTGCTGGCACAGAACCAACCGCTGGCTTCCCTCTACACGCTCAAGGAGCAGTTGCAGCGCCTGTGGCACCAGCCGGCCACACCGACGGACATGGCCGAGCGCCTTGACGACTGGTGCGGCATGGCCAAGGCCGCCAAGATCACGGGCCTTGCCAAGTTCGTGAAGACCTTGCAGTCCCATCGTTCCGGCATCTGCGCCTACGCCGCTCATCCGATCACCACTGCGCGACTGGAGGCCGGCAACGTCTCCATCGCCCTGCTGCGCCGCCGTGCCCGAGGCTTCCGCGATATGGCGTATCTCAAGCTCAAGATCTTCCAGTTGAACACAGAGGACACGCCTTCGTTCCTCTATAACTGCATGCCGCCCGCATTACCGTCGGCACGCTTGTTTACCGTAGGAAATCCGTGAACAGCCCAGGATTTCCAGCGGACGACACTGGCGCCGGGCAATGTTTTCCGCGAGGCTCATGAGGAACGCATCCTCGTCGCTGACGTCGATGGCCAAGGCGGGAATCTCGGTCTCGCCGAGGTTGCGGAATGCAGTCAACCGCCCTTCGCCGCAAACCAGGAGAAACCGTTCGCCGGCGTCGGTCGTGCGCGGGGTCACCGTAATCGGCTTCTTCAGGCCAAGCGCTTTGATGTTGCCGACGATGTCACCAAATACTTTGGCATTGCGTTGTCGCGGATTCAGGACGTCAACCCGGTCGAGGGGAATCATCCGAATCTCGCCTGCTGAAAGCTTATCTGTCATGCAGCCCTCCGCAGTCGGGTTCGCCCAGCCATGCCGTAGAGGTAGTCGAGTGTGTCGAAACGATAGCTCTCAAACTCGATGGCGTTCTGTTCCGCGAGATTGATGCGCGCTGATCCAAAGTCGAGCCGCGGCAACAGGTAGTAGTCCAGCGGTACTTGGTTTTCCGGATCGAGCCGAATGGCGACCGTGATATCGGGCCGCAGGCTGGTATCGAAACGAACCTTCCAGCGGCGGCTTCCGCTGTCGTAGGTGTGGCAGCGGGACAGGATCAGCGACACACTGAATTCATCATTGACGCGTAGGAGATCGGTGGCGGGATCGCGCACGACGGCGCCGCCGATAGCGGCAATCTCGGCTTCAGCCTCGGCGACGACACGTGGATGTAACTGACGCAGAAGGCGGTTGATTTCCAGATAGCGGTAATCTCGGTCCGGGGTATAGCCGACCCTCTGATAGGCGCGGATCAGGCTGTCGAAACGGTGGGCGTAGATGGCGGCCGAGGGCATACCTTCCGTTTCGTTGATGATCAGGCCGGAGAGGTAGCCGTGCTTCTGGTAAAGCTCGCGCAGTCGCTCGATGAGTTCCTCGTCGGTGTAACGCCGCGCCCGTTCGCGCATGATGCCCTGGGCGGTGTAGAACATCTCGGGCAACACAATGGGATCGAAGGCACCTTCCTTGCGGATCCACATTTCTGGCGGATTGACGACACGGGTTTTCTTGAGCTTGAAGGAGATCCGGTTGTAGACGTTGTTGCCAATGTATTTCTCGTTGGTCAGAACTTCCTGCACGGTAGTCCGCGTCCACTCGCGGTCAAGGTCGGTGCGTACTTTCATGCCATTCAGGCGGCCGGCGATGCCGGATTCGGATAAGCCCTCGCTGATGAACCACTGATAGATCAAGTTGATGGTGCGCTGCTCGTCCTCAGGGCCAGGCATGAGGATGACGCGATCCGTTTGCAGGCTCTTGTGCTCGCCGCGGGTGAGTTCGGTTTTGATCGAACCTTGCTGATCGATGAGGATGCGCCGTAGGCCGTAGCCAGCGGGGCCGCCTTGCCGGTAACCCAGTTCGATCAGCCGGCACTGGCCGGCAAATACCTTGGCCGACAGCTCCCGACTGTACTCGCCGGCCATGGCCCGCTTGACGCCTTTGACGATGGTCGAGACCGGCGAGCCATCGTTTTCGAACTGCTCCGCAACGTAAGTGACCAGGATGCCTTTTCGCTTGCAGATGTACTCGTAGTAGGCGGATTCGTCGGCATCCTGGAAGCGGCCCCAGCGACTGACGTCGTAAACGAGAATGACCTGAAAGTCGGCAGCGCCGGTTTGCACGTCGCTGATAAGCTGCTGCAAGGCCGCCCGTCCGTCGATACGCAGCCCGCTCTTGCCTGCGTCGGCATAGGTCTTGACGATTTCGATGCCACGCCGGGCGGCGTATTCGCGAATCTTGTCGGCCTGATTCTCTGTGGAGTACTGCTGGTGCTCTGTGGACATCCGCACATACTCGGCGGCGCGGAATATGGACCCCTGAATTGGCGTGCTGTTGTTTGTGTCGTTGCTGTCCATGCATGGGAGCCCTTGTCCTTGAAATCGAACCATGACTCCCGACTTGCCGAACGAGGACGCGCCAACGTGCCTGGCGACTCAAGGCACGGAATCGCACGAGACATCGAGAATGGCGTGTCGAGAGCATTTCGCACGGAAGTTAGCAGCAGCAGGCTTCGGCGGCGATCAAGTCATCTCTTTGCAATCAGCCGCCAGATCTTCGTTTTGCACTGACAGGGCCGTGATTTCAACGATCCACGCGTCCATCTTTGCAACGTCGCTGGGAGCGACCACACGCAAGAGATAGGTTCCTGTTGGCAGGGGCTTTCCGGCTGATGACGCGACCATCTTTGCAATTCCTTCACGGGTTTGGCGATTGCGTTGCCCTTGCTGGGCACGATTACGCTCGACGTATTCAGGGTGTCCAGCACGATAGTCGTGCCAATAATCTGGATTTCGCTGCGCCCATGCCCTGGCAGACCGTGTCTGGTTATCGTGGTAATCGGGATCGTCAAGACGTTTGGCCTGCTGCCAACGACGCTTTCGTTCGCGCTGGCACGCTTTATCCGAGCAAACTGACTGCTTGGCGACTTGAGGATGAGGCTGGAACGATCGGCCGCAGATTGAGCAGTGCCGGAGTGGCATGAAGTCTCCCATTCACGGCGTTCTCTCTTACGATTTGCACCGAAAAATGACGGCTGTGTGCGGTCACGTCCAACTCGGAAATTGGATAGGAGCTTGGCCAGTGGCATACCTTCGCTCAGTCGACCTCCAGTGGACCGCCAGAGATGCCGCATCACAAAATCGGCTATTTTCTTGGGTACCGAGTAACTGCAGTGAACCGCCAGTCGACTTCACCACAGGCCGGCTCTCTACGATTTCCGAATTGCGCCCGAAAAGTTTCTTTTTCGCCGCCAAAATCGTGATCGCGATTGCTACCATTCTCATCGCATCAGTGCCCGCCGCAGCCTTGACGTGGCTTTCCTAGCTGGGGAGAGGAAATAATCAGCATTAAGGCAACACGTGAACAATCGCGGCGCAGGGCGTGCGCGATATTTGAGCAGCATCTTGAGAGTGTCAGGGGCAACCCTGTGCAGTAGATAGGCAGCCGGGCGTTCGCTCGTCTGCATTTTTGAAGCTTCTCCTCTGAACAGAGACGGGCAGCGAAAGTAACCCCGGAAGCCTTGCGCAATGCGGGTTTCCGACAGGCCGATGCCGCGTGAAAACGCGTGACACCCCATAAATTGTCCCGTCATCGACCGAGGATGGGCCTACAGCTCGCTCACGCCTGGTGAGCCTGCCTGCCTCGACCGGCAGCCCGTAGGACGACGACGCTGGATACAACATGCCGCTGGCCACCCCTGGCCAGCGCCTTCCCCATGGCCTGCCTGCACGGCATCCGCGCCCGCAGCGCGTGAAACCAACACTCACCACTCGACTTCGGTCTTGCGGCAGGCCCGGGAATTCCTCATAGCGGTCAGTCCGCCACCTCTGTTTTACCTGCATCACTTGTTGTACCCGAATTTCTTCATTCACCACCCCATGCCAATTAAGGAGATATCTATGGGAAGCCGCAACTTCGATCTTGGTACCCGCGACATGAAGGCCGCCGGCCGCGTCGCACTCGAAGAAGGGATGCGCTCGTTCTCGAGCATCGACACCATGGCGGATCGCTGGAATCTGTTTGTGGACTATGTCCGGGAACACCATGCCATCGGCCGCATGGAGATCATTACGGTCGACGTCGTCATTGCCTATGGCCAGTCGCTGTCGGACCGGGTCGATGATGGCGATCTGGAACCGGCCACCGCACAGAATTATGTCAGTGCCGTGAACCGCGTTCTCGAGATCGCCCGGGGCGATCGCCATGTATCCGTGTCACCCACCCGCGACTGCGGCATTCCGTTACGCACCGGCATCGCCATGGATAGCCAGCTCGTCAGCACCAACGAGCATTTCCACTGGCTGTCCAGCGTCGACAAGCTGACCAAAATCCTGCTTCGGTTGCAGCGGGCCTATGGACTGCGCTTCGAGGAGTCGGCGAAATTTGATGCGCGCGATGCCGACGCATATATCGCCGCTCAGGTACTGCCGGTCATCAATGGCACGAAAGGGGGCCGTCGGCGGGAGATCCCGATCTGCACGAGCCCGCAGACGCAAATCCTTCGCGTGGCCAAAGCTTACCAGGGAAGCCATCACTCACTGGTTCCCCCGGACATGACCTATGCGGAGTTCCGCCGCCACTGCTACCGGATCGCGACGGCGCTGGCTATCCGGTTTCACCGAGAGCGCCACACCTATGCCTACCTGCGCTACAAACGGGAGATGGGCGCCGAGTGCCCGGTCATGGCCGGCATCCCGCATGGCGATCCGCATCACGAGTGGCTGGCCCTCCAGCTCCAGATACATGTGTCGGAGGCCAAAGAGCGAGATCAGGCGGTGCGCGCCCAGATTGCCCAGGAACTCGGCCACAACCGCGTCGACGTCTCGAATGCCTACCTTGGCTGATCAGGTTCGTCGTCGGGCGCATGTGTATGTCGCCCATGGTGGGAAAACCAACCGGCGCCAGCAGGTGGACCGGTTGGTCATCATGGTCGACTGGATGCAGGCGCAATTTGGGTTGACCGGCCTGGCGCAGATCGGCAAGCGACAGGTCATCGCCTACTGGAAGGCGCATCGGGATCTGGCGCCGACGACGGCCTATGCCTACTGGCTCGCGCTCAAGGTGTTGTGGAGTTGGCTGGGGAGGGCAGAGGATCCGCCGGTTCCTTTCGCAAAATAGTATCGCCATCCAATGCCTGTTGCGCACCGGACCGGCGGGCCCGCACCCCTCTGCGAACGGCGCTGGGCATCAACTTGATACCGATCTCAAAGGCCGATACATCATCCGCTGGCTTTGCGTTGAGCGCAAACTGGTGACGGTCCTCGGTTTCGGATCGAAGTTGCGCCAATTGAACTTCTTCGGTCATGCGTTCGAGTTCAATGGCCACCATACCCGGCACCGGTTGCTTCTCATTGCGACATAGCCTTGCTATGGCTTTCACTATGTCTTCTTGAGACGCCACCGCTTCGATTCGCAAGGCTTCTACTTCATCCTCCGGGACCCATGTGACGATGCCACTCGGCCGCTTGCGACGGCGCTTGCCTTGGATGGATGTGGAGTGGCCAGATGCAGCAGCAACTATCTGACGCTTGCTGGATGCTGCTGCTTCTTTCTCTTCTTCTTCCTTTCTAGGGGCTCCCTGATCGGGTTTCGGCTCTGGTCCCGATTTGGGGATTGCCGGCCTTCCGAAATCGGGACGTCGGGATCGCCAGAGTCCGAGTTCATCATGCTGTGGCCGAGGGAGGCAGCTATCGCGGCGGCATCGAGGGAGAACTCGTAGGATCGCTGAATGTTGAATGGCCCAAGCGTTCGCCGCTCATGGCGCTTGAGCCAGCCGGCTTCGACCAATATCCGTAAGGCATTATCGACGGAGTTTCTCCCCACCAAGCCCTCAAGGTCAGCAAGGATGCGTGCACGCGAGGCAACAGGTCGGCCCGGCGCATCCTGGGCTCTATCCAGGAAATCGATTTCAGCCATGACTATTGCTGCGTCGCGCCCGATGGTTCGGACTGCCATTCCCACACCTGAATGAAGCGGCCGCCCAGCGGGTGAGGAATGCGGGATGCCCTCACTTCGCAGCTTCTTTTTTGGGTCGGCCTCGGCGCCGTGGCGGTGAAGCGGTTTGGGTAATGGTTTCCGTGACGCCCAAAGAGGAGCCTCCGAGGCCGTCAACCCATGACTCGATATCGACACGCCGATATCTGACGGATCGCCCGGCCTTGACCGGCGAGGGCCACCCAACCGGTGCGGGTCGATAACCATAGAGCCATTTCGCCAATGTCTTCGGCGCAAAGCCCACGAGGGCAGCGGCTTGGCCGATCGTCAGAAGCAGCGGGAGGTTCGATGATTCCATTCCTCCATGCTACGAAATTCAAGTCGAAAATGAGGGGTATAAGCGCACAAAACCGGCACGTTTCGGTGTGCGCAGAAGACTATTTGAGGTATGACGAGCTCGGTGGAATTATTCGAACAATTCAGCGTGGGTTCCGCTGCGCAAGAAACTTGGTGCTTATCCTGACTTGCAGCGCAGCGTTATTGCGTCGCTTAGAACTGGTAGCCCTGGGGCGAGCCAATAGTGCCAGTCGCCGACAGCCTCCTGGGTGTCTGATCCTTTGACATGGACTCCAGCTGCGCCAGCGGTATGGCAAGGGAATCGTCGGCA